>NZ_PYHT01000005.1:0-352495 GCF_003023875.1 Nocardia sp. MDA0666
CCACCGCCCACCACAGCGACCGCCCCAACCCTCGCACCCAGCCGACCGACGCCAGCGCCCCCGCCGCCCGGCCGGACGCCACGGACGCGACAGTGACCCCGTTGCGGCGGAAACGAGCCCCGGCCGTGCCGACACGCCGCCAGCGCCGCACACAGCCCCCGCCTACGGGGCGGATGTGGGTCGGGCCGACCAGTGAGCAGACCCGCCGCCTGGTCGCCGAGAGCCGCCTGCGGCAAGGACTCCCGCCCCGGATCGAGCACCCCGCCGTGATCGAATCCCTCGCCCTGTTCCTGCGCAACACGCTCGCCACCCTTCCCCCAGACCGCGACCAAGACCGCGACAACGATCGCCGCGCCGCCTGACCCCGAACACCGAACAGACGCGGGCCTCGGCGGGCCGGGTTGCTTTCCCGGCCTACCGAGGTCCGCGTCCGTGCGTAACGGGTCCGGGTCTAGCCGAGGTCGCGCCACAAGATTTCGACCGAGGACTCATCGAATCGCCATAGCTTGCCGTTCTGGTCCTCCCATTTGGCGGCATACACGCGCGCGGGTTTGACGATCACTTTCTCGATCAGCCGCGCAGCGGCCTCGTGCCGCCACCGCGACCCCTTCGTGTCCCACGCCTTGCGCAGCTCGCCCGGTGTGGACCCGATGTCGGCCAGCACGGCCAACGCTTGCGTGCTCCGCAGCGAATTCTGCTCGCTGCGAAGATCTTTCAATGTATGTTTCAGACCCGCGATGGTGCGTTCGATCACCCGCAAGTCGTCGGCGTCCCGCGCGCCGGTCAACACTTCGGTGCGGCGGTCGGTTTCGGCGTCCAGATTCCCCGTCGTGGTCTCGATCCGCTGTTGCAACTCCGCGATCCGGGCGGCGTTGTCGTTGCCGCGATCCAAACGAGCCAGGATTTCCGGGTTCTCGTATTCGGCGATCACCGCTTGCGCGACATACATCTCCAGCGCGCCAGCGTCACGGAACACCCGCCCGCAGCCACACCGCACTCGCGCGGAGTCGGTGGCTTGGCACCCGTAGCGGCGCTGCACGATGGTGCCGTGCTTGCGTTCTCGCTCGATCAGTGAGCCCACCAGCCACTGCCCGCAATACTCACCCGCCCGTTCGGTGCCCGCTTTCCAAGTCCCGCCACACTGGGCCAGCCCCGTCAGCCAGTACTCGCCGTTGCGCTGCCGGGGCCGCTCCGGATCCTTGCCGCGACGGTGCGCGATCAACGCCGCCCGCATCGCCTCGTGCTCGGCACGGGTGAAAATGCCCGGCCACTGGGCGCGATGGCGGGTACCGGTGCGGGCGTGCACGCGAATACCGTTGCCCTGCGGATTGTCCAGGCACCCACACCGGGCACCGGTCGCGTCGGTGTGCTCACCCAGGTCGTAGATCACATACGCCTCGAGCAGCAGCTGCTGCGACAGTTTGCCCACCCGCCACCGTCCACCCTCGGACGTGGTGATCCCGCGCGCGTTCCAATCGGTGATGATCGCCGTCTGCGACTCGCCGTTGATCACCCGGTCCCGGCCTTCGCGCAGTACCGCGACCTCCTCCGCGCGCAGCGCATACCGATCCAGGATCTCGGCGCCCGTAATCGGATGCGTGCCAACAACTTTGCCGTATCCGAACCGGCGTGAACCCCCCTGCATCACCCCCTTCTCCGCTTCCTCAGTCATCCGGTCCAGCAGATTCTCGGTGTTGACCTCCCGGTACTCCGCCGCCTCGGCCACCTTCACCGTGAAGTTCTTCCTGCCCGCGCCGGTGGTCAGGTCGTACTCATGGTCCTTCATGAATACGAACCGCACACCCTCGTCCCGGCCGAGTTTCATCAGCTCGTTGCCCAAGTCGTAATCGCGTGTCAACCGTGCCACATCACGAGCAAGAACCATCTTCGCCGGGCCGGACGTCACCAACTCGAGCAGTTCCCGCAACGCCGGACGATCCGGATCCGCGCCCGACATGTCGTTGTCACAGAAGATCCGCGCCAGCCGCAACCCCTTCCGCTCCGCATACGCCACCTCATACTTGGCCTGCAACCGCACCCCCTCCGCGCCGTCCTTGTCATCCCTGGAAATTCGCACATACCCGTAGACCCACTCCACCGGGTCCACCCCGACCAACCCTGCCGCCAACGCTTCGTTGATCTCCGCCAGCCATGCCAGATCGTCATCCGATTTCCGTGCCATACCAACCACGGTACGGACGGAGTGTATAGGCGCAATGTCGCTGGGGTCGGCGTGTCCTGGTACACCTGGCTCGAGCAGGGTCGCGATATCAAGGTGTCGTCCGAAGTGCTCGACGCGGTCGCGAGAGCACTGCGATTGACCGAGTGGGAGCAGGCCCACCTGTATGTACTGGCGGGAATGAATCCGCCTCGGGCCGTGGGGAATCGGGATGCGCGGGTCACCGACGAACTGCGACATCTGCTGACGGTATGGTCGCCGCGGCCTGCGGTGCTGCGTGACCGGTACTGGAACATCCTGGCCGTCAACGATGGGGCGCGCACGGCCTTCGGCTACGACTGCGACGACTACAACTGCCTCGTCTCGTTTTTCACCAACGCGAGCTACCGGGAGATGCATCTGCACTGGGCCGCCGCCGCACCGGCGGTCGTCGCCGCCTATCGTGCCGATGCGGCGCAGGGCGATCCCGAATTCGACCGGGTGATCACCGAACTCTCCACCGTCAGTAGCGAATTCGCCGAGTTGTGGGCACGGCACGACGTGGGCGCCCCGACGCAGGCGGTCCACGCGGTGCGCCATCCGGACGCGGGCGACCTGTACTTCGACACCACCACGCTGATCCTCGCGGACCATCCCGATCTGCATCTGGTGCTGTACAACCCGCGGCCGGGCACCGGGACCGAGCAGCGACTGGGCCTGCTGGCGCCGGAACGGTCGGCCGCACCCGCATAGCCTGGTGGTAGTAATCCCACGTTGACCTCGCACTGGTTGTCCCGGGCGATCCTCGGCAGGCTTCTCGCCATGGCACACAACAGATTCGACGGCAAGACGGCACTGGTCACCGGCGGTACGAGCGGTATGGGACTGGCCACCGCGCGGCGGTTGCGCGACGAGGGCGCGCGAGTGATCGTCACCGGACGCGACCCGGCACGGCTGGCCGCGGCGGCCGATGATCTCGGACCGGAGGCGCTCGCGATCGCCGCCGATACGACCGATCTCGCCGCTCTCGATGCCCTGTTCGACACCGTCCAGACCAGGTACGGCCGGTTGGACGTGCTCTTCGTGAACGCGGGCATCGGATTCTTCCCGCCGACCGACGCGGTGACCGAGGCCGATTTCGACCGCGTGGTCGGCGTCAACCTCAAAGGAGTGTTCTTCACGATCCAGAAGGCGATTCCGCTGCTGTCGTCCGGCGCGGCTGTCGTGATCAACGCCTCGTGGGCACTGCACCGCGGTATGCCGTTCGGCTCGCTGTACTCCGCGAGCAAGGCCGCCGCGCACAATCTCGCGCGCACGCTCGCGGCGGAATTGGGCGGCAAGGGAATTCGGGTCAACTCGGTGAGCCCGGGATATATCGACACCCCCGCGCTGCGGTCCGAACTGCCCGCGGCCGCGCAAAGCGCTGTGGCCGACGATATCGTCGCGGGGAGGATCGGCTCAGCCGAGGACGTCGCGGCTGCGGTGGCATTCCTCGCCTCGCACGAGGCGTCGTACATCACCGGTCAGGACCTGCTCGTCGACGGAGGCCTGGTGGGCCTGGTTCCGGGCGCGGCAACCTGATATCCCGGTCCGCAGTGGTCACCGCTGAGCGTGCGGCCGATGCTCGCACATGAACTCCCGCTGCGCCTCGTCCCACGGCAGGTCGCGGTCCACGAGCTCTGTCGGGGTGGCCGAGGCAGTCGCCTCCGCCGTCGGCACACAGGCGCGTACGCCCGAACCTACGTGGGAGGAGCGGGGTGTTCGTGGACGCGCGGAGGCGCGGCACCAACCGTTCGGCTGCCGGCTGCCGGCTTCACGAAGCTCGATCGCCGTTCACGAAGTCCACCATGAGGGCGGGGTCACGACTGGGATTCCATGCGTAGTCCAGTGCTGCCAGCAGATGCTGCTTCAGCCCTCGCGTCTCCCTGTTGTCCGTACGGCCCGGAGCCAGCGCCGCCTGCAACATCTGCAGGAACCGTCGTCTGGCGACGCCGAAACGCACCAGCAACTCGCTGGAGTCGGCACCGCCGAACGGCGCCCAATGAATGGCGAATACGACTATCGACCGCGCATGCGGATCGAGATAGCCGTCTCTCTCGAGAAGTCGGCATTGCTGCAGCGAGGTCCGGACCCATGCCTGGCTGTAGCACCGCGCGACACGAGGTTCACCGCGGCGCACGGTCTCGTCCGTCGGAACCGGAGGACGTCACCGATTCGCTGTGCCGGCGATCAGCACAGACGACGAAAACCGGAAACCTGTCGTCTCGCGGACGCGGCGGCTGGAAATGCACACGCACCGGCCGATCCGCGAGCAACGGCACCTCTCCCTCCAGCGAGGTGTAGACCCATGGACCCTCGTCGAGTTCGACGATCGCGACCGTCGACTGAGCCAGCACACCACCCGCACCGGCACGTTCCACCACCCGCCACGACACGATCGAACCCGCACCCGACGACGGCACCCGTTCCAGAACATCCGACGCACACGAGGAACATCCCGCCGTCAGCGGCGCGAACAACTTGTCACATTTCGCGCAACGCCGAATCATCAAGACCTCTTCCGAGGCCGTCGTACCGATATGAGACCTGTGCTGAAGCGTGGGTGCAGACATCGAATCCTCCGCAACGTGACCGATAGAACGCACTCCAGCCTCGTCACCGACGGGCACCACCGCGACGGTAGAACTACCCCTGCGTATACCTATTTCTCGGCAATCGGCTTGCCGAGTGACACCGCGCGCCCGTCGAACACCTCGCTGGCAGTCAAGTGATTCCATCGCGCGTCGGCCCCTTGTCGGCCACTTCACGACTCAGGCCACCCGGTATGGGGCGCGAGATCGGGGGAGGACACGTCTTCTACCTGGGAAAATGAAGTGGGCGCAGAGGGGTTCGAACCCCCGACCGCTGGTGTGTAAGACCAGTGCTCTACCACTGAGCTATACGCCCGGACTTCACCGGCCGGGCGGCGGTGAAGATGGTGTGCTGCGCGGGCCGGGTGACCGGGTCCGTGCGCGGCGGTTCATGAATCTAGTGCAGTGAGCGCTTTCTCCCAAGCCGCCTGGTCACGGGGCTCTCCGGGGCCGTTCATTTCGGCGAAACGGATGATTCCGTCCTTGTCCACGACGAAGGTGCCGCGGTTGGGGAAGCCGGTTTTGTCGTTGAAGACACCGTAGGCCTGGGTGACGGCGCCGTGCGGCCAGAAGTCCGACAGCAGCGGGAAGGTGTAGCCCTGCTCGGCCGCCCAGATCTTGTGGGTGGGCGGGGGTCCGACGGAGATGGCGAGGATCTCGGCGTTGTCGTTCTGGAACTTGGGCAGTTCGTCGCGCACCTTGCACAGCTCACCCTGGCAGATGCCGGTGAACGCCAACGGATAGAACACGATCAGGACGTTCTTGTGGCCCCGGTAATCGGCGAGGCTCACCTCCTGGTTGTTCTGATCCTTCAGCGTGAAATCCGGTGCGGCCGTACCCACTTCGAGCGGCATGCGCAGTCCTCCTGTCTTCGACGGCGGGCTGTTCCGGTACTCGGCGGCCGCCCGTGCGAAACAATAGTCACGCGGTGGATCAGCGCTGCTTCGAGGGCGTCTTGGGCTGCATCAGCTTGGTGCCGGTCCAGGTGCCGAGGCTGACCGGTGTGGTCGACGTCAACCCCGCGGTGGGGGCGGATTCGGCGATCTCGCTGGGATCGACATGCCCGGGCTGGCCGGTCTTGGGGGTGAGCACCCAGACAACACCGTCCTCGGCGAGCGGACCGATGGCATCCATCAGTTCGTCGACCAGGTCGCCGTCTCCGTCGCGCCACCACAGCAGTACGACGTCGATCACCTCGTCGGTGTCCTCGTCGAGTAGTTCGGAGCCGATCGCGTCCTCGACAGACGCCCTCAACTCGTCTGCGGTGTCCTCGTCCCAGCCCAACTCCTGAACCGCCATGCCGTGGGCAATGCCAAGCTTCTGAGCGTAGTTCTGCGCGTCCGCCGCGGCGACCACGGTGGTGTCCTCCTCAACTCCCGACAACAGATAGTTGCAAGCGAACATGGTTATCGGCCGCAACGCAAGCCGATCCGCTCAAATAGCCTCCGAAATGTCGCGGATGCATGCCCCGGGACGAAGCGTGCAGAGGCGGTTCGCAACGCCCTGAGCGGCCCCGGGACATCCGTTCCCCGGCTATCGCGCCGGGCATGCGGTACGCACCGCGTTCAGCGCGTCGTTGACTCGCTTACTGGCGTCGTTGAGCGTGCCGACGGGCGCGGTGTAGGTCATCTTGCGGGATTCGCCGGCCAGTCCGCGGGCGGCGTTCACATAGTCGGTGAACTTCTGCGCTAGGTCCGCGGGTAACGCGTCGCCGGCGGCGGTGACCCGTCCCTCCACGGTCCGCGCGGCGTCCTCGAGGGTCTGGGCGGCGGAATCGCGCTTGGCGTCCTGGTCGGGGGCGTTCGCATCGTGCGCGTCGACGAAGTCGTTGTACTTCGTCACCGCGGCGCCGGTGGTCTCACGGAACGGTGTGCAGTTGTCGGCGACGGCTTTCGTCTGTGCGGCAGCCTTTTTCGACGAGGTGGCCGCGGCCGAGGACGACGCCATCTCGGTGCGGAACGCGGCCGCGTCCGCCTGGTTCACCGTCGCGGTACCGTGGACAGCGGTAGAGCATCCTGCCACCACCAGTCCGGTGCCGACCGCCAAGGTCGCGCACATCAGTCCGAACCCACGTGGGTTCAGCAGTTTCATCGTCCTCCCCGCTTCTCGAGCAGTCGAAAGAATGTTCTGTGGCGAGCTTCGCTGCAACGAGCGTCACAGCCTAGCGAACGGTACTGGATTTACGGCTGACATGATGACCTGGGACGCATCATCGACAAGGATGTGAGGTGCGCCCCAACCGTGAGCGACGGACGGCCCGCACACCAGCGGTGCTGCCCGGGGTTAGAGCCATCAGCTTGTCCACCCCCTGTACGAGGAGCATTGATTTTGACCGACCTGATGCACCCGATTTCGTCAAGTTCTGCATCCGACCCCGAGCCGACGAGCAGCAACGGTTCCGCCGATCACCAGTCGGCGCCCGCCCGCCCGGCCGGTGCGCGGGTGCGTGTGATCCGCGAGGGGGTGGCGTCATATCTACCGGACATCGACCCGGAGGAGACGAGCGAGTGGCTCGATTCCTTCGACGAGATGCTCGAGCGCGAAGGCCCCGGCCGCGCTCGCTATCTGATGCTGCGCCTGCTCGAGCGCGCCGGTGAACGTCACGTCACCATTCCTTCGTTGACCTCGACCGATTACGTCAACACCATCCCCACCGAGAACGAGCCCTGGTTCCCCGGCGACGAAGAGGTCGAACGCCGCTACCGCGCCTGGATCCGCTGGAACGCCGCGGTCATGGTGCATCGCGCGCAGCGGCCGGGAATCGGTGTGGGCGGCCATATTTCGACCTACGCGTCGTCCGCGGCGCTGTACGAGGTCGGCTTCAACCACTTCTTCCGCGGTAAGAACCATCCCGGCGGCGGCGACCAGATCTTCATCCAGGGCCACGCCTCCCCCGGCATCTACGCGCGCGCCTTCCTCGAGGGCCGCCTGACCGAGGATCAGCTCGACGGCTTCCGCCAGGAATACAGCCACGGCGGTCCGGGCCACGGATTGTCGTCCTATCCGCATCCGCGACTGATGCCCGATTTCTGGGAATTCCCCACGGTATCCATGGGCTTGGGTCCGATGAACGCCATCTACCAGGCGCGCTTCAACCACTACCTGCACGATCGCGGGATCAAGGACACCTCCGATCAGCACGTGTGGGCCTTCCTCGGCGACGGTGAGATGGACGAGGCGGAATCGCGCGGTCTGGCCCATGTGGCGGCGCTGGAGGGTCTGGACAACCTGACCTTCGTCATCAACTGCAACCTGCAGCGGCTCGACGGCCCCGTCCGCGGTAACGGCAAGATCATCCAGGAGCTGGAGTCGTTCTTCCGCGGCGCCGGCTGGAACGTCATCAAGGTGATCTGGGGCCGGGAGTGGGATGCGCTGCTGGGCGCCGACCGCGACGGCGCGCTGGTCAACCTGATGAACTCGACCCCGGACGGCGACTACCAGACCTACAAGGCCAACGACGGCGCCTACGTGCGCGAGCACTTCTTCGGCCGCGATCCGCGCACCAAGGATCTGGTGAAGGACCTGACCGATCAGCAGGTCTGGAACCTCAAGCGCGGTGGCCATGACTACCGCAAGATCTACGCGGCCTACGCGGCGGCGCTGGCGCATCAGGGCAAGCCGACGGTGATCCTGGCCAAGACCATCAAGGGTTACGGTCTCGGCAAGCACTTCGAGGCGCGCAACGCGACGCACCAGATGAAGAAGATGACGCTCGACGATCTGAAGGCGTTCCGCGATGTGCAGCGCATTCCGATCACCGACGCCCAGCTCGAGGCCGATCCGTATCTGCCGCCGTACTACCACCCGGGCATGGATTCGCACGAGATCGGCTACATGCTGGACCGGCGCCGCGCCCTGGGCGGCTACCTGCCCGAACGGCGTTCGGTCGCAAAGCCTTTGCAGCTGCCCGGCGACGCGCCCTACGCCTCGGTGCGCAAGGGGTCGGGCAAGCAGAACGTGGCGACCACCATGGCGTTCGTGCGGCTGATGAAGGAACTGTTGCGCGACAAGGAGATCGGCAAGCGCATCGTGCCGATCATTCCGGACGAAGCCCGTACCTTCGGTATGGACTCGTGGTTCCCGTCGCTGAAGATCTACAACCGCAACGGGCAGTTGTACACCTCCGTCGACGCGGAATTGATGCTGGCCTACAAGGAAAGCCAAGTCGGCCAGATCCTGCACGAGGGCATCAACGAGGCCGGCTCGACCGCATCGTTCACCGCGGCCGGTACGTCCTACGCCACCCACGGCGAGCCGATGATCCCGCTCTACATCTTCTATTCGATGTTCGGGTTCCAGCGCACCGGCGACGGCCTGTGGGCGGCCGCCGACCAGCTGGCCCGCGGCTTCGTCCTCGGCGCGACCGCCGGGCGCACCACGCTGACCGGTGAGGGTTTGCAGCACAACGACGGTCATTCGCTGCTGCTGGCCTCGACCAATCCGGCGGTGGTCTCCTACGATCCGGCGTTCGCCTTCGAGATCGCCCACATCGTGCGCGACGGCCTGCGCCGGATGTACGGGGGCGGGCGACCGCAGCTCGGGCCGGGCGGAACGCTGGCCTCGGAGGTGCCGGGAACCCATCCGGTCATGAAGGACGACGTCTTCGGCGGCGAGAACGTCTTCTACTACATCACCCTGTACAACGAGCCGTATCAGCAGCCGGCCGAGCCGGACGACCTCGATGTCGAGGGCCTGTTGAAGGGTATCTACCTGTACCGCCGGGGCAACGAGGGTGACGTACGCGCCCAGATCCTGGTCGCGGGTGTGACGCTGCCCGACGGCCTGCGCGCTCAGGAGCTGCTGGCGCAGGACTGGGGTGTGCAGGCGGACGTGTGGTCGGTGACCTCGTGGAGCGAGCTGCGCCGGGAGGCGCTGGCCAAGGAGATCCACACACTGCGCCATCCGGACGCCGGAACCGACGCGCCGTACGTGACGCGGGTGCTGTCCCAGGCGCAGGGGCCGTTCGTGGCGGCGTCCGACTGGATGCGCGCGGTGCCGGACCAGATCCGCAAGTGGGTGCCGGGCGACTACACCACCCTGGGCACCGACGGATTCGGGTTCTCCGACACCCGGCAGGCGGCGCGGCGGGTGTTCAACGTCGACGCCGAATCCATCGCCCTGGCGGCACTGGAGGCCCTGGGACGCACCGGCGGTATCGATCCGGCAGTCGTCGCGCAGGCCGCGGCCCGCTACCGCATCGACGACGTCGATGCCGCACCGAAATCGATGAGCAGCGAAGAACAGCTCGCGTGACCGGTCCGGTAGGGGCGCGAATCGCGCCCCTACCGGGGGGTTGCGGAGACCGACCAGCGCGATGACGGAATATTGAACAGTGGAACGTAAACCGCCGCGGCCTCGCCGGGTTTCCGAGGGGTCGTCCGAGCATGAGGTCTACCTGCCGACCGGGGCCCTGTCACCCAATCGGCAAACCCGCGATCCGCTGCCGGACACCCTGCTGAAACGGGTGAAGCAGTTCTCCGGGCGGCTGTCCACCGAGGCGATCGCCTCGATGGAGGACCGGCTACCGTTCTTCGGCGATCTGGACGCCGCCCAGCGGGCGGGCGTGCAGATGCTGGTGCAGACCGCGGTGGTCAATTTCCTGGAGTGGTTGCAGGATCCGGAAAGCGATATCCGCTTCAGCCTCGACGCGTTCCAGGTGATCCCGCAGGATTTGGCCCGGCGCCTGACCCTTCGCCAGACCGTCGACATGGTCCGCGTCGCGATGGAGTTCTTCGAGCAGTGGCTGCCGGCGCTGGCCCGCAACGACCGCCAGCTGGTGGCGCTCACCGAGGCGGTGCTGCGCTACGGCCGCGAACTCGGTTTCGCCGCGGCCTCGGTCTACGCCTCGGCGGCGGAATCCCGCGGCGCCTGGGACACCCGCCTGGAGGCGCTGGTCGTCGACGCCGTGGTGCGCGGCGACACCGGCGCCGAAATGCTCTCGCGCGCGGCCACATTGAACTGGGACGCCACCGCCGCGGCCACGGTGCTGGTCGGTACGCCGCCGAAAGATCAAGTGGCCGTGGTGAGTTCGGTACACGTCATCGCCGCCCGGCACGGCCGCGCGGCACTGGCGGTGGTGCAGGGTTCGCGGTTGGTGATGGTGGTCAGCGGCAATCTCGGTGACACCGGCTACCCCTCGCCGTTCCTGATGGACCTGCTCGCCGAAGCGTTTTCCGACGGTCCCGTGGTGATCGGCCCGACCATGCGCACGCTGTCCGCGGCCCACGTCAGCGCGGTGGAGGCGATGGCCGGAATGGAGGCCGTGGTGGGCTGGCGGGCGGCGCCGCGACCGGTGCACGCCTCCGAACTTCTGCCCGAGCGAGCACTGCTCGGGGATCGGGCTGCGGTCGACGCTCTGAACGAGTATCTTGTGCTACCGTTGGCCGCCGCCGGGTCGGCCCTGTCGGACACCCTCGACGCCTACCTCGATTGCGGTGGAGCCGTCGAGACATGTGCCCGTCAGCTGTTCGTTCATCCAAATACGGTCCGCTACCGGCTCAAGCGCATCGCCGAGGTCACGGGCCGGGATCCGATGAATCCGCGTGACGCGTATGTGCTCCGAATCGCGGCAACAGTGGGTCGTTTGACACGAACCCGTAACGAATCGTCAACACCTGCCCCAGAAGACTCCCCGGCAACTTTCTACGAAGATCGCCTGTAACGGACATCGGGGCGCGGTCGATCGCGACAACCCACGTGCCGTTTTGTGGGGTCCACACAAAAGCGTCGCTCAAACATCATCGGCGCCGACATCTCCACAGAGCCCCCTCACAGTGTTTTGTTAGAGGCGTGATCGCGTTGTTCGCCCCTGGACAGGGCTCCCAGACACCCGGCATGCTCGCGCCATGGCTCGATCTTCCCGGCGCGCGTGACCGCCTCGAACTGTGGTCCAAGGCCTCCGGCCTGGATCTGCTCCGCCTCGGCACCACGGCCACCGCGGAGGAGATCACCGATACCGCGGTGACCCAGCCGCTGGTCGTCGCCGCCGCACTGCTGGCTTTCGCCGAGATTCCGCACGAAGCGGTTCCGGCGGATACCATCGTCGCCGGACATTCGGTCGGCGAGCTCGCCGCCGCAGCCGTCGCCGGAGTCGTCTCCCCCGATGACGCGGTGAAACTGGCCGCGATCCGCGGTGCGGAGATGGCGAAGGCGTGTGCGCTGGTTCCGACCGGCATGTCCGCCGTGCTCGGTGGCGACGAAGCCGCCGTGCTCGACCGGCTCGCCGAGCTCGACCTGGTCCCGGCCAACCGCAACGCGGTCGGCCAGATCGTGGCGGCAGGCCGGCTGGATGCGCTGGCGGAACTGGCCGCGAACCCGCCGGAGAAGGCGCGGATTCGTGCGCTGCCCGTCGCCGGGGCCTTCCACACCGCGTTCATGGCACCCGCCCAGGACGCCGTGGCCGAAGCCATCTCCCAGATAGTCCCCGGTGAGCCGACCCGTACCCTGCTGTCGAACTACGACGGCAAGCCGGTCGACTCGGGCTCCGACGCCATCGAGAAGCTGGCGGCACAGGTGACCCGGCCCGTCCGGTGGGATCTGTGCACCGAAACCGTTCGCGCGGCAGGGGTTTCCGCGGTGGCCGAATTGCCACCGGCCGGAACCCTGGTCGGCATCGCCAAGCGGGAGCTCAAGGGCACCCCGAATCTGGCGCTGAAGACCCCCGAGAACATCCCCGCGTTTGTCGAGCTCTCGGCAACCGGCTAGCTTTCCTCGCGGCTCGCAGTGACGCGACCGTGAGCAAGCAGGACGAAACATTCGTCCACCTCGTACCGAAGAAATAATCGGACCTCCGATTCACGTCGGACCAACGAAAGAACAAGAAGGGAGCCACCAAGTGGCCGCTCTGACCCAGGAACAGATCGTCGAAGAGCTCGGCAAGATCATCGAAGAGGTGACCGGCATCGAGCCCTCCGAGGTGACGATCGAGAAGTCTTTCGTCGATGACCTGGACATCGACTCGCTGTCGATGGTCGAGATCGCCGTGCAGACCGAGGACAAGTACGGCGTGAAGATCCCCGACGAGGATCTCGCCAGCCTCAAGACCGTGGGTGACGCCGTCTCCTACATCCAGAAGCTCGAGGCCGAGAACTCCGACGCGGCCGCCGAGCTCAAGGCCAAGTTCGACGCCCAGTAAGGCCGACACTGTGACCACTCCTTCCACTTTGAACGGGAACTTCCCGAACGTCGTCGTCACCAGCATGGCGGCGACCACGTCGATCGCGGGTGACGTCGATGCGACGTGGAAGGGACTCCTCAACGGCGAGAGCGGCATCGACGTTCTCGAGGATTCCTTCATCGAGGAATACGACCTGCCGGTTCGCATCGGCGGCCACCTGAAGGTTTCGCCGGACACCTTGCTCAGCCGAGTCGAGATCCGCCGCATGGCCTATGTCGAGCGGCTGGCGATGGTGCTGGGGCGTGAGGTGTGGAAGAACGCCGGCAGCCCCGAGGTCGACCCCGAGCGCCTGGCCGTGGCGATCGGCACCGGCCTCGGCGGCGGCGACGCGCTCATCGACTCGGTGGACAAGCTGAAGAACGGCGGCTACCGCAAGATCTCGCCGCTGGCCGTTCAGATGGTCATGCCGAACGGGCCGTCCGCTGTCGTGGGCCTCGAACTGGGCGCCAAGGCGGGAGTGGTCACCCCGGTCTCGGCATGTTCGTCGGGATCCGAGGGCATCGCCAACGCGTGGCGGATGATCGTCATGGGCGACGCCGACATGGTCGTCACCGGCGGTGTCGAGGGATACATCTCCGACGTGCCGATCGCCGCGTTCTCCATGATGCGCGCGATGAGCACCCGCAACGACGACCCCAAGGGCGCGTCGCGGCCGTTCGACAAGGATCGTGACGGCTTCGTCTTCGGCGAGGCCGGTGCACTGATGGTCGTGGAGACCGAAGAGCACGCCAAGGCGCGCGGGGCCACCATCCACGCTCGCCTGCTGGGTGCCGGCATCACCTCCGACGGCTTCCATCTGGTCGCCCCGGATCCCACGGGTGCCGGTGCGGCGCGTGCCATGGAGCGCGCCATGCAGACCGCCGGACTGACGAAGTCCGACATCACGCACATCAATGCGCATGCGACCGCCACCCCGATCGGGGACACCGCGGAAGCGAACGCGATCCACAAGGCCGTGGGCACGCACGCCTCGGTCTACGCGCCCAAGTCCGCCCTGGGCCACTCGATCGGCGCTGTGGGCGCCCTCGAGTCGGTACTCACAGTGCTCAGCATTCGCGACGGCATCGTTCCGCCCACGCTGAACCTGGAGAACCAGGACCCGGAGATCGACCTGGATGTCGTGCACGGTGAGGCCCGTCGCCAGGACATCGAGTACGCGATCAACAACTCGTTCGGTTTCGGCGGCCACAACGTGGCGCTCGCCTTCGGACGGTACTGATCCGACTCGTCGACAACGTCTGTCGACAACTTCAGCGAACCCGGTGGGGCTTTTCGGCCAAGGCAGATCCCCTCGTCGAAAAGCCCCACCGGGATTTTCATCTTCGCAGCCGCGTCAGCGACTCCACATTCCCTCGAGGAGAGACCGCGATGACCATCATGGCCCCCGCGCAGGCGGACGCCACGACCGATCCCCGGGATCCGCTGGGTCGGTTGCAGCGCTTCTTCGATCCCGGAACGGTCCTCCCGCTCCACCCCCGCGACAAGTCCGGCGTGCTGGCCGCCATCGGCGAGGTCGACGGCGTGCGCACCGTCGCGTACTGCTCCGACGCCACCGTGATGGGCGGCGCCATGGGTGTCGACGGGTGCAAGCACATCGTGGACGCGATCGATACCGCCATCGACTCCCGGATTCCCGTCGTCGGCATCTGGCATTCGGGTGGCGCGCGCCTGGCCGAGGGTGTCGAGGCACTGCATGCGGTGGGCACCGTCTTCGAGGCCATGGTTCGCGCGTCGGGCCTGGTCCCCCAGATTTCGATCGTGGTCGGCTTCGCCGCCGGCGGCGCCGCGTACGGTCCCGCGCTCACCGACGTCGTCATCATGGCGCCCGAGGGCCGCGTCTTCGTCACCGGTCCGGATGTCGTCAAGTCGGTCACCGGTGAGAACGTCGACATGGCCACCCTCGGTGGTCCCGAGACCCACGGCAAGAAGTCCGGCGTGTGCCATATCGTCGCCGACGACGAGAACGACGCGATGCACCGCGGCCGCCGCCTGGTCTCGATGTTCGCCGAACAGGGCGAATTCGACCTGTCCGCCGCCGCCCACGGCGACGTGGACCTCAAGGCGATGCTGCCGGAGTCGGCCAAGCGCGCCTACGACGTCAAGCCGGTCGTGCGCGAGCTGCTCGACAAGATCCCCTCGCCGGACGGTAACGACGAATCCTCCTTCGAGGAGCTGCAGGGCGGTTACGCCCGCAGCATCGTCACCGGCCTGGGCCGCCTCGGTGGGCGCACGGTCGGTGTGCTCGCCAACAACCCGCTGCGCATGGGCGGCTGCCTCACCAGCGAATCCGCCGAGAAGGCAGCGCGTTTCGTGCGCCTGTGCAACTCCTTCGGCATTCCGCTGGTCGTGATCACCGACGTGCCCGGCTACCTGCCCGGTGTCGGCATGGAGTGGGAGGGTGTGGTGCGCCGCGGCGCGAAGCTGCTGCACGCCTTCGCCGAGGCCCGCGTTCCGCGCGTCACGCTGGTGACCCGGAAGATCTACGGCGGCGCCTACATCGCGATGAACGCCCGCTCGCTGGGCGCGACCGCGGTGTACGCCTGGCCGGAGTCCGAGGTCGCCGTGATGGGCGCCAAGGCCGCGGTCGGCATCCTGCACAAGAAGGCCATCGCGAAGGCCCCCGAGGAGGAGCGCGAGGCTCTGATCGAGCGCCTCACCGCCGAACACGAGACCATCGCCGGCGGTGTCGGGCGGGCCCTGTCCATCGGCGTCGTGGACGAGGTCATCGATCCCGCCAAGACCCGGTCCACCATTGCCGCCGCGCTGGCCTCGGCGCCGGCCAAGGCCAGCCACAACAAGAACATCCCGCTGTAAAGCTCTCGGCGGCAACACATTACGGGTGGTCTCCCGCGCGGAGGCCACCCGTCGTGTTTCCCGGGACCGATGCGGAACTCAGCCGACGTCGCGACGGAGCCAGGTGACCTCGGCGCCTTCGCCGCCGGTGCGGAAGGGTTCGAGTTCGTCGTCCCAGGCGGTGCCCAAGGCGCGATCGATATCGGCGGAGATGTCGCCGTGGCGGCCACGAGCCCGGGCCGAGCGCACGATTTCGCGCAGGCGCATCTCGCCGACCATGACGTCGCCGTTGGCGCTCATCGCACCGGTCCACAATCCGAGGCCGGGAACGAAACTGTAGCGTTCGCCGTCGACCCCTTCGGAGGGATCCTCGGTGACCTCGAAGCGCAGCACCGGCCAATCCCGCAACGCCTTGGCAATTCGCCCCGCGGTGCCGACCGGGCCCACCCAGTCGGTGGTTGCGCGCAGTTGTCCCGCGGCGGCCGGCTGGGCGGTCCAGCGCAGCGACGCAGGCGATTTCAAAGTGGAGGAAAGCGTCCATTCGATGTGCGGGCACAGCGCGGCCGGTGACGCGTGGATGTACACCACACCACACGTCACATCCGCGAACTGATCAGATGCGCGCACCTGTACACCTCCAGCCTCGACGTCGGACGTCTTCCCCAACATCCCGTCGAGCGCAGGCGTTGCCCGAGTTTACTGGAGTGCCCGATGTTACGGCTGTTACTTTTCGGCCGTGTCGCGAATCCGCTGGATATCGGCGATGACGGCATCGCTGAGCGTCGGCCACACCGCTCGGGCCCAATCGCCGAAATTCTCGTCGCTCAACGCCACACACGCCACCTCGATCTCCGGATCCACCCACAGGAAGGTGCCGGACTGCCCGAAATGCCCGTAGCTTCGCGGCGAGTTGGCTCCCCCCGTCCAATGCGGAGTCTTGTGGTCGCGGATCTCGAATCCCAGACCCCAATCATTGGGGCGCTGCGATCCGTATCCGGGAAGTACTCCGCCGACGCCCGGGAATTGCACGGAAGTCGCCGCAGTGAGCATGTCACCGGATATCAAGATCGGGTTCAGCAATTCTCCGGCGAAACGCAGCAGATCGTTCACCGTGGAGCGGGCGGCGTGCCCGGCGGATCCGGCCAGTACCGAGGATTTCATTCCGAGTGGCTCGAATACCGCTTGCCGCAGATATTCGGGGAATTCGATTCCGGTCTCGCGCGTGAGGAACTCGGCGAGCACTTCGAATCCGGCGCTGGAATAGATGCGGCGCTGCCCGGGCTCGGCCATGATCACGGTGGTGTCGAACGCCAGTCCGGCCGTATGCGCCAGCAGGTGCCGCACGGTGGAGCCGGGCGGGCCGGCGGGCTGGTCCAGTTCGATCGCACCTTCTTCGACCGCCACCAGAACCGCGTAGGCGGCAAGGGGTTTCGTGACCGACGCGAGGGCGAACACTCGATCGAGGTCTCCCTCGGTGCCGACCACGCCATGGGTATCGACGACGCCCGCCGCGGCGTGCCGGACGGGCCAGTCGCGAATCTGTTCCAGTGCTCGCACGGCACCGAGCCTACGAGAAGGGCCCGAGCCCACCGCCGCGGGGAGTCCGGTTACGCCGGGCCGTCGTTGCGATAGGGCGCGGCCACCAGTTGCTCGTCCTGACGAGCCAGCAGCGTGCGGCGCCGGGTCAGCTCGGCGATCTGCGCGTCGAGGTGAGAAAGGCCCTCCCGCATGATCTTTCGGGTGTGATCGCAGTGCTGCAAGCCCGTGGCGGTCGCACACGGCAGCAGTTCGCGGATGGCGCTGGTCGGCAGTCCGGCAGCGAGTAGTTCGCGAATGCGATGCACCCGCTGCGGCGCGTCGCCGGTGTAGACGCGGTAGCCGTTACCGTCGCGGCGGGCGCTCAGCAGACCCTGTTCCTCGTAGTAGCGCAGCAGGCGGGTGCTGACGCCGGTGGTGTTCGCCAGCTCGCCGATCAGCACCGCACCCTCCCGGCCTTGACCTTCACACTCATGTCAATCCCTAACGTCGCGGCCATGACGAACATTTCACTGTCCACATCGGTCACCGGCAGCGGTCCCGCGGTCGTGCTCGCGCACGGCGCGGGCGGCGGGATCGAGGCCAACTTCGGTTCTCTGATCCCGTTGCTCGCCGAGCGGTACACCGTGATCGGCTCCGACTATCCGGCCGACGACACCGTCCTGACTCTCGACGGGTTGGCCGACGCACTGGTCGAGGAGGCCGTGGCGGCGGGCGCCGAGCGGTTCCCGATCATCGGGTTCTCGCTCGGCACGGCGGTGGCGGTGCGCGCCGCCGTGCGTCATCCCGATCGGGTCACCGGGTTGGTGCTCGCGGCCGGGCTGGCGCGAGCCGACCATCGGGCCCGGCTCGTGCTGGATCTGTGGCGCGGAGCGCTCGCCGCCCGCGATCACGACGCGTTCGCGCGCGTGGTGCTGCTGTCCGGATACAGTGCCGCGTTCACCAATTCGCTGCCGGACGAGGTTTTTGCGCAGTATCTGGCGCAGATCGCGGCCCAGGTTCCGGGCGGGGCGGCGGCGCAGGCGGATCTGGTGGCCCGGGTGGACACCCGGGCAGATCTGCCGCGGGTCACGGTGCCGACCCGGGTCATCGCCGCCACGGCGGATCTGCTGGTCGATCCCGCGAATTCGCGTGAGCTGGCGGCGGCGATTCCGGGCGCCGATTACGTCGAGGTGGCGGCGGGGCACGTGCTGATGCACGAGGCGCCGCAGGCGTGGCATCGCGCCGTCCTCGACTACTTCGCGGACAGCTCCCGGATCCACGCCGCCTGATCGGTTTCCGATCCGGGTGGACACCGCACGACGCCGCAGCGATGACCGTTACCATCGGTTGCACTATGGGCGAGGTTGCTGAGGTGCACGGTGAGGTGGCGAGCGGTTTCGAGCCGGTCGCGGACGCGTTTCGACGCAACTTCACCCGATTCGGCGAGATCGGCGCGGCCGTGGCCGTCTACGACGGGGACCGGCCGGTGGTGGATCTGTGGGCGGGGTTCCGCGATCGCCGCGGACAGCTGCCGTGGGAGCGCGACACCATGGTTCCGGTGTTCTCCTCGACGAAGGGGATGACGGCATTCGCCGTGGCGAGTGCCGTCTCGCGTGGGGTGCTCGACTACCAGGCGCCGGTCGCGCAGTACTGGCCGGAATTCGCCGCGCACGGCAAGGAATCGATCACCGTGCGGCAGCTGCTCGACCACCGCGCGGGTCTGCCGGTGCTGGATCGGGTGGTGCGGCTGTCGGATATGGCCGACCGGGATCGGCTCGCGGAAATTCTGGCCGACCAGAAACCACTGTGGAGCCCGGGCACCCGGCAGGGTTATCACCCGATCACCGCCGGGCTGTATCAGGGCGAACTGCTCCGCCGCGTCGATCCGCGGCACCGCACCCTGGGCCGCATCTTCGCCGAGGACTTCGCCGGCCCGCTCGAGCTGGACTTCTTCATCGGACTGCCGGAGGAACAATCCCTCGATCGCATCGCCACGCTCGCGTCCACCTCCGGGCTGGACGTGCTGCGGTACGAGCGAGACGTGCCGCTGCGCATCGCGATTCAGATGTTCCTGCGGCGCGGACTGACCTATCGCGCCTTGAGCAGCCCCCGCACCGGCGCGCCCGAACGTGCCACCCGCCGCGAATTCCTCGGCGTCGAGAGCCCGGCCGCGGGCGGCGTGGGCACGGCACGGTCCCTGGCGCGGGTCTACGGCGCAGCGGCCGGACGCACCGGTGAATTGCCCATCGCACCGGGCATTCTCGACCGGCTGGCCACCGCCGACACCGTCGACGACGTGCCCGCCGACGATCTGGTGCTCCTCACCCGCAGCCGCTACCACCTGGGGTTCCGCAAATCCTGTGGCAGCTTTCGTTTCGGCAGCGACAAGCGCGCCTACGGCACCACCGGTTACGGGGGCTCGTTCGGATTCGCCGATCCGGCAACGGGTTTGGGTTTCGGCTATGTGATGAACCGCCTCGGCACCGCCGTCCTCGACGATGCGCGGGCCCGTGCCGTCCGGGAGGCATTACTCCGCTGCGGCTGATCTCGCCACCCGCGCCGACTTACCACCACTGACGATGACCTCTTCCGTGCTGTTAACTCACTCGTTGCCGGCAGGTGACCGTGTGTGCGAGCGGATCGCACACACTGTCCGAGCCGGACGGCGAGAAGAAAGCGCGGATGCGAATGGTGATCGGACACAGGCCAACCCACGCCACCACTCGGGACGGCATCCGAGACCCCGGTAGATTCGGTGCCTTCGGCGGGCGTTACGTTCCCGAAGGACTGATGGCGGCGCTCACCGACGTGGAGAACGCCCATCGAGCGGCCTGGGCGGATCCCGAATATCACCGTGAACTCGACCGGTTGCTGCGCGAGCGCGTCGGCCGGCCGACCTTGCTGCATGCGGCGCCGCGGCTCGCGCGGGCGCTGGGAGTGCCCGGGGTGCGGGTCTTCCTCAAGCGCGAGGATATGACGCACACCGGCGCCCACAAGATCAACAATGCGCTCGGGCAGGCGCTGCTGGCCGTGCGGATGGGCAAGACCCGCATCATCGCCGAAACCGGGGCAGGGCAGCACGGCGTCGCGGTGGCGACCGTCTGCGCCATGCTCGGACTGTCGTGTGTGATCTACATGGGCGCCGACGATATGGCCCGGCAGCAGAGCAACGTCGTGCGGATGCGCCTGCTCGGGGCGGACGTGCGCGCGGTTCGTTCCGGGGATCGCCGCCTGAAAGCCGCGGTGACCGAGGCCGTGCGAGATTGGGTGGCGCACACCGAAACCACGCATTTCCTGTTCGGCACCGCCACCGGGCCCGCACCCTATCCGCGCATGGTGCGCGACCATCAGAGCCGGATCGGCATCGAATCCCGGGCACAGCTGCTGGCGGCGACGGGGCGGCTGCCCGACCACGTCATCGCCTGCGTGGGCGGAGGCAGCAACGCGATCGGCATGTTCCACGCGTTCACCGGCGATGCGCAGGTGCGGCTGACCGGCGTGGAAGCCGGGGGCCGCGGGTTACACACCGGCGAGCACGCGGCCACCCTCAGCGCGGGCACACCGGGTGAGATGGACGGCTCGTTCAGCTACGTCCTGCAGGACCACGAGGGTCAGATCGCGCGAACCCACAGCATCGCGGCCGGGCTGGATTATCCAGGGGTGGGCCCGGAACTGAGCCATCTCAAGGACATCGGCCGCCTCGATCACGCCGTCGCGACCGATGCGGTGGCGCTGCGCGGACTGGATACGCTGTGCCGGACGGAAGGCATCATCACCGCGCTCGAGTCCGCGCATGCCGTGGGATATCTGCTGGAGTCGGCCGAGCAGGGCGGGATCGCCGAGGACGCGCTGATCCTGCTGTGCCTGTCCGGCCGTGGCGACAAGGATCTGGCCATCGTCGCCGATCTGCTCGACGCCGGCTGACGCCGTGCCACATCCGCTCATTCGCAGAGCCGGGCGGCCTTCTCGAACAGTTCCAGCGTGATGGCGTGCAGGAAATCGCCGGTCTGCTTGGGCGCCTTGCCGGCGAAGGCCCGGGCGTGCGTGCCCTCGAGCACGATGCCGAGTTTGAAGCAGGCCAGCACCGTGTACCAGGTGGCGTGGCCGAGGTCGCGGTCGGAGAAGTTCGCGTAGTGGGCGATCATGTCCTCGGCGGTGGGCAGGCCGCCCGCGGCGCCGAGCTTGCCGACCAGGGCGGCGCCGGTGGTTCCGGGTTCGGGCCGGGTGGCGATCTGCCAGCCCAGATCCAGCAGCGGATCACCGATCGTCGACATCTCCCAGTCGACCATGGCGGCGACCTCGGGCCCGTCGTAGGAGAACATCATGTTGGCGAGGTGGCAGTCGCCGTGCAGGATGCCCGGCCGCCACTGCGCGGGCCGGTTGCGGTCGAGCCAGTCCCCGACCCGGTTCACACCCGGAATCTGCGGGCCGGGATAGCCGTCGTTGCTGTTGTAGGACTCGAGTTCGCCGAGCCAGCGCGGCACCTGACGTTCCAGGAAACCATCCGGCTTGCCGTAATCGGACAGGCCCAGCGCCTCGTAGTCGAGCGATCCGAGCCGGGCGATGGCCTCGACCGCCGACAGTCCCATCTGCCGCCGCACCTCCGGATCACCGGCGTGCAGAGCGGGCAGTTCGTTCTGCGGGTTGAAGCCGGTGATCGGCTCCATCAGATAGAAGACCGCGCCGATCACCGATTCGTCGGCGCCCGCGGCGATCACTCGCGGGGCGCGCACGCCGGTGCCGGCCAGCGCGCCGAGCAGGCGGGATTCGCGGCGGATGACGTCGTTGCTCTTGGGACGCAGATGTTTCGGCCCGCGGCGCAGCACGAAATCGCGGCCGCCCCGGCGGAACCGCAGCATGATGTTCTGGGTGCCGCCACCGAGCGAGGTCACATCCTCGAAGTCACCGCCGGGCAGGCCCTGTTCATCCATCCATTCGCCGACGGCCGCGAAGTCGACGACCTCGCGCTCGACCTCGGCCGGTTGCACCACAGACATGCCCCACATTGTGCACCACCACGACCGGCCAACTGAAGGCATATGCCCTCACTGCATGGTCCGAGATGCCCGATACGGTGATGCACATGAGTACGTCCTGGTCTCGGCATTCGAGCGAGACCACTGTCGACCACGGGGTGCAAGCCCGGACCCCCGTGCGCACGCTGCTGGTCGACAACTACGACTCGTTCACCTACAACCTCTTCCAATTGATCGGCACGGTGAACGGGGCCGAACCGCTCGTGCTGCGCAACGACGAGATCGACACCCTGGCCGGGTTGGACCTCGACCGGTTCGACAACATCGTCGTCTCCCCCGGGCCCGGACGCCCCGATGTGCCAAGGGATTTCGGGATCTCCCAGACGCTGATCGAGCGGGCGGAGCTCCCGCTGCTGGGCGTCTGCCTCGGCCATCAGGGCATCGTGCTGGCGGCCGGTGGGCGGGTGATTCCGGCGCCCGCACCCCGGCACGGCTATCCGGACCGCATCAGCCACGACGGTCACGACCTCTTCGCCGGCATTCCCGCCGACTTCCTGGCCGTGCGCTACCACTCACTGTGCGCCGCCCAGCCGCTGCCGGACGCGCTGGCTATCACCGCGACCGCGCCCGACGGGGTCGTGATGGGCGTTCGGCATCGCCATCGCCCGCAGTGGGGTGTGCAGTTTCATCCGGAGTCGGTGTCCAGCGAATTCGGCGCCGCATTGCTGGGGAATTTCGCGCGGCTGACGCGCGAGTGGTGGGCGCGTCGGGAGATGCGGCGATCGTCGGTCGTGGTTGCCGCACCGGTGACAGGGGCGGGTCCGGCCTCTCCGGGCGAGACCACGACCGAGGCGTCCGATTCAGCGCGGACCGCGGGGCCGTCGGCTTCCGATACGAGGACCGTGCTTTCGAGGCGCGATCCCGACGGCAGTGCGACCGGCGCGGCTGGCCACTCGGAAGCGCGAGCCCACGCCCCCGCGTCGGCATCGTCGCCTGATGCGTCCGAGCCGGATTCCGGTGCGGCCGGACGTGCGGGCAACGCCGCAGCCGGACGTTCCACGATCCGGTCCCTCACCGTTCTGCACGAGGTGATCGATCGCCCCGTGGACACGGAATCGGTTGTGCTGCATATTTATTCGGATTCACCCACGGTGTTCTGGCTCGACAGCTCGCATGTGGAGCCGGGCCTGGATCGGTTCAGTTTCGCCGGTGATGCGGCCGGGCCGCTGGCGGAGGTGGTGCGGTATCGGGTCGGCGCGGGATGTGTGATCGAGGATCGATCCGGGACTCGCACCGATCCGCGGCCGGTGCTCGACTATCTGTCGGCACGGCTGAGTGAGCTGAGTATCCGATTCCCCGATGTGCCTTTCGATTTCGTGGGCGGCTACGTCGGTTATCTGGGCTACGAGATGAAGGCCGACTGCGGTGCGCGGGCCGGACATCGATCGCCCTATCCGGATGCGCAGTGGATCTTCGCCGATCGGCTGGTCGTGGTCGATCACGTCGCGGGCCGCACCCATCTGCTCGCCGTCACCGACGCGGAGTCGGCCGAGGCGAATCACCGCTGGCTGGCCGATACCCGCGCGACCGTCGCGACACTGCCGGATCGGCGAAATCCGGAACCGCTCACCCTGCCCGCCGACGAAGAGGCCGTCGTCTCGCGCCTGAGCCGTGGCCGGGACCGCTATCTGGCCGATATCGCGGCGATCGATGCCGAACTACGCGCCGGGCAAACCTACGAGGTGAACCTCACCGACAGCGCCGGCATCGACTCCGATGCGCCGGGGCTCGACGTCTACCGGGTGCTGCGGCGCAGCAATCCCGCCCCGTACGCGGCGTATCTGAGATTCGGTGAACTCCATATCGCCTGTTCCTCACCGGAGCGCTTCCTCAAGGTCGACCGCACCCGCACGGTGGAGACCAAACCGATCAAGGGCACCGCTCCCCGCGGCGCCACCCCGGAAGCCGATGAAAACCTATGTCGCGCATTGGAATTGGATCCCAAGACGCGAGCCGAGAATCTGATGATCGTCGATCTGCTGCGCAACGATCTGGGCCGGGTGTGCGAGCTGGGCAGTGTGCACGTCCCCGAGCTGATGGTCGCGGAGACCTACACGACCATGCATCAGCTGGTGAGCACCGTGCGCGGCCGGCTGCGTCCCGAGGTGGACGTGATCGATTGCCTGCGAGCCTGTTTCCCGGGCGGCTCGATGACCGGGGCCCCGAAGCTGCGGACCATGGAAATCATCGACGGGCTGGAAACCGAGGCGCGCGGCATCTACTCGGGCACGATCGGATTTCTGGGTCTGGGTGGCACGGCGGATCTCAATATCGTCATTCGCACCGCGGTCCGCGACGAGCGCGGCTGGCGGGTCGGCGCGGGCGGCGCGGTGGTGCTGGACTCCGATGCCGACGAGGAATTCCACGAGATGGTGCTCAAGGCCGCCGCCGCGGCTCGGGCGGTGATCGCCACGGCGGATATGCCGCGGCCGGTGGGCGGGGCGGATCTATTTTCCGCGTCGACGTGACTTCGGCGCCGGTTGCGGTGGTTCCGCCTCGCGGCCGGTGAGGCGGCCCAGCATCGAGATGCCCGGAAGTTTCGACAGCCGGCTGAGCACGTCCTCACCCAGCGCGATCACGGCCTCGAGCCGGGGCAGCAGCCGGTCGTAGGCCGCGAAGGCCGGATCGGCCAGAGCCAGGGTCCGGTCGAGGCGGTCGATGGTGGAATTGAGCCGGTCGATGGCGGTCGCCAGATTCTCGATCAGATCCGGAAGTTGCGCGGCCAGCTGTACGGACGCGGGCGGGAGCCGCACCGCGGTGCCGAAGGCGGTACCGGCGGTGACCTGCGCGGCGTCGATGGCCTGGCCCGCGGCGGTCTGTGCGGCCTGCGCGGCGGCCTGGGCGGCGGCGAGGATTTCCGTCGCACCCGGCACCCGCGCGCCGCCGGGCTTGCGCCCGGAGTCACCCTTCGGGTTCGTCATGGTTCCACTGTGCCGCACCCGGACGGTCACGAAAAGCTCCGCGCCGACCGCGCGATTCGTGTCGGGACGGCCTGGCATAGTTCGGGGCGATGACAACCATGCGCCCCACCGTCGACGGCGACGCCACGCCGGTACCGACTTCGCTTCTGTCGGTACTGGTTTCGTGGCGTTCGACGGCGCTGCTGGATGCGCATGCGGTCCTGCTGACCGCCGCCGGACGGGTCCGCTCCGCCCGCGACGTGGTGTATTTCAACGCGCCGCGCCATCCCTCCCAGGCGGTGACCGTCGATCAGGATCCGCAGCCCGGCACCGCACGGCTGTCGGTCTCGCTGCCCCGCACCGAGGCGGAGATCGTCCGCATCCTGATCACCGGGTCCGCTCCCGACGAGCCCCTGACCGCACTGCCGGGCCTCGCGATGTCGGTCGAGGATGCCGAGGGTCTGGTGGCGCGTGCCGACGTCGCCGCGGAACCGGGTGCGCGGGCCGCGGTGTTCGGCGAGTTCCGCCGCGCCGAGGACCGCTGGTGGTTCGTGCGCGGCGGACCGCAACATGCCGACGCCGCGGAGTTGTTCACGACCTTCGGCGCACCCCTGGCGGATTCGCCGCAGCACCGCTCGCAGCGACTGTCGTTGCACCGCACCAGATTCGCCGTGCCGATGCCGCCGCCTCAGGACGAACGCCCGGATTGGCATCCCGATCCCGCGGATGCGGCGTCACTGCGCTGGTGGGACGGCTCCCGGTGGACCGACCAGACGGTGGCGCGCCCGCCCGCCGACCCGCGCGGCTGTCCTCGCTGCGGCCGGCGGCGGGGCTGGCGACTGCTCGGCGCCGCGCTCTGCCGCGCCTGTGCGGCCGAGGTCGAGGACTATCTGTCCGATTGGCGCATCCGAGCGCTTCGCGTCCTGACCACCACCGGTCCGAGCGGACCCGACTGGGACGAGCTGTGGACCCGGATCCGCCATCAGCGCATCGACCCCGATACCGCCCGCGCGGCCCTGCGCGGACCCGCCGTCGCGCATCTCGAGCGCACGGCGGCCTTCGCCCTGGCCGACGGCACGATCACCGGCGCCGAACTGGAACGATTCGACGCGACGGTCGCCGCGCTCGGGGTGCGCGACGGGTCGGTGGACGAGTTGCGCCGCAGTCTGCGCCGGCTGCGCATCCTGTCCCGGCTACGGGCGGGCGAGCTTCCGGTGATCGCGGTGCCCGATCTGCATCTGGACCCGCAGGAACGCGTCCACCTCGACACCGCCGCCACCCGCCTCCGACGGACGGGCCGCGGGGCGCACGCGTCGCCGGGTCGGTTGATCTGCTCGAACCGGAAGCTGCGCTTCATCGGGCCGGACGCCGGTATCGAAATCCCCTGGACCCGAGCGGTTTCCGTATCGGCCACCGAGACCGGGGTGACGGTGGCGGCGACCTCGGCGCGCGGCGGCGCCGCATTCGATGTCGACGAGCCGGAATTGGTGGCCGCGATCATGGAAGGCGCACTGCGTGTGGCGAAACGGCTCACCGTCGCACCGGGCAGACGTGACAGCCGGTCCATCGCGCCCGATATCAAGGCCGAGGTGTGGCATCGCGACGGCGGCCGGTGTGTGGAATGCGGCGCCACCCACTACCTCGAATTCGACCACATCATTCCGCTGAGCCGCGGCGGGGCGACCAGTGCGGCGAATCTGCAGATCCTGTGCCGCGGCTGCAACCGCGACAAGGGCGACCACATCTGAACCGTCGTCAGCCCGCGTCCCCGGCGATCTCGAATCCGGCCTCGGTCAGCGCATCGGTCGCGGCGGCGCTGCGCGATTCGGGGACCAGCACCAGGTCCGCGTGGTAGGTCGAGGCGACGAACACCGGAATTCCGTGCTGCGCCAACGGTTCCAGGATCGCGGTCAGCGCGCCGGAGGTGTCCAGCTCGCGCGGCGTGGCGGCGTACAGCCCGAGCCAGCACGACTCCCGCTCCCACGGCGGAGCCTCGCGGACGACCGTCAGCCCCTCCGGCGCTCGCACCAGCGCCACCCATTCGTCGTCCTCGGGGAAGGTCGCGGCCGGGAGGTGGTCGACGCTGAATCGGGACGGCACGATGTGCAAGCGCTGGGATTTCGCCATCGGCTCATCGTAGGCGGGACTCAGGTCGTCGCCACCAGCAACTCCTCGCCGTTCGAGGTGCGCAGCCCGTCCGGACGCCCGGCGAAGTACCGGTTGTTCAGCTCGTCCGCCGAAATGTGGTGCGCCGAAGCGAAACCGGCCTCCCGGGCCATGGCGACGATCTGCGCCGGGGCGTAGAAGCTGCGGAACGGCGTGCCGGAGGCGGCCGCGCCCGATTCCGCGAACTCCCGGCTCGTTCGGTCCTGTTCGTCGAGCAGTTCCAGTGGCGGCATGAAGGACAGGACGACCGTGGAACCGGGCGCCGAGGCCGCCAGCAGCGACAGCGTTTCGCGGTTGGCCTCGTCGGTGAGATACATGCTCACCCCCAGCGAGGCGACGATCGCGGGCCGGGCCGGATCGAAGCCGGCCGCGGTCAGCCGCTCCAACCACGAATCCTTCTCGAAATCGACCGGGACCGAACGCAACCAGTCCGGGAGCTCATAGCAGGTCTCGACCAGGCGCCGGCGCTTCCACTCCTGCGTCTGCGGTTGATCGACCTCGAAAATCCGGAAGCGAGAAGCGATCTCGGGTCTGCGCTGCGCGAACGTCTCCAGTCCCGCGCCCAGCAGCACGTACTGGTCGACGACCCCGGCCTGTTCGGTGAGCAGATCCTCCACGAATCGCGACCGCACCACGATGCTCGCCCGGAAGCGGCTGGTGCCCACCGGATCCATATCGCCGCGCTCCCGCCAGCCCGCCGGCGGATCGGTCAAGCGCAGGCCGATCTCGTCGTCGAGCACATGCGGCGGCGGATCGAGCTGGACGTGCAGCGCGCGCCACAGCGCAACCCGCACGGCGGTCTGGTCGGGGACCACGGTGCGCTCGGGCACCGCACCGGTCCGGGTATCGCTCATCGGTCACCACCGGGAGCCTGCAGCGTCCACACCCGCCCGTCCGGGTCGCGCACGGTCATCTCGCGGGTTCCGTAATGGGTGTCGGCGAACGGCGACACCACCTCCACCGGCGCCGGAAAGTCCTGCTCCGCTTGCACTTTCAGCACGACCTGCATTCCGGGTTCGCGGTCCGCCGGCACCTCGGCGATGAACAGGTACGGACCGTCCCCGTTGCGGAGCTGTCCGGAATTGTGGTCGGTGGCGAATTCCAGTTCGAAACCCAACTGCTGGAAGAACTTCGCCGATTTCCCCCAATTGTGGGTCTCCAGAAAAATCGCCTCGACACCTCTGGTGGCCATATCACTTCTCCTTCTCACGCGTCGGCGGTTCGGCGCCGAGGTACGCCCGCAGCGCCTCGGCCACCAGCGCCGACAGCGACATCTCCGATTCGACCGCCCGGTATTTGACCTGCTTGATCAGCTCCACCGGGAGATACACGTTGAACTGCTTGACTTCCTCGGCACCCACGAGAGAACACTAACATGCTAGCAATCTAGATTGCTAGATCCAGTTCCGCACGAACTCCACGAAATGACAGCCCAGACCGATTACTCGGACGACTCCTCATCCGACCGCGGCGTCCCGGACAGCCGGATCACGCCCGCGTCCAGGTCGAGATCCAGCCGCGGCCGATGCTGCTGCCCGTCGCTGTCACCGCTGCTCTCATCGGTCAGCTTCTTGCCGGGGAACATCTCACCGAACACGCCCATAACCCCACGATAGCCGCCTGTCCGTCCGCAGGCGGGGATGGAACGGCCTCAGCGGAGTTTGATGGAACCGCCGTCGACCATCAGGGTCTGACCGGTCATGTATTTCGCGTCCGCGCTGGCCAGGAATACCGCGACCCGGCCGATATCGGTTTCCGGATCGCCGAAGCGGTGCAGCGGGGTGCGCGCGAGCAAGGCCTCCTCGACGCCCGGATTGGCCTCGATATAGGCCGCGACGCCCTCGGTCAGCGCCAGCGGCGAGATGACGTTGACATTGATGTCGTCGGCGGCCCATTCGTTGGCGGCGACCCGGCTGATCGCCCGGATCGCCTCCTTCGCCGCCGCATAGGAGCCCTGCCGGACCTGTCCCTCGAGCCCCGCCCCGGACGCGAAGTTGATCACCGAACCGCGATTGCGTTTCAGGTGCGGATAGCAGGCGCGCATCAATCGGAAGGTCGGATAGAAGCCGGTGCCGAAGGACAGATCGAACATCTCCTGCGTGGTGTCGAGCAGCGGCGCCTGCTGGGACACGTGGGCGTTGTCGACCAGCACGTGCACCGAACCGAACCGCTCGACCGCCGCGGTGACGATCAGCTCGGCGCTCTCCTCGCGCGTGATGTCGGCGTGCAGATACACCGCGGCGCCGGCCAACTCCTGTTCCAGCTCGCGGCCGGCCTCGTCGTTGATGTCGACGAACAGGATCTCGGCGCCTTCCTTCGCGAAGGCCCGCACGATCCCCCGGCCGATGCCGCCCGCGCCGCCGGTGACGATCGCAACCTTTCCCCCGAGCCGCACACCCACTCCTCTCGCTTCGAAAAACCCCACGCTGTCAGCTCCGCGAGACCGGTTCGGGCGCCGTTCCGGTCAGCGGGATACCGGACGAACGGAACAGACCGCCATCGCGCGGTGTGTCTGGCGTCACTACACTCGGGCTTCAATTCCGGTTCTCGCCCAGATTCGACGGGCAGGATGGAAGCGACTCACGATCGGAGGCATCGATGCCACTGGCCACTTCGGCACCCGGGCCCCTGCCGCCATCGATGGTGGAGCGGATGACGCTCATTCTCGACATGTTCGAGCACCGGTCGACGCGGCTGAGCCTCGTGGAGATCTGCACACACAGCGGGCTCCCGCGCTCCACCGCGCATCGCATCCTCGACCAGTTGGTGAAACTGCACTGGCTCGAGCACACCCCCTCGGGCTACTGCCTGGGCCGGCGCTCGCTCGGGCTCGGCGGGTACGACGGCCGGCACGGCGAGATCCGCGAGGCGGCGGCCGAGCACCTGCACGAGTTGCAGCTGCGGACCGGACTGGTGGTGCACCTGGCGGCGCTGGAGGGCGCCGACGAGGTGTTCCTGGACAAACTCGGCGGGCCGTTCGCGCGCACACTCGAATCGCATGTGGGGCGCCGCAGTTTCGCCCACCTCACCACCGGCGGCCGCGCGATGCTGGCCTGGTTGCCACCGGAGGAGGTGGAGGCGCTGCTCGGTAAGCAGCTGTCGAATCCGGTGCAGGGCCGGGGATGGGATGTGCCGAGCCTGCATCGCGAATTGAACCGGATCCGCCGCAATCGCGGACTGTCGTTCGACCGCGGCGAGTACGCCAATGCGATGGTGGGCCGGGTGCTTCCGAGCGTGGCCGCCGCCGTCCGGGGTCCGCAGGGCCCGCTGGCCGCGATCTGTCTATGCGGGGAAACGAACTTCGCCACCATGGAGCGACTCGCCCCGCTGGTCGCCGAGGCGGCCGCCCGCACCTCGCGCGCGCTGTCCGCCGAGCCCCGCGGGCGACGGCAGGTACCGGCCGCGCGGCGCGGTCAGGCGGTCCGGACGGGCGGTCGCCCGCTCGCCTCCTCGCCGAGTCGCGCGTAATCGCGCGGGAGTCTCGCTGAGCGGAAACGCCGGCATCTGCGGCCGGTGGGCGTGACACAGTGCGGTGGTTGTGATGCTCCACACAGAAGGACCGCCCATGACCACCACGTCCATGCCCGATATCGCCGCCGTCATGCGGGAGCTGACCGGTCCGGGCGGCCGGTTCGAGCTCGTCGAGGAGGAGGTTCTCGGCGCGCGCATGCCGGTGCTGCGGCATCGCCGCCGCGCGGTCGCGGAACTGCTCGCCGCATCGGTCGCCTTCGGTGACCGGGACTATCTCGTCACCGAGGACCGGCGGCTCAGTTATCGCGAACATGCCGCTGCCGCAGCCGCTCTCGCGGCCGCGCTGCGCGAGGAGTACGGGGTGGGGCGCGGTGATCGGGTTGCGATCCTGGCCGCGAACACCGTCGAATGGGTGATCACCTTCTGGGCGGTGCAGAGCCTCGGCGCGATCGCGGTCGGGCTCAACGGGTGGTGGGTGCCGCGCGAGATCGAGTACGGACTGGCGTTGACCGAACCTGCCGTGGTGGTCGTGGACGCGAAGCGGGCGAAACTGCTCGCCGATATCGACACCTCCGCGGCCGTGGTGACCATGGACGAGGATCTGCCGCGTCTGATCGCCGCCCACGCCGGCGCCGAACCCACGGTCCCCGATGTGGTGGAGGACGATCCCGCCGTCATCCTGTTCACCAGCGGGACCAGCGGAAAACCCAAGGCGGCCTTGCATTCCCAGCGCAATCTGCTGGCCGTCACCGGCTATTTCGAATACACCGACGCACTCGCCGCCGCGTTCACCGGGAAGACGCCGGAGCCCGGTGCATCGCTGGATCTGCGCTGTCTGCTGACCTCTCCCCTGTTCCACATCGCCAGCCTGCACAACCTGGTGGTGCCGCGGCTGGCCACCGGAAGTGCCGTGATCATGCCGCAGGGCGGGTTCGACGCCGACCGGATTCTGCGCCTGATCGAGAAGGAACGGGTGACCAACTGGGGTGCGGTGCCGACGATGGCCTCCCGGCTTCTCGAACACGGCGATATCGGACGCTACGACACCTCCTCGCTCACCGCGTTCGCCCTGGCCTCGGCGCCGTCCTCACCGGCGTTCAAACAGCGTCTGCGCGAGGAGGTTCCGTTCGCCGCCGACGCCCTGGTGGACAGTTACGGTCTCACCGAATGCAGTACCGCCGTCGCCGTCGCGACCCCCGCCGACCTCGCCGAATCCCCCGGCACCCTGGGCCGGCCGATCATCAGCGTGGCACTCGAGATCCGCGATGCCGACGGGGCTCCGGTTCCCGAGGGCGTCGAGGGTGAGGTCTACGTCCGCAGCCCCTTCGTCATGCTGGGTTACTGGCGCAATCCGGAAGCCACCGCGGCAGCGATCGATGCCGAGCGCTGGTTGCGCACCGGCGATTTCGGCGTCATCGAACAGGGCCGGCTGCGCTTGACCGGCCGCCGATCGGATCTGATCCTGCGTGGCGGCGAGAACATCTACCCGGTCGAAATCGAGCAGTGCCTCGACGAACACCCCGACGTGGTGGAATGTGCCGTCGTCGGTGAGCCGCACCCCGATCTCGGACAGCAGGTGGCGGCCGTCGTGGTCCTCGCCGAGGGGTCCACGGCGTCGGAGGCGGATCTCCGCGAATTCGCCCGTGCGCGGCTGGCCTATTTCAAGGTGCCCGAACGGTGGCGGATCACCTCGGAGCCGTTGCCGCGCAACATCACCGGCAAGATGATCCGGGCCGAGATCACGATCTGACAGGGGATCCCTCCCGATATTGCCGAATGTACGCCACGCCGGGCTCTACACTGGTGCGGACCTGATTGCCCTGTGTCACAGAGTGAGTGGTGTGCATGCCTCCGGATCCCGGCCAGATGACGGCGGCGTTCGAACGATTATCGACCCGAATGACGGTGCTGCAGGCCGGAATGCTGCTCGCGCCGACGATGCACGAACAGGGTGCCGCCCGCTACGGCCGCATTGTCGCCGCGCAGCTGGCGGCACTCGCGATCCGTGGTCATATCGATGTGCATATCGGTAGCGACGGATTCGACGGGGCGGATTCGTTGCGCGCGGTCCTGCTGCCCGGCCCGCCCGACTCGGTGGCCACGGAGGAGCGGCAGTTGGTGCGCCACCTGTTCGGCAACGGATACTCCGTGCGCATCGCCGCCTGCACCGACGGCCCGGGCTGGGATCGGCTGAACGCGACGGTGCGTCACGAGTTGATCGCCAACGGTTTCGGCTGGGCCCGGCCCGACCGCTACCGGGCGTTGCGCACGATGGTCCGGCTGCGCCGGCGAATGCTGGACTATGCGGCGCAGCGACCGGCGTGGCAGGACAACGAACCGCTGCACCGCGCGGGCTATCCCTATGCGGTGCTGTTCGCCGTCGACACCGGTCCGGGCCCGCATTGGCCGGGACCGGAGTACGGCGCGCACGGGCAGCTGTCCCTGCCGTGGAATCTGCCGCAGGCGTGCGCGCACGCCGTCCGCGATTCGGGCGAGATCGCCTACAGCGCGCCACCGGTCGGCACCGAGGAGCGGCTGGCCGAAGTGGAGCAGTTGCTGATCGCAATGGACTCCCATTCGCAAGGAGTGCGGTATCACCATGTGGTCGAGGCCGAGCGACTGCACCGCCTGATCGACGATTACCGCTGGCGCTACAGCTTTCACACGCTGACCACCTCTCCCCGCCCCGAGGTATTGCGGGCGGCGCTGCTGGATCTGGTCCGCGAAACCGAAACCGTGCGCGCGTACGTGCCGCCCGGGGTGCCGGGTCACGAAGAGGCCGTACTGGTTTCGATGTACGCGGTACGGCTGTCGGACCTCGTGCTGGACCGGACGCCGTGAGTCGGGTTCAGGTCTCGTTCAGTCATGGAATCCGGTGAGCGGCCAGCCACCGGCGGCCAGTTTCGCCGCCACCTGGCGCAGATCGTCCTCGCTCGGATCGCAGCGGGTGACCTCCACGATCGCCGCCTCCACCTGCTCGCGATCGACCACGTCGGGCCGCCCGGCCAGCAGCAGGCCGAGAATCCGGTCGAGTTCGTCCTGGTTCAGCTGTTTCTTCAACAGCGCGAGCAGCGGGAAGTAGTCCTTCGGCGGGACGCCGTCCGGGTAGCCCGCGCGCAGCCAATCCAGGATCTGCGCGAGCAGGCCTTCGTCGTTGGTCCTCGAATTCACCTAGCGAGCTCTATCGTTTCCATGGTTCTCAGACCTTCGCGATCGTGTCCGCGGGAGCGACCGGCTCGTCCCATTCGGCGTTGACGTTGGTGTGGTCGACCTTCTGCAGCTGGGCGCGCCGGTACATGTAGACCGAGAGGGCGCACAGGATCGCGAAGGCGATCAGCGGGCCGAGCAGGGTGGGGATCTTCGCCGCGATCACCCACATGACCGCACCCACCGCCGCGGCGGCCGGCAGGGTGATGACCCACGCCGCCACCATGCGCAGCGCGATGTTCCAGCGCACCCGCGCGCCGGGCTTACCGACACCGGAGCCGAGGATCGAGCCGGTGGCCACATGGGTGGTCGAGAGCGCGAAGCCGAGGTGGCTGGAGGCGAGAATGATTGTGGCCGAGGATGCTTCGGCCGCCATGCCCTGCGGCGAGCTGATCTCGACCAGCCCCTTGCCGAGGGTGCGGATGATGCGCCAGCCGCCGATGTAGGTGCCCAGGGCGATTGCGGCGGCGCACGCGAACTTCACCCACAGCGGCACATTGTCGGTTTCGTGCCAGGCGAACGGACCGGTCGACTGCGGGTCGGAGGCGCTGTATCCGATCAGCGCCAGGGTGATCACGCCCATCGTCTTCTGCGCGTCGTTGGTGCCGTGCGCGAGCGAGACCAGTGAGGCGGTACCGATCTGCCCCCACCGGAAACCGGCCTCGGTGAACCGTTCGCCGATACCGACCACGATCTTGAAGATCAGGAAGGTGCCGACCGCGGCCACGATGCCCGCGATCACCGGCGAGAACAGCGCGGGCATGATCACCTTGCCCACCACGCCGTCGATCTTGCCGTGCCCGATCCACACCACGCTCGTGCCGGAAGCCAGTGCGGCGCCGATCAATCCGCCGAACAGCGCGTGCGAACTCGAGCTCGGCAGACCCAGCAGCCAGGTCAGCAGATTCCAGATGATGCCGCCGATCAGCCCGGCCATGACGATGATCAGCAAGGCCCGTCCTTGGTCCGAAGCCGTTGGTGAAATCTGCGCCTTCTGCCTGCAGGTTTCATCTATGTCGGGCGAAGATTCATCAAAAGTTCCCGGTGGAATCGTCTGCGTGCCATCTGCGGGAATCGACGGGATTTCGGTGAACTATTCGTGCAAACCTCGTCGCCTTTTCGCGTTTTCCGCCAATTTCGCCGAGGTTTGCACGGAAAGTTCACCGGGTGCGCGGTGGGGTGCCGCTGCACCACGGCCGCCCGCGCTGTACCGATCGTCGCGATCCCCGCCCTAGGCGGCGACGATCGTATCGGCGACCAGGCGGAGATCCGGCACGATGCCCTGCGGTTCGCGCACCCATGTCCGGCGCGGATTGCCGGGTGTCGGGAGGGCGATCAATGCGCCGGGTCTGGTCTGGGTTACGAAGCAGCGGAACAGGTCCACAGACCACCAGCCCGCTCCCTCACCGCAGCGGGGATTCTCGGCGAGAAACGACCACACGCACCGATCCCCCACCCCGACCTCCATCACCGGCACCTGCAGATCGCCGAGCAGGCCGAGCACCGAGGCGCCCAGCCCGGCCGGTGTCATCACCGCGCACAGCCGCCCCGACCGCATGACCAGCGCGCCGATCCGTTCCTCGTACCAGGTGTCACCGAACATCTCCCGATACCGCGACTGCGCGGGCGCAATGCACGGACCCGGCTGTTCGATTACCTGCTCACTCGCGTAGATGGCTGTCATCAGCCGATCCTGCAGCCCGTTCGCTATCGGACTGTGGCGGTGGAGTGACAGACGTGCTACGTCATCGGCGACCGACCGGCATAGTTCGGTGGGGGCCGAAGGGTTTCGCTTCTACTGTCCCGGCATGAGTTCAGTGCAGCAGAGCCGTGAGGCCGAGGCATTTTTCGCGGCGCGTCGGACCATTGCTCCGGATGTCGTCAGCGCGTGTGCGGGGTGGACGGCGCATGAGGTCACCGCGCATCTCGTGGCCGGGGCCGTCGAGGTCAGCCGGCATCTCGAGCCGTATCTGAACGGCGATCCGGTGCCCGCGACGCGCGGCTTCGAGGAGCGGGAGGCGCCGTTTCGGGCGATGAGTGATCCGGAGTTGATGCGGCGGCTGGAGCTCGAGGACCAGCGGCTGCGGGGGCTGCTCGGGGACGTCCTGGCCATCGACCGTGACGCGGTGATTCCCTGGACCGGCCGGAGGATGCCCGTGGCGATGTTCCTCCCACATCTGCGCAGCGAGTTCGCCGTCCATCGCTGGGACATCACCGGCGACGACGGCATCGGCGACGAACTCCTCGCCCAGCCCGAACTCACCTCCCACGCCGTCCGGGTGCTCGGCCCGATGCTGCTGGCGTCGGGCGTGCGCCGCGATCCGTCTCCGGAGCAGGACTTCCACGTGCGTCTGCGCTCACCGGGGGCTCCCGATATCCGATTGTCGGTCGAATCCGGTTGCGCCGAACTGGGATTCGCCGAGGCGGAGTCCGACGAACCCGGTCTCGACCTGGACGCGGCGGCCCGTCTGCTCGTCCTGTGGGGCCGCCGCCCCGAGCGCCGCGACCGCATCCGTAGCACCCTCACTCCCGCCCAGCTGACCAGACTGCACGCCCTGCTCGCCGGCTACTGACGCGGAACGGCGAAACCACCTTCGCGCCATGCATTTTCACCGCGAGGCGCTGCCCGCCCGAGCCCAACTAGGCCGTCGCACCCCCGACCCGGTAGCATCCCCCACGCGCGTGCAGCGCGGCGAGGGGCGGTAGCTCAGTCGGTTAGAGCCGCGGACTCATAATCCGCTGGTCGTGGGTTCGAGCCCCACCCGCCCCACAAATGCCTTCTCAGATCAACGTCGTGACCGAAATTCGCTAGCAGCGCCTGGCACTCCGGACGCCAGAATGAAACGTTATGCGCTCAACCGCCCCGGCCGTCATATTGATGATGGCGGCAGTCCTGCTGACAGGATGTACTCTTCCGACACGAGGGCCCGACCAGGCCGAGCGTGACAGCTGGTCACGCGTGATCGAGACTGCCATCCAGGCTCTTCCCGGGGTGGTCGATGCCTCACATTGGTTCGATTACGAGGGCAAGTCCCGCACGTACGCCTCCCGACTCGATGTGCATCTGGAGGATGGCGCCACACCGGACGAGGCCGCGTCCGTGGTGCGTGCCATGGGCGCCCAGCCGCTTCCGCCGCGGTACCGAGGCGACTACACGCAGGTCAATCTCGACCGGATGGCGGATTCTTATTCTGCGGATTGGGGGTTCGGTCGGGACGTGAGCAGGGAAGCGAACTCGGCACATACCTGGGTGAGAGTCTCTGCCCCGGGCACACAGGTGGGCTGGCTGTCACGCGGCTTCGTCGTAGACAAGATGAGCAACGCCATCGGCGTGGCATCGGGCTCCGATGCCGAACCCCACCGTGCCACCGCGGCGATGCGCCGAATCATCCAGGACTTCCCCGAACTGGCCTCCAACTACTGGACGGTGTCCACCATTCCTGAGGAGAGCGGGTACCACAATCACTCGAAACTGGAACACGGGTGGCTCAACACGGACCTCTCCGGCTTCCCGCCCGGCCGACCGCGCTTCCCGTCCGATGGTGAACTCGAGATGTGGGAGTGGTTCCTGACCGATCAACCCACCCCGTTTTTCGTCGAGATCTCCGTATACGACCCGCCCGGCAAAGCAGGACGCACCCTGGACGTCGCGATATACCCTCCTGCCGGAACGCAATTCACCGCTGCGCAGGCGACGCAACTCGCCGACAAGCATCTTCCCTACCTGGCCCAGCCCGGTGCCGTGGTCGACTACACGATCGGAGGCCCCTACATCCCCGTTCTCGCGGTCTTCATCGGCGGTTGCCAGCCGTCCACGCGCGATGTTCCACCGGAGTCGCAGCCCTACGCGCGTCAGTATGAACGCTGCTGAGCCGGCCTGGCCGAACGTACCGATGCTCACCGATCACACCGGTCCGCGTTCCAGTACCAGCGATGCGGCTCGACGCGACGGTAACCACGCCGATCGGGGCGTCCGTTTCGGGTGCATCCGCGTGGCCATGGTGCAAGGCTGGATCCGACAGCGATGCGATCCGAGGAGCAGTCATGGGCACCACTGCCCGCGGCGAGCCCGACAGCGCCGCGTTCCGGTCCTGCACCGATATCACCGCCGCACGCCGGCGCCGCTCCGGTCCGCACACCTCCGGTACGGCATGGTCGCCCAGCAGGTAGGACGCTGCCTGCCGCTGTCGAATCCCACATCGACTACTCGTTTCAGGGAGCACACGATGTCCACCATTCACCTCACGCACACCACCACGTCGACACCGGAGCAGTTCGTCGCCGCCCTCACCGACTTCGGTCCGGGCCGGTCGAAACTCTTCGGCAACAGCACCGACGAATACCTCCATGTCCATGCCCAGGACGCCACCCACGCCGACGTCACCGAGGGCTCGCACCGCATCTGGGAGCGCCTGCGCTACGACTGGTCCGACCCGCACCACGTCGTCATGACGACCACCGACTCCAACATGTGGGGCGGCGCATCCAGCCACACCTACACGCTCACACCGATGCCCGACGGGACCACCGAAGTCGATGCCGTCGTGGTGCGCGAAGGTAAGAATTTGACGGGACATCTCCTCGAGGCAGTGCTCGGCACGGTCGGCAAACGCGTCTTGGACAACGAGCTCGTCAAGACCATTCACGCTGTCGAAGCGCGCAATGCCGGCGGCCCGTCGACCGACCCGACTGCAGGGCCACACGACCTGCATTCCTGACGTCGTTCCCGTCGAGAAGTCACCCGAACCACCGCCCCGACCGCCGCGACAGCACATCTCGGATATCCCGATCAGGTCCGCTCACAGCGCGTCGACATCGCCGAACAAGCTTCCATCGCAGCAAACTGGTCGAGGCCGCCGTGGCGATCCGGGCGTGACCGCCCCGCCCTATCGTCCCGCGAGTTCGGCGACCACCGGAGCCAGTCGCTCGGCGACGTCGGCGCCGAAGACGAAGTAGGAGAAGCCGATCTCCTCGCGGCGGCGCTGGATTTCCTCGGCCGCGGCCGCCGGGTCGTCCGGGAGTACGGCCAGGGCGTCCGCCGCGCGCAGGGCGGCGGGGTCGGTATCGGGGGGTGCCATATGGGGGGCGACAGTGTCGCCCACGACCGGCACGGCGAGGGCGAGCTCCAGGTCCCCGGTGATGCGGAAGTCACGAGCCAGCTCCTCGACTTCGCCGCGAGACTGATCTCCCAGTGCGAAGGTCACCGTGTCCGCGACCTCGGCCGCCAATGCTCGAGCCTTCGGACCGAGGACGGCCATCGCCACCGGCGTGTGCAGGTCGGAGCCGTCGAGATCTCGCAGCGCCTCCACCGTCTTACGCACCTCGGCCAGCCGCTCACCCGGCGAGACGACGGGCAGCCCTTTGTCGCGCAGTTCGTCCTCGATGCCCGGCCTGCCGGTGCCGATACCCATCTCGAAGCGCCCCTCGGTCAGCAGCGACAGCGAGTGCGCTTCCCACGCCGTCTGCCAGGGCGGCCGCAGCGGAGAGGCGTAGACCCAGGTGCCCACCCGCAGGTCGGTCAGGGCCGCGGCGGTGGCGAGCATGGGCCCCGGCGCCGGTTGGGTGAGCGGGAAATCGGCCACCAGCAACGTGGAGTAACCACTGTCGGCGATGCGGCGCACGCGATCCCGCCACGTCGGCACGTCGGTCATGAGCGGGGCGACAACCCCGAATCGAAACGGTCGCGTCATAACTGGACTCCTATCGCTCGCTGCGTTCAGAGACAGGGACGGCGGTCCCACCCGAAATTCATCGGTGCGACCGGTGCGTGCCCGGCCGGCCGCGGTCCGGCAGGCGCCGGAGTCAGCGGCTACCGATATTGAGCGAATTCCACAGCGGTACAAGCATTCTCACCAGAGACCAGGGGCAATGCCGCCGTCGGGAGCTATCGCCGCCCTGCTCGCTCGGCCATCAGCTGGGCCGCGCCCTCGCCGGTGAGCTGGTCCCGGGCGGGCCGGCGGCCGGTGATGAGCAGGAGCAGGGTGGTGCCCGAGCCTTCGATCACCGGTCCGGTGCCGGCGGTCCACTCGCTGTCGGAAGCGACGAGGTGGTAGTGACCGAACTTCTTGCGGGCGTGAAACGGGAAGCCGCCGTTCCATATTCGGTCGAGTGCCAATTCCGCGGCCGCTGCCGGCATTTCGCGCGGGATGCCGAGTGGGATGGCGATGTCTTGACCGTGCACCAGCAGATCCATCAGCCGGTCGACGGGGGTCGTGCCGACGGGTGTGACCCGGGCGCCGATGCTGTCGTGCAGCTCGGCGAGCAGTTGCGTGGTGGTCCGGCGGTCGGCGTGCCGAATGGCGGTGTCGCGGACCATGCGGTCGAAGTCGCCTCGGGCTCGGATCAGATTGAACAGGATCGCCCCGAGACCGGAATCGGCCGACAGGATCAGGTGCGCGACGACATCGCGAACCCGCCAGTCCGCACACAAAGAAGGCTGCTCCCAACCATTCTCGGGAAGGGACCGCAGCAGTTCGACGAGACTCGTGCGCTCGGCGGCGACGGCCTGCCAGATCTGCTCGGTGTCGATGGTTGTCTTTCCGGTCATTGTCGGAACTCCTCGCCTGATCGGTGTTGCAGTACCGTAGGAGTTCCAGTCGGGTGGAGGTTCCAGCGATTGTGACTCACAGCACACATCGAGACGGTCTGATGACCATCGGGGAACTGTCCGTGCGCACCGGCGTCCCCGTCCGCACCATCCGCTTCTACTGCGACGAAGGGGTGCTGGAAGCGCGCCGCAGCGCGGCTGGGCATCGACTGTTCGATCCGGCGACCGCGGTCGATCGACTGCAGCTGGTGCGTCGGCTGCGCACCCTCGGCCTCGGGTTACCCGCGATCATGGGCGTCCTCACCGGGGCCACGTCGGTAACCGACGCCGTCGCCATCGAAAAAGCTTCGCTGGACACCGAATTGGCAGCCCTGACCTGGCGAAGGGCAGCGCTGGCGGCGGTCGCCGACGCATCGCCCGGCCGGCACGCCGCGCGGCTGGAACTGCTGGCCGCCGTCGGTGACGGCCGACGCGCCTACGACGATCTCATCGAGTTCTGGCGCCGCCTGCTCACCCCGATCGCACCGGAATTGTTCGACGCTTTCGTCGCCATGAACATTCCGGCCCCGCCCGCCGATCCCACCTCCCGGCAGGTCGTCGCCTATGCCGAACTCGCCACCGCCGCAACCGATCCGGTGTTGACCGCCGCGCTGACGAAGCAGCTCTGGCGCCACGATCCCGGACATGTTCGCGACAAACGCGCACTGCTTGCCGGTGTCGCCGAGGCCTGCGCGATCGTGGACCCGCTGGTGGCCGCACACGTCGAACCGCGGCCCGGCGCCGAACTCGACCGGTTTCTCGCCGCTCACGCCGCGGCCCGGGGCGTCCGTCCCACGGCCGAGTTCCGGCGCCGGCTTCTCTACGGCGCCGACGATTACGATCCACGCATTCGCCGGTACTGGACGCTCACCACCGAGATCACCGGCACGACCACCACCGGTGCGGCACAGAACTGGCTGCATCGGGCGCTGAGCCGGTCGTAGCGGCGAGCCGGAGCCTCGCCGTCACTTCTCCAGATACGCGATCATTCCGTCGATGAGTCCCTGGATGGCGTCGTCGAGGTTGCCGTAGGTGCCGAGGGTGCGTTCGGAGGTGATGCCGCGCATGGCGGCGGGGATGAGGGCGGCGACGCGGCGGATTTTCACCGGGTCCACACCGAGGTCGACGAAGGCGCGTTCACATGCCTTGTCCCAGTTGGGTTTCCAGGAGGCGAGTTCAGCGGCGGTCAGGGGATAGTCGCGTTCGAGTTCGGCGTGGTCGCGAGGCAGGGCGGCGCGCAGGGTTTCGATGGCGAGGGATTCGGGGCGGCGCAAGCCGATCGCCATCGTGTTGATCAGGGCGCTGACCCGTTCGGCCAGGGTGCCTTCCGTGGCGATGCCGGCGGGCAGGTCGCCGCGTTTGTCGGCGGTGTACCGGAGTACCGCCGCCCACAGGCCGTCGATATCGCCGAACTGATATTTCACGACTCCCCAGGTGGCGCCGATGTCGCGGGCGATCCGGTTGCCGGATACGGCTGCCGGGTCGCCGGTGGCCAGCGAGGTGATCGCGGCCTCGAGCATGGCCTCACGCGATTGGATACCGCGCTTGTTCGCACGCCTCCCGCTTACCGCTACATCCGTCACGACGGTCGATAATACCGTGCCTGATCTGCGGCACCAAGTTTCAACGAACCCTCTTGTTTTCTTTCATAGAGGGTTCTACCCTTGTGTCGCCGGGCCCGAGTTCAGCGGTCCGCGCCGCGATGTGCGGCCCCTCGCCGAACGTGGAGGATCGAGATGGCAAAGCCACCCCTGTCGATGGAGCCGACGGGCTGGTTCCAAGTCGCCTGGTGTGCGGAAATCGCGGTCGGCGCCGTCCACAAGATGAAGTACTTCGGCCGCGAGATGGTCGCGTGGCGTTCGGCGTCGGGGCAGCTGGCGGTGTTCGACGCCTACTGCGAACATCTCGGCGCGCACCTGGGCTACGGCGGGCGCGTCGACGGCGAGAACCTGGTGTGCCCGTTCCACGGCTGGGAGTGGAATCGGCAGGGGCGCAACGTCTGCATCCCCTACGAGTCACGTCCCAACAAGGGCCGCCGCATCCGCAGCTATCCGGTCGTCGAACGCAACGAGGCGGTGTGGATCTGGTACGACATCGACGGTCGCGCACCGTATTTCGAGGTGCCGGATATTTTCGAGGCGTTCGGCGACGACCGGACCGCCGCCGACTACTATCCGCCGGTGCCCGCGGCCACGTTGTTCCGGCCGGGGCTGGAACTGCATCCGCAGTACATCATGGAGAACGGCGTCGACTTCGCGCATTTCAAGGTCGTGCACAAGACGCCGTTCGTGCCGGAGTTCACCCGCCACGACTTCTCCGGCCCGGTCTCCTACGTGGACTTCACCATCGCCTTCGACGAGGGCGTCAGCGAATCGGACGTCAACAGTGGCGTCGAGTCGATCAACGCCGGGCTGGGCTGTTCGATCACCAAGAGCTGGGGCATGGTCGACAACCGCACCATGCCCGCGGTCACCCCGGTGGACGAATGCACCTCCGACGTCCGGTTCACCGTGTGGATCGGCCGCAAGCCGGGCGACGACAGCCCGGAGATCACCCGATACGGCAAGACGATGGCCGATTTCGTCATCGAACAGTTCCAGGCCGACATCGACATCTGGGCGCACCAGCGCTACTCCGACCCACCCGCGTTGAGCCGCAAGGAATTTCAGGGATTCACCGCGCTGCGCGAATGGGCGCTGCAGTTCTATCCCGACGGCGGCCCCACGGGTACCGACCCGCGCCGACCCCACAGCGGCGCTATTCATCCCGCGGCCGACGCGACCGCTCGAGTACCGTCACCGAACACACCGAAAGGCATGCGATGAGCACCTCCGACACGATCCGGGTATTCCAGGTCGCCACCGGCAATCTCGGCACCGAGATGATCGGCCGGATCCGGAACCATCCGGATCTCGAACTCGTCGGACTCCACTGCTACACGCCCGAGAAGATCGGCCGCGACGCCGGTGAGATCGTCGGCCTCGACCCGATCGGGGTCACCGCGACCGGGACCGTCGAGGAGATCATCGCCGCGCGACCCGACGTGGTCACCTTCCACGGCGTCTTCCCCGACGAAGACCTCTACGAGAAGGTGCTCGAAGCGGGCATCAACGTGGTCACCACCGCGGACTGGATCACCGGCTTCCACCGCGACACCAACCACGCCCATCCCTCGGGCCGCAAGGTCAGCGAGGTGATCCAGGCCGCCTGTGAGCGGGGAAATGCCACCTTCTACGGCACCGGCATGAACCCGGGCCTGTGCCAGATCCTGGGCATCGTGCACACCGCGGACGTCGCCGACATCGAGAACATCACCGTCACCGAATCGGTCGACGTCTCCTGCCACCATTCCGTCGACACCTGGAAGGCGGTGGGCTACGGCCGCCCGATCGACGACCCGACGATCCCGGACTCGCTCTACCAGTACACCGCGGTGTTCGCCGACTCGGTCTACCTCATGGCCGACGCCTTCGGCCTCGAGCTCGACGAGGTGAAGTTCAGCTACGAACTCGGCGCCTGCACCAAGGACGTCGACCTCGGTTGGTACTTCATGCCCAAGGGCTCGCTCGGCGCCAACTACATCAAGTACCAGGGCATGGTCGACGGCGTCGCGCGCGTGGAGACCCATCTCGAATGGCAGATGACGCCGCACACCGATCCGTCGTGGGAGATCAAGGGCTGCTACATCACTCAGGTGACCGGCGACCCCAACATCTACAGCAAGCACATGATCTTCCCGCGCAAGGGATTCGACCTGTCGAACCCGGAGAACTTCGCCTCGATCGGCATGACCGTCACCGGCCTGCCGGCCCTGAACGCCATCCGATCCGTAGTCGCCGCGCGCCCCGGCATCATCACCAGCGCGGACCTGCCGCTGCGCAGCTTCGCGGGACGCTTCAAGATCTGAGCGGTCGACAGCCGCATCCCGGATCGCTCATGCACGGGGTGCGGCTGAATCTCGTTGCGGGCTTTCGCGCTCCGCGCCGGTTAGGGTTGGGCAATGGGTTTGCCTGATCGGAGGTGTGGGATGGCTGATTTGTTTTCCACTGCGCTGCGGGCTCATCAGTGGATCTACGAGAAGTCGGACGGGTATGTGGGGCACCGGCTGCTGTTCGGAAATCCCACCCTGTTGTTACGAACGGTGGGGCGCAAGACGGGACAGCCGCGGACCAGTGCGCTGACCTATGCGAGAGACGGTGACGACTATCTGGTGACGGCGTCCAACGGTGGGTCGCCGCGGCCGCCGGGGTGGCTGGCGAATGTGAAGGCGGCGCCGGAGTGTGAGATCCAGGTCGGGCATCGGCGGATTCCGGTGACCGCGCGGCCGACATATCCGGAGGACACCGAGTACGCGCGGCGGTGGACGCTGGTCGACAAGGTCAACAAGGGCCGGTACGCGCAGTATCAGAAGATGACCGATCGGCCCATATCGGTCGTGGTGCTCAGCCCGCGGAGGTGACGCGGGCAGCGGTCGGACCGGTCACATTCGTCCGGATCGCTTGGTTTTCGGGCAAAGGTTTCGCTATCCTCGCTTCCGAGGGGAGTACTTCCCAAGCGCCACACCGGTCAGTACGGATTCCGCCGTCGGGATCCCCGGATGGCCACCCGGATATCGGGTGAAGGAGACCTCGGGTGCTTACGCATACCCGAGGAGACCTGTGAATTCGTCCGTTCTCGCAGCCGAACAGCTGCACACCATCGGCAGTCCGTGGCTGTGGGTCGCCACTATCGCCGGTGTGCTGGTGCTGCTCGCGCTGGACTTCGTCGTCACCCGCAAACCGCACGAGGTGTCGATGCGGGAGGCGGTCGGCTGGACCGTGTTCTACCTGGCGCTGCCGGTCGCGTTCTTCGGCATTCTGTGGGCCGGATTCGGGTCGAAGCCGGCCACGGAATTCATCACCGGTTATCTGCTGGAGAAGTCGCTCTCGGTGGACAACCTGTTCGTCTTCATGCTGCTGCTGGCGGCCTTCGCGGTCCCGGCGGTGCTGGCGCAACGGGTGCTGTTGTTCGGCATCGTGGGCGCGCTGGTGCTGCGCGGCATCTTCATCGCCGTCGGCGCGGCCGCGCTCGCCTCGCTGGACTGGGCGTTCCTGCTGTTCGGCGCGATTCTGCTGCTCACCGCGCTCAAGCTGATCCGCGACGCGGTCACGGGGCACGAACAGGACGTCGACATCTCGCGGATGCGGTCGGTGCGCCTGATGCGCAGACTGATGCCCGTCACCGACGACTACCGCGGCACGAAGATGACCGTGCGGGAGGCCGGCCGCCGCGCCCTGACCCCGCTCGCCCTGGTGGTCACCGCCGTCATGGCGACCGACCTGGTATTCGCCATCGACTCGGTGCCCGCGGTCTACGGCGTCACCGGCGACCCGTACCTGGTGTTCGCCACCAACGCCTTCGCCCTGCTGGGTCTGCGCGCCCTCTACTTCGTCCTGCAGGCGGTCCTGGCCCGGCTCGTCCACCTCGCCTACGGCCTGGCGGTGATCCTCGGCTTCATCGGCGTCAAACTGGTGCTGCACTGGGCGCACGGTTATTGGGACTGGCTACCGGAGATCCCCACCGCCGCCTCGCTGCTGGTGATCGTGGTGGTGCTCGGCGCGGTGACCGTGACCAGCCTGCTGGCCACCCGGGGCGAGAAGGACGGCGACTCCGCCACCGTCGACACTCCCGCTCGATAAGAAGCACGCGGCCCGCGGGCACCGGAGTTGTCCCGCACCGAAATTCCGCCGTACCGTGAGCCGGTGCTGTCCCGTTTCCGGCGTATCGATCCGGTCCGCACCCGGCGCGCCGTCGATGCGCTGCGATTGCCGGAGGCCGTCTTCAAGACCTGCCCCTGGCAGCCGCGAGACGTGGTGGAAACCGGTCTGCGGCAATGGTTGCGGTGCTGCGGTGCGGCAATGGCCGACGATCAGGTGATCGGAATGCCGTCCCATGCCGTGGACGAGGCGTGGCACGGTTTGATCCTGTGCACCAAGCGATATCGCGACTTCTGTGATGCCGCGTACGGCCGGTTCCTGCACCATTTTCCCGAGGGCGACGGCTACGGCGGCGGCAGCGGTGTGCCGATGGCGACTCAACTCGGCCGCACCGTCGTCGCCTGGTCCATCGTCGCCGACCCGGGCGAGGAATGTGCGCTGTGGGATCTGGATACCGTTGTGGGAGTGGATAATCCGTGGGGCGTGCCGCCGGAGCGGGTCGCCGAGGTGGAAACCGCCCTGGGTGAGATCACCGCCGGCTCACCGCACCGCTCCCCCGTGTAATGGCCGACGCGGCCCGGCACTGCCGGGAACCCGCGCGCACTGTCGGCTGCCGAGGTCAGTCGGTGGCTCCGAGCCCGAACGCTCGGGGGGTGAAAGTTCTGCCGATAACCGCCGCCCGGGTCCGGAAACACCGCTTCGGCTATTCCGTGTGATCTCGGTGCCGGATCGAACCGCTGCGGGTGATGCAGGATCGACGCGCCCGAATGCGTTTCAGCGTCCGAGGACGGCAGAGGTGACGACGACGAGGTGCGGCCGACCCCCGCGACTTGGTCGAGACAGTGACCACCATGCCGGTCGGCGGCAGCGAACACCCGCACTCCCGGCCGCATTCACTCTGGACCCGATAGGACTGCTCGATCTAGCTGCTGCTGCCGCCGCCACAACTACTCCCCCCACCGCAACTACTTCCGCCGCCACAACTGCTGCTTCCCCCACCGCAACTGCTATTCCCACCGCCACAACTACTGCCTCCTGAGCAACTACTACCCCCGCCGCAACCACTGCCTCCTGAGCAACTACTGCCCCCACTGCAACCACTGCCCCCACTACAACCGGCCGTACTGCAACCGCCTCCGCCGCAATCGCTTCCGCTGGATCTGCGGCCGCCACCACTCGTATCACCGGCCTGCCATCGACGGCGGCGGGCCGACGGCGATATTTCGCGGCGGACGGCCGCCACCGAGATCCAGACGAGTATGCCGACCACGGCGGCGATGACGACGAAGAGCATGAGCGGACGGTAACCGCACGACCCGTCCTTCGCCCGGCGAACCGGTTGTTGCGCGGCCCCGGCTGCGAGCGATCCGGCCGGTCGCGCCCCACACGAAAGCGTGATAGCCCGCTCGGCGCAACGGTGCCATGATCGATGGCAGGAGCCCGGTCGCGGGCGTGCCGGGCGTTTCGCATGGTGGTGACGCTATGGACGTTGCGACGTTTGCCGCATTCATCGTGGGGGCGGGGGCGGTGTGCGCCGGCATCGCCTTCAGCACCGGGTTGCGGGTGGTTCAACAGTACGAGCGCGGGCTGGTGTTCCGGTTCGGGCGGGTGCGGGCGGTGCGTAAACCGGGGTTGCGGGTGCTCATTCCGTTCGTCGACAAGATGCGCAAGGTGCCGATGCAGGTCGTGACGATGCCGGTGCCGGGCCAGGAGGGCATCACCCGCGACAACGTGACCGTGCGGGTCGACGCGGTGGTGTACTTCCGGGTGATCGACCCGGCGCAGGCGGTGGTCGAGGTCCAGGACTATCTGTTCGCCGTCGAGCAGGTGGCGCAGACGTCGCTGCGGTCGATCATCGGCAAGAGCGAACTCGACGATCTGCTGTCCAACCGCGAGCAGTTGAACAAGGGTCTGGAGTTGATGATCGACAGCCCGGCCCTCGCCTGGGGCGTGCATATCGACCGGGTGGAGATCAAGGATGTGGCGCTGCCGGAATCGCTGAAACGGTCGATGTCGCGGCAGGCGGAGGCCGAACGCGAACGCCGCGCCCGCGTCATCACCGCCGAGGGTGAGCTGCAGGCCTCGCGCAAGCTGACCGACGCCGCCGAACGGATGGCGACCGCCCCGGCGGCATTGCAGCTGCGACTGCTCCAAACCGTCGTCGAGGTTGCGGCAGAGAAGAATTCGACCCTGGTGCTCCCGTTCCCGGTGGAGCTGCTGCGGTTCCTGGAACGATCGACCCCCGCGGAAGCGAGCGCACCGCCGGCCGACACGTCCACCGAGACCGAGAACATCGCCGATTCAACCCCGGACCCGAAACCACTACATGTCCAACCGCCCTGGACGCAAGCGGAACGCACACCGCAGCAGAACCCGGCCCATCCGGAGTGAATGCCGCAGGCTGCGGCGGCGTGTGGTCAGGGCACCGCTCGCAGCGGTTGGCGGCTCGAACCGCACCCGTGCGAACCCGACAATTGCCGCCCAGGCATTCACAGGCGGGACGGAGCGCTCGCCGCGCCACCCGGGGGCAGCGAGCCGGACTCCGCTTCCGCGCGAAAGCCCCCCTACGTCAACTTCACCCGCGCGGCCACGAAGCGGTGCAGGGCCGGGGCCAGTCGGCTGAAGTGGTACTGCAGATGGGCTTCCGGGGTGACCGGCACGATGTCGCGATGACGTTCCACCGCGCGCACGATGCGGTCGGCGACCTTCTCGGGGCCGTAGCCGCGCTTGCGGTACAGCGCGTCGTAGCGGGCCTGCTTCGCGGCCTCCGCGTCGTCGGACAGGCCCGAGAACTTCGTTGTCGCAACGATATTCGTGTGCACGATGCCGGGGCAGATGGTGTGCACCTCGATACCCTTGCCGGCCAGTTCGGCGCGCAGGCAGTCGGAGAACATGAAGACCGCGGACTTGCTGGTCGAGTAGGCGCTGAAACCCTGCTGCGGGCTGTAGGCGGCCATGCTGGACAGGTTGACGATATGTCCGCCGAGTCCGCGCTCGGCCATGGCGGCGCCGAAGGTGCGGCAGCCGTTGACCACACCGCCGAGATTCACCCGCAGCACCCGGTCGAATTCGGCGGCGGAGGTGTCGAAGAAGTCTCCGGCCTGGCCGATGCCGGCGTTGTTGATCAGGATATCGGGCACGCCGTGGGCGGCGATCACCGCGCTCGCGTGCTCGCTCATCGCCGCCTCGTCGGAGACGTCGACGGCGTAGGCGTGGGCACTGCCACCGGCCGCCGTGATCCGTTCGACGGTCTCCTTGGCGGCATCCAGGTTCAGATCCGACAGGACGACCTCGGCGCCGCGACGAGCGAAGGCCAGCGCCGTTTCCCGGCCGATGCCGCTGCCGCCGCCGGTGATCACGACCAGCCGATCGGTGAACGGCCCGGCCTGCGCACCGACCTCGGCGCGGCGCAGCGTGCGCGGATAATCACCGGTGTCGACGGCCGTGGCGAGTTCGGTGGCCGAGGTGGCCAGCAGCTCCGGATGGGAGAACGGCAGCCAGTGCCCGCCCGCGATCTCGCGCCGGAACAGCCGATCGGTCCACTTCGATGTGTCGTCGTACCCGGCCGGACGCACGGCGATGTCGCGGCGGGCGATGACCAGCTGCACCGGAACCTCGGTGTGCCGCTCCCGCGGGCCGAGCATGCGCGGCACGATGTTGGCGCGGTAGATCCGCATCCCGTCGAAGAAGTCCTGGCGGAACGCCGGGCCGAGTTTGACGTTCTCCGGGGAGGTTTCGTTCATCAGGCCGATGAACCGCTTCCACACCTTCTCCGACGACAGCGGCCGCATCACCGCCTTGTTCAGCCCCGGCGTCATGAACAGGAAGGTGTAGGCCGACGACAGCAACTGGGTGGCCGGCCCCCACACCGCGCCGCGGCCCATCCGATTCCGGGTCCACTTCGCCAGGTGGTCGAGATTGGGGCCGGACACGGAGGTGAACGAGGCCACCCGGGTGGCGGCCTGCGGTTCGCACACCGCCTCCCACACCTGGACCGAACCCCAGTCGTGGGCGAGCACGTGCACCGGCCGGCCCGGGCTCACCGCGTCGGCGACCGCGTAGAAGTCGGAGGCGAAGCGGTCCAGGCCGTAGTCCTCGGTGCGATCGGTGCGGGTGGAGCGGCCGTGGCCGCGGGTGTCGTAGGCGACGACGTGGAAACGCCCGGCCAGCAGGGGAATCACGCGATCCCACAGGTGATGGTCGTCGGGCCAGCCGTGGACGAGCAGCATGGTCGGGGCGGCGGGATCGCCGTATTCGTAGACGGCGATATCGAATTCACCGTTGCGGACGAAATGTTCGGTGTCCGGGACGGGCGCGGTGTCGGTCACGAGAATCTCCTCGAGGAGGGGGCCAGTGGATGTCAGAGGTCGAGCACCAAACGTTCACCCGCACACCGTGATACGCAGATGAGCAGTTCGCCCTCGGCGCGCTCGGCGGGGGTGAGGACGGTGTCGCGATGATCGGGCTGCCCGTGGAGTACGCGCACCTTGCAGGTGCGGCAGAAACCCTGCCGGCAGGAGTAGGCGATATCGGGCCGCACACGCAGCACTTCGTCGAGTACCGTGCGGTCGGCGGGAATGTCGAGCACCTCACCGGTGCGGGCGAGTTCGACGCGGAACGGCTTTCCGTCGACCACCGGTGCGGCGGAGAAGCGCTCGGAATACAGTTCCACGCCGGGCATTTCGCGCACCGCCGCGGCGATCGCGGAGGTCATCGGGACGGGTCCGCAGCAGTAGACCGAGGTGTCGACGCCGACGCCGGGCAGTAGATCCGCCGCCGTCGGCAGACCGCCGTCGTCGTCGGTGCGCACCGTCACCCGGCTGCCGAAGGATTCGATGTCGGCGAGGAACGGGATGGTGTCGCGACTGCGGCCGGTGTACACCATGGTCCAGTCCACGCCCAGCCGATGCGCCATCCGCACCATCGGCAGGATCGGCGTGATCCCGATGCCGCCCGCGACGAAATGCACACGGGCAGCGGAGGATCCGTGCCCGGGCAGGACGAACGGGAAGGCGTTGCGCGGCCCGCGGATCGTGAGTTCGGCGCCGACCCCGAGTTCGTCGTGCACCTCGACCGAACCACCGAGCCCGCCCGGTATCCGGCGCACCGCGACCCGAAAGTGATACCGATCGGCGGGGTCACCGCACAGCGAGTACTGCCGCAACCGGCCCGAGGGCAGTTCCAGGTCCAGATGGGCGCCCGGACGCCAGGTCGGCAGCGCGCTGCCGTCGGTGGCGCGCAGCACCAGGCTCACCACGTCCGCGTCGTGGGCCTCGATCCGCCGCTCGACCACGCGCACCCGCAAGCGGCCGCTGTCGACGGCGCCGGTCACCGGACGCCGGTGGATCAGCGACGCCCACCGCATCCGCGCCTCCGCGACCGCGCCGATGATGCGGATCGGCCGGTCCGAACCGCGCCCGCCGTAGAGGTCGGGCGGTAGTTCGGCGGGCACGGGCCTGCGGGTCGTCACGACGCGAGTGCCTGTGCCGCAGGCGATTTCGCCAGATATGCGACGGCCTGCGCGGTCGATCCGACCGAGGCCGGGGTGTATCCGGGTTTGGCCACCGACAGCGCCGACCACAGCAGCGAGGGAATTCCGGGCAGCGCACCCCGCCACATCGCGCCGAGCGCCTTGCCCACGATGCGTGGATACCCCATGTTCGGCAGCTCGGCATCCTGGCGCACCAGGTATTTGGTGCCGCGCAGCACCAGCGCCACGAAGATCGGGAAGGTGATCGCCATCAGCGCACAGCGGCGCACGTAGCCGACCTCGAAGTAGGTGGCGACATCGTGGGCGACGAAGCGGTGTTCGACCTCTTCGGCGCCGTGCCAGCGATACAGGTCGAGCATGTTGGGCGCGGCGTCGAAACGCTCCAGGTCGGCGTTGATGATCCAGTCGCCGAGGAAGGCGAAGAAGTGCTCGAGGGTGGCGATGAAGCCCAGCCGTTCGACCAGGGTCTGGAACTCCTCGCGCGGTGACTGCCTGTCACGCGGGCCCAGCGCCTTGCGGAAGATGTATTCCATCTGCCGCGCGTAGCTGTCGACGTCGACGCCGTGGGCGCGGAACACCTGTTGCAGCGAATCGTTGTGGGTTTCGGCGTGCATGGCCTCCTGCCCCATGAAGCCGATGACCTGTTCGCGCAGCTTCTCGTCCTTGATCAGTGGCAGCGCCTCGGAGAAGGTCTGGATGAACATCCGCTCACCCTCGGGCAGCAGCAGGTTGAGCGAGTTGAACACATGCGAGGCGATGGGTTCGGCGGCCAGCCAGTGCAGCGGCGTGGCTCGCCAGTCGAACTGCACGTTGCGCGCGTGCAGCGCCACCTCACCGGGATCGCCCACGCCACGATTGCGCATGGGAAGTAACTTCATCGGTACTCCTGGTCGTCATCTCGGCCATCGGTTCCGGCCGCACCGGCACCGTTGCTACAGCAGCGTAGCAATTATCGGACGGTAAGCGACACCCTGAGTACCACATAAATTCTAACCGCCGAAGCGGATCACCGCGGGGTTCTCGGCCAGGTGTAGGTGTGACCGTCGGCATCCAGGGTGGTCACCTTGGTGAACACATTGCCCGGCCGGGCGACGTCGGTCAGCGTCAGATGCACCTTTTTGGTGACGTACTTGCCGGCCGCGCAGTTGGGATCGCACGTGTTGTCCCGTTCGACCCCGTCACCCTGCGCCTGATCCGGCCCCCAGCTCTGCCACACGATCTGTTCCACCTGGGCGCCCAGATCGGCGCAGGCGAGGATCATGCTCTCCGGCCGGACCACCGGCTTGCTGAAGGAACAGTCGATAACTTCCGGGACCGTGCTGGTGGTGGTCGCCTTCGGCGCGACCGAGTCGGCCGGGCGGGCGTTGCCGGAGTCGGACGAGCCGCAGCCGGCCAGTATCAGCAGGGCGGCAGCCGCGGCCGCGCCGAACAGCGGACGGCTACCGCGCCGAATCGTGTCACCGTTCATGTCAGTCCCCAGATCTCGTCGAACTCCACCCGCCGCCCGTGGGCGTGTCTCACAAACCTAGTGGATCGATTCGGCGGGCGGGCGCTCGCAGCACCGGCGCAAACGCGCAATCCGCAACCCTTGCCACGAGCTCCCACCGCCACGGTTCCGCCGGGCGCCCCCACCGATGCCGGATCGCGACCGCCCGGCCGAATTCGGCGGGCCGGCTACTCGCCCACCGTCGCGTCCGGATCGAGGTGGTCCGTCGCCCACGCCCACAGCGGTTCCAGCGCACGCACGAGTTCACTTCCGGCCGTGGACAATTCGTAGGCCTTGTCGGCGCGTTTGACGATCACACCGGCGCCTTGCAGGGTCTGCAGGCGCACCGAGAGCATGCTCGAGGAGCAGTTGTCCATGCGCCGGCGCAGTTCGAGGAAACCGAGCGGTCCCGGCGCCAGTTCCCAGACGATGCGCAGCATCCAGCGCTGCCCCAGCAGCTCCATCGCCGCCTGCGGGCCGCCCTCGCGCTCTCTTGCACTTCTCATTTCGAACCACCATAGTGATTCTGAAATAGAAGCAATGAGTGGGAGTACCGGGTGGATTCACAACGCATCGTGTTGATCACCGGCGCCTCCCGCGGTATCGGGGCGCAGACCGCCCGGATTCTCGCGGGGCGCGGCGATCACGTCGTCCTGAACTATCGCGAGAAGCGCAGGCGGGCACGCGATCTCGCCGAGGCGATCGCGGCGGACGGCGGCGCGGCGACGCCGGTCGGCGCCGACCTCTCCGAGCCCGAGGCGGCGGCGGCCATGATCGAGGAGATCCGCACCCGGTTCGGGCGGCTGGACGTGCTGATCCTCAACGCCTCCGGCGGACTGGAACACGGCGCGGCGCCCGACTACGCCATGGCGATCAACCGGGACGCCCAGCTGCGGCTGGTCCACCTGGCCCTGCCACTGCTGACCCCGGGATCACGCATCGTGTTCGTCACCAGCCACCAGGCGCACTTCCACGGCCGCAAACCCACCCCGCCGGACTACGAGCCCATCGCACGGAGCAAGCGCGCGGGTGAGGACGCGCTGCGCGCGATGGTCGGCGAATTCGACTCGCGCGGTATCGGTTTCACGGTCGTATCGGGCGACATGATCGAGGGCACCATCATCGTGCGCCTCCTCGAACGCCGCGATCCGGACGCGGTGGCGGCGCGGACCGAGCACGGCGCGCTGCCGACGATCGACGAGTTCGCGACCGCGATCGCCGATGCCACCACGGCCGACACCGAGCCCGGCCACACCGTCTATGTCGGCGGGACCGACTACCTGGCCACCACACTCGATCCGGCTACCTGATCGCCGAACGCGAAGTCGGCGGAACCGCCACGGCCACGCTCCGACCCCTCGCTGCGAAGCGACCACCGTGCGCGGACGCTCACCCGTTCGCGTGGTCGAACCACTGGTGCGGGATCGACCAATCCCATTCGGCCTCGGCCGCTTCGGCGTCGCGGTAGTCGTCCACGTGGCATTCGTTCAGGTAGACCGGAACCATCGCGCCGAATCCCGCACCCAGTGCGGACAATCCGTCCAGCACACAGCGCCACAGAGCGGACTTCTCGAGTCGGTGCACCGGAATCGACCTCCTTGTCGCACTCGGCGATCGCTCCGGGGCGACGCGGTCACCCTCGGCGCCTTCGCCGACCAACGCTGTGGGGCAAAACGGTACGCCCGGCAGGCCCCGGCCGTGTCCGGTTTCGGCAATCTTCACAGCAGACCCGCGGCGGTCAGATCCCGGACGTATTTGCCGATCAATTCCCGGCTCAGATGTGGGATGTCGCCGTCCGGGCCGGTTCCCGCCGCACGCACCGCGGCTCGGAACCGCTCGGCCGGCAGCGCCGATCCCGCGATGGCCGGGGCCGGGCGGCGGAAGGCATGCAGCAACGGCAGTACCGAATGCCGCCGCTGCCGTTCGGGCAGGGCGCGCAGTGCGGTCTCGAACCGCGCCAGCCAGTCGGCGTAGTCGGCGATGCGCGTGATGCGGTGACCGTCGTCGACCAGCCAGTCGACGAAGGTGTCCAGGCCGATGCCGTCGTCGTGCGGGTTGAGCACATCGAAGGTCCCGAATCCACTGTCGGCGCCGGGACCGAGCGCGGTGATCGCGGCGGCGGTGAAGTCCGCGGGCAGGCCGTCGTAGTGAGCGCGGGCGCGACTCCCGTCGGCGGCGGGGCGGTAGAACGATTCCGGCGCGAGACCGGTCGCGAGCACGCTGAGCAGCAACCGCGTGAACATATCGGGCAGATTGAACTGCCCGGCGAAGTCGCTGTGCGCGAGGATCATGTCCGACCGGAAGACCGCGACCGGCAGCCCGCACAGGTCGTGCGCCGCGCGCAGCAGCACCTCACCGGCCCATTTGCTGTTGCCGTACCCGTTGGCGTAGCCACCGTCGATGACCCGCTCGGGGCTGATCTCGCGAATATCGCCATCCTCGGTGAAGCGGTCGACCTGGGAGGCCACCGCGACGGTGGACAGATAGGTGACCGGTTTGCGGCGCGCGGTGATCGCCAGGCGGACTACCTCGGCCGTACCGACCACATTCGGCCCGAACAGCTGGTCGTAGGGCAGGACGTGATTGACCAGCGCCGCCGGGTGCACCACCAGGTCGACGGTTTCGGTGAGTTCGCGCCACCGGTCCTCGTCCAGGCCGAATTCCGGCTCGGCGATATCGCCCGGCAGGACGGTCAGCCGCCGTTGCGCGAGCTCCCGATACCGTTGCAGGAGAACGAGATCCCCGCTGTCGAACGCCTCGTCCAGGCGCGCCCGCGCGGCTTCGGCGTCACGGCCGCGGATCACACAGATCAGCGTGCCGTCGCAGGCGTCGAGCCGGTCCAGCCATTCCAGGCACAGGAACCGGCCGAGGTAGCCGTTGGCCCCGGTCAGCAGCACCGTGCGCGGCGGGGTCGACGCGGATGGCAGAGACTTTGCGGCGGTGAGGGTTTCGTGGTCGATGAACGCGTCGAGAGTCAGATCCGCGGCCCGTACGCGGGTGCCGGGTCCGTGCACGGTGGCGAGCGTGGGGCGGCGACCGCCCTCGTGCCGTTCGCTGTCGATGTATCCGGCCAAGCGCCGCAACGTATTCGCCGGGTGGACGATGGTGCCCACCGGCACCTCCACGCCGAACAGTTCGGTCAGCAGATTCGACAGCGACAGCGCCGACAGCGAATCGCCACCGAGGTCGGTGAAATGCGCCTCCGGCCGGATATCGGTGCTCGCACAGCCCAGCAGGGCCCGCGCGGCCCGGCCGACCGTCTCCAGCACGGGGCGGTCCGCGGCGCCGTGGCGCAGTGCGGCCAGTTCGTCGGCCTGTTCCCGCGAGAGTTCGGCGTAGAGCTGCTCCAGGCGCTCGCCGTAGCGCTGTTTCAGCTTGGGCCGCAACAACTTTCCGATTCCCGACAGCAGGCCGTTGTCCTGGGTGAAGGGTTCGGTCTCGAGCAGGAAGTCGCGCGGAATCTCGTAACTGTCGAGGCCGGCCTCCTTCGCCAGCCGCTGCAGCGATTCGGCCAGTGCCGCACGGGGATCGGGGAGCGTCAGCGCCTCCTCGGACGGCACGATCACCGCGAGCAGATAGGCGCGTTCGCTGCTGCCGTAGACGAAGATCTGGCGGATCAGCGCACTGGTGGAGAACACCGATTCCAGCTTCGCGACGGTGACGAACTCGCCCTGCGACAGCTTGAGCACGTTGTTGCGGCGATCGACGTAGACCAGCTGGTCGTGGCCGAGTTCGGCGACCACGTCGCCGGTGCGGTAGAAGCCGTTCTCGTCGAACATCTCCGCCGTGATCTCGGGCCGCTTGAAGTAGCCCGGGAACATAGTGGTGGTCTTGAGCAGGAGTTCCCCGCGCGGATGCGGCTGGTCGGTGCCGAAGTAGCCGAGTTCGGGCACGTCGACCAACTTGTAGTCCAGGACCGGTGGGCGCCGGACCTTGTTGTCGACGATGACACTGCCGCCGGCCTCGGTGGAACCGTATCCGTCGTGCAGGCCGATGCCGAGGACGGATTCCATGAAGGCGCGCATCTCCGGCGCCAGCGGCGCACTGGCACACATCGCGCCGAGGAAGCGGCCACCCAGAAGCCGTTCGCGCAGTTCGGTTTTCACCTCGTCCTCGACGACGTCGCGCTCACGGCCGGCCGCAACCCGGGCCTCCACCTCACCCTGGTGGTGTTGCAACAGCATCTCGCAGACGCGCGGCACGAAAACCAGTTCGGTGGGCCGGGTCAGCTCCAGATCCTCGAACAGCGTCGACATATCGCTGCGTGCGGTGAAGTAGGCGGTGCCGCCGCGGGCGAGCGTGCCGCCCAGTTGCAGCCGCCCGGCCACATGGCTGAGCGGAAGGTAGTTGAGGGTGATCGCGGGCGCCGGCGCCTTTCCGGTGTACAACCACATGGCGGCGGCCAGGCGGTCGGTGTACATGGCGCCCTTGGGCGTTCCGGTGCTGCCGGAGGTGTAGACGAGCAGCGACAACGGGTCGTCGCCGGGTGCGCTCGCGAGCGGTACGGCCGGGAGGGCGAAACCACGCTCGACGAGGTCGTGCAGCGATTCGAGCGTGATCTCGCGACCGGATTCGGCCAGCCGGGCGCGCGCCGCCGCGACGGCCGCGCGTTCGGCATCGTCGTCGGCGCTGTCGAAGACGACCAGCTGCCCGATCGTCGCACTCGCGAGCGCGGCCTCGACAGCGGCGTCGAGCAGTTCGGCGCTGCAGGCCAGCACCCGCGCCTCGGTCTCCGCGATGATCGAATGCCATTGCGCGACAGCGGCAGTGGCCTGCAGCGGCACCGCCACGGTGCCGAGCCGCACCCCTGCGAGGTCGACGGTGACGTAATCGCTGCTGACGAATCCGACGGTGCACACGAAATCCCCGGCCCGCACCCCCGCCGCCTGCCAGGCACTCGCCAGCGCACCGGCGCGCGACCACAGCTGCCGATAGCTCAGCGTCTCGAAGCGCGGCAGCAGCCGCCGCACCCGGCGCCCCTCGGCATCGACGACGATCTCACCGGCTCGCTGCCCGACGGCAGGGCGGTCGGCGTACGCGGTCATGACCGTGTCGATCAGTTCGGCCAGCCGCAGCCCGGGACGCGCGAGTGCGGCGCTGACGTCCGCATCCGGCCAGGCCGCGCGCACCTCGTCGTCGGCCATCGCCGCCGCGAGCCGCCGTTTACGCTCGGCCTTCTGCACGTCATCGGGCATGGGTAGGTCTCCCTGGGTCGTCAACCGGCGGACGAGTCGTCGCCCACGCGCCACTGTAGCGCGCATCACGGTTAACTTAGCTCCGCTAACTACCCGTTCGTCAAGCCTTCGCGGCAACAATTCGCTACACCGTGACGGAAACGCCTACTCACATGCGGATGACCTCAGCTGTCGTGCACTCGGGTCGCGAAGATGTCCTCGACCTTCAGGGTTCCGGGATGTCGATGCCGAAGGTTTCCAGGGTGACGTCGGCGGGTTCGGGGCCGCCGCGTTGTCCGGTGTCGAGGGCGTCGATCGCCGCGAGCTCGGCACCGGTGAGGTCGAAGTCGAAGACGTCGAAGTTCTCGGCGATGCGTTGCGGCCGTGTCGATTTGGGGATTACCGAGCGTCCCTGTTGCAGGCCCCAGCGCAGCATCACCTGGGCCGGCGTCTTCGCGTGCGCCTCGGCTATCGCGGTGATGACGGGGTCGTCGAGCGTGCTGGTGTGTCCGCTGTCGCGGTAGAAGGTGATGCCACCGATCGGCGACCAGGCCTGGGTGAGAATTCCGTACTCGTCGTCGGCGGCGAGGACGTCGGGCTGGCGGAAATACGGATGCACCTCGATCTGATTCACCGCCGGGACCACGGAGGTCTGCTTCAGCAGATTCTCGAGGTGCTCGCGCATGAAGTTGCTGACCCCGATCGCACGGACGCGACCGTCGGCGAGCAACTGCTCCAGCGCGCGGTAGGCGTCGACGGTGAGATCGAATCGCGAGGGCAGCGCCTGATGCAGGATCAGCAGGTCGATCCGGTCGACACCGAGTTTGCCGGCACTCTTGTCGAACGCATGCAACGTCGCGTCGTAACCGAAGTCGCTGATCCAGATCTTGGTCTCGATGAAGACCTCGGAACGGTCCACGCCCGAGCCCCGGATCGCCTCCCCCACCTCGCGTTCGTTCCCGTAGGCCGCCGCGGTGTCGATATGCCGATACCCGGTCGCCAGCGCCGCATCGACCGCCGCGGCCGTCTCGTCGGGCGGCGTCTGGAAGACCCCCAGCCCGATCGCGGGCATCCGGACGCCATTGTTCAGGGTCAGCATCGGTGTAGTCGTCATGTCCAGGTCCTACCCCCGATGTGGCAGGTAAACGTGTGGGCCGGTGCGGGGGTGAACTAATCGTGCAAACCGCGGCGAAATGTGGCGATTTCCGTCATCGGCGGCGAGGTTTGCACGAAAAGTTCAGCCGGACGCGGGATCGGCGGGGATCGGAGCGTGGCACTATCGTGAACGGCCTGACTATCGCACGGGGGTAGACCATGAATGTGGTGCGAGCGCGGCATATTGCGCGTCCCGACGTAGACCTGTACGGGGAGGAGGTCGGCGATGGGCCGACGGTGGTCTTGCTGCATGCCGGGGGTGAGCGGCGACAGGTGTGGGCTCCCGTCGTGGAGCGACTTGTCCAGGACGGATTGCGGTGTGTCGCTTTCGATCAGCGCGGCCACGGCGACAGCGGTGGGTCACTCAGGAGGCTGGACGAGTGCGCGGGCGATGTTGCCTCGATAGTCGATGCGGAACCCGGATGCGTGCTCGTCGGCGCCTCCCTGGGCGGGCTCGCCGCCGTTGCGGCACTGGGTGATCCGCGCACCCGGGCGAAGGTCACCGGGCTGGTTCTGGTGGATGTGGTGCCCAACCTCGATGCGGGCCGGGTGCGGCGCTTTCTCGATGCCGGTGGCCTGTCGGATGTCTACCCGGACTTCATCGACGATGTCTTGGCCCACGTCCCGGGACTGCGGCAGATCACCGCACAACTGGATATCCCCATCCTTCTGATCCGTGCCGATCGGGCCTCATCGCTCACCGACGTCGAGGCGGAGGGGTTGCTCCAGCTGGCTCCGCACGCCGCGGTGACCCGGATTCCGGGCGCCGGGCATCTGGTCGCCCGCGACGAGCCCGAGGCGTTGGCGCGGACGCTCGCGGATCTCACGACACCGTGGCCGGCGCTGGCGCTGCTGCGCGAACTCGGCGCGGCCCGGGTGGAGCATCCCGGTGGGGATCTCCTCGATCATCTCGAGCGGGTGCGGCAGCTGGTCGCCGACCTCGGCGGCGGTACCCGGGTTCGGCTGGCCGCACTCACCCACGCCACCTACGGCACGGACGGCTTCCCCCACTCGCTGCTGCCGCCCGACCGGCGATCACGCCTGCGCGCGGCAATCGGTCACGACGCGGAAGCGCTGGTCTACCGCTACGGCGCGTGCGACCGAGCCGAGACCTATCCCCACCTCGGCGACACCCCACTTCCGATCACCGACCGCTTCACCGGCGAGGTGGCCGCCGTAGACGGCACCGAGCTCGCGGATTTCGCACTCCTCACCATCGCCAACGAACTCGACGTGGTGCGCCATGCCGCGCTCGCCACCGAAACTGTTGATGGGATCCGGGCTCTCATCACCGCGTGTGCGACCTACGTGCCCGATGCCGCCGCTCGGGCCCTCACCGACCGGCATCTCCGCTGAGAACGCGGGACACGGCTCGAATTGCGTTGTGTCAGAGGGGCTGAACTTTCCGTGCAAACCGTCGGGAAATTTGCAGGTTTCCGCAAAATCGGGTGAGGTTTGCACGAAAAGTTCAGGCAGATAATCGTCCGGGCCCCCAATCGAACGCCACCCGCCCGGTGCGCCCTCACCTCAGCGAGGACGAATACGCGAGAACCCCCGAAGTCCAAGGGAGATAAGAACGTCGGGGGCTCTCGAACCGTAGTGAGCGGAGGCTGCTACGCCCGATCGAACCGGCCGCGCTGGACGCTGGTCGTGAAGGAGGCCCATTCGGCGGGGGTGAAGACCAAAGCCGGGCCGGTTGGGTTCTTCGAATCGCGAACGCCCACAGCATCATCGAGGAACGCCACCTCGACGCACTCCTTGGTCGATCCCGAGCGGCTCGATTTGAACCACTTTGCCGTGAACAGATCGTTGCTCATGGCACGCTCCTATGCCTGGTCGAAGTCACCTTGCTCTACGCTCGCGGTGAACCTGGACCACTCCGAGGGCGTGAAGATCAGGGCCGGACCGGTTGGGTTCTTCGAGTCACGAACGCCCACACCACTATCGAGGAACGCCACCTCGACACAGTCCTTGGTCGAGGTGGATCGGCTGGACTTGAACCACTTCGCCGTGGACAGATCGTTGGTGCTCACCGGCTGTGCTCCTTGCAAATTTTGGACAACAACGTCTTCGACTTGGCCTCGTCCAACGCTACACGACTGAGCTCGCGTACGACTCGCTGATATCGACGGATCTCAGGCTCTCGTTCCAGGTAAAGGTCCCCCGCATACCCTTCGGAGTAGACGATCGGAGGGGGTACCACATTGGACGGTAGCGCCGGGAATTCCAGTACCGTGAACGAGCCGGCGAAACGGCCGACGTGCGGGCCGGCACTGAACGGCGTGATGCGGATGTCTATGTTGGGAAGCTCTGCAAGCGCGGTAAGTTGGCGAATTTGGTCCGCGACGACGGCCCTGCCGCCTACCTGATCACGCAAGACTGCTTCTGACAGGAACGCGGTGATCTCCAGACCTGGATCCTTCAATCGCTCTTGGCGATGCGTTTGCCATTCGATCCGCCGTTCCAATTGCTCAGAGGGCAGGTCAGGAGCTTCTGTCCAAGCGATGGCGCGACGATACTCGGGGGTCTGCAGCAGGCCCGGAACGATCATCATCTGCCAGATCGTGAGCTTGTCCGCTGCGTCCTCTAGCGCCAGGTAGTGGTCGAAACCAGTAGTTTGCGCGTCCGCATACGCCCTCCACCAGCTGGCCGTCACCTTCCCCTCCCGCGACGCACGTATCTCCTTCACCAGATCCAGGCAGATACGCCGCTCCTCGTCGCTCGCCCCGTAGCTGTCGCACAGTGCGTTCACCTGGAGGCTCGTAATTCTGGTCGTCTGCCCCTCTTCGATGCGGCCGATGGTCTGATGCGACGTTTCCGCAATACGCGCGGCCTGGGATTGCCCCATTCCCTTGATGTTTCGCAGCCGCCGCAGCTCGCGCCCCAATGCTCGTTGCGCGAGTGTGCTCCCTGACCCCATGTTGTTAGCTCCCCTATCGATTGTGTCCCGGTTTTCTGGACAGGTCCCCACTGGACAGGTTGCTGGTAGACGAGTTCAAACAATCGGTACGGCAACGGATACCCGAAATCCCCACCATTCGACTACAACTCGCGGCCGAGTCGATGCAACCTCAACGCCGACAACCACTTTCACATCGCAGGGGAAGTATCCACCATGGGACTGCTCAACCACGATCGAATGCCGATCATGACCGTCTCCTACGCGCATATCATCATGCAATTGCACATCGACTGCGCTGTGTGCGTGTGCCCGGTGAAACAGCAGGCGAAGCAGCGACTGATCGAGGCGAAACACCTGGTGCCGGACTCGGGTCGGGAGTGAGGCCGATGTTCTGGGAATTCGTTCTGCTGATCAGTATTCCGCTGTCCGTCATTCTGCTCGCGGTGTTCTGGCCGGAGCAGATCTCCAAACCCGAATCGCGCGATTCCGTGCGCGCGATCATCGACCGGATCGCGCGCGAAAACCGCGCCGGAGAGGCGAAATACCATGACCGATACCGCGAATAGCGGCCACTTCCGGACGAAACTGGGGGCATCCTCCGCGTGGTGGCGGGTCGGCGACGGCGAGCGGGTGGAGATCACGCACTTCACCGATTACGAAACAAGCCTCGCCACCGCATGTTTCGCGAATTTCCGGGTGGTGCGGTATTCGTGCCACGGCGTGGTGTTCATCGACACGCCGAGTTTGGCGCAAGCACATTCCCTTCTGCCGCACTACCACGCACTGTGGTGCTCGGTGAGCGAGGAGTTTCGCCGCCGGTTCGCCTCCTGACCGCCGGGTGCCCGCCGCAGGCCCGGGCAGCGACGCCGGTAACTCCGCCCGACGGTGGAGATGGAAATGGTTTCCACCAGCTCGCGAGCGGCGTGGCCGAGGAAACCGAACTATCGTCTGGACACCTGTCCGAGGCGGCCGGTGCGGGCATACACTGACCCGTAAGGTGAACCGGCACCCCCGACGCGTAAAGGAGATTCCATGTCCCAGAAGGTTCGCGGCGTCATCGCCCGCAGTGTGGGCGCCCCGGTCGAGATCGTCGATATCGTCATCCCGGATCCGGGTCCGCACGACGTGGTGGTGCGGGTGCAGGCCTGCGGGGTGTGCCATACCGATCTGACCTACCGCGAGGGCGGCATCAACGACGAATTCCCCTTCCTGCTCGGCCACGAGGCGGCCGGCGTGGTGGAGACCGTCGGCGACGCCGTCACCCACGTCCAGCCCGGCGATCACGTGGTGCTGAACTGGCGCGCGGTATGCGGCCAGTGCCGCGCCTGCAAACGCGGCAAGCCGTGGTACTGCTTCGACACCCACAACGCCAGCAAGCCCATGACGCTGGCCGACGGCACCGAACTGACCCCGGCCCTCGGCATCGGCGCCTTCGCCGACAAGACCCTGGTGCACGAGGGACAGTGCACCGTCATCGACCCGGAAACCGATCCCGCCGTGGCCGGTCTGCTCGGCTGCGGTGTGATGGCCGGGCTGGGGGCGGCGATCAACACCGGCGGCGTGAGCTACGGCGATTCGGTCGCGGTCATCGGCTGCGGCGGCGTCGGTGACGCGGCCATCGCGGGGGCGCGGCTGGCGGGCGCCACCACCATCATCGCCATCGACCGCGATCCGCGAAAGCTGGAGTGGGCCAAGGAACTCGGCGCCACGCACACCCTCGAGGCCGGTGACGACGTGGTCGAGCGGGTGCAGGAATTGACCAGCGGTTTCGGCGCCGACGTGGTGATCGACGCGGTCGGGCGGCCGGAAACCTGGAAGCAGGCCTTCTACGCGCGCGATCTGGCCGGCACGGTGGTGCTGGTCGGCGTACCGACGCCGGACATGAAGCTGGAGATGCCGCTCATCGACTTCTTCTCACACGGCGGCTCGCTGAAATCCTCCTGGTACGGCGACTGCCTGCCGGAACGCGACTTCCCGATGCTGCTCGACCTCTACAGCCAGGGCCGGTTGCCGCTGGAGCGGTTCGTCAGCGAGCGCGTGGCCCTCGACCAGGTCGAGCAAGCCTTCACCACCATGCACCACGGCGACGTCCTGCGATCGGTGGTGACGCTGTGAAGATCGACCGCGTCGTCACCTCCGGAAAGTTCGAATTGGACGGCGGCAGTTGGGATGTCGACAACAACGTCTGGGTCGTCGGCGACGACCGTGAGGCCATTGTCATCGACGCCGCCCACCAGGCCGAGCCGATCATCGCGGCCGTCGGCGATCGCACGGTGCGCGCCATCATCTGCACCCACGCCCACAACGACCACATCAACGTGGCCACCGAACTGGCCGCGGCGCTGCAGGCCCCGATCCGGCTGCATCCGGCCGACGAGGTGCTGTGGAGTGCGCTCTACCCCGACACCCGGTACGAACCGCTGCACGATCGGGAGCGAATTCCGGTGGCGGGCGGCGAGATCGAGGTCCTGCACACACCGGGCCACTCCCCCGGCGCGGTGAGCCTGTACCTGGCCTCGGAGAAGACGGTCTTCACCGGCGACACCCTGTTCCAGGGCGGTCCCGGCGCCACCGGCCGCTCGTTCTCGAGCTTCCCGACGATCATCGAATCCATCCGTACCCGCCTGCTGCATCTGCCCGCGGACACCACGGTCCTGACGGGCCACGGCGACTCCACGACCATCGGCGCCGAGGCGCCCCACCTACCGGAGTGGATCAAGCGCGGACACTGATGACGAAGGCGCCACCCGGGGGCCTACGGGCACTTCAGTACCTGGCAGACCTGGATGAAGTGATCGCGACGGACGTCCCGGCCGTTCGAACCACCGTTGATGATCCGCGAAACCGGGTCGATGCTCGCCGGGTCCCGGGGGTGGGCGTTGTCCGCCACGGCATTGAGGTTGTGGGTGGTCCAGTACCACGCGGCCGTGGCGAACGCGTACTGCGGATCGGCGACCAGCTCCGGATGGTTGACGAAGTCGACGCCCAGCGCCTGGCTCGCGAGTTCGTAATTGTGCCGGCCGGTGAGCTGGAGGGCACCACGCCCCTTGTATCTGGGCCCGTCACCGGGCTGGGTGTTGCCGAGATCCGCGCGCCCGTCGTAGTCGCTGCCGTCGCTGTATTCGGTCAAGGTGGCGAAACCATCCGTTTCCTGACCGATCTGAGCGAGGAAAGCGGCAGCACGCTGCGGTGTGTCGTCGATACCCGCCGCTGCCATCGCAGTGTTGATCTGCGGGAGCCAGGCGCTGACATGCGCCTGATCGGCGCCGGGCAGCGCCGCTGGTGCGGCAATGGGCTGGGGCGCCGGAGCGGGCGCGGCAGCGGGCGCCGCCGCGGGCGCCGGAGCTGCTCCGGCCGGTGCCGCCGGGACAACGGGGGTCGACAACGCTTGCAGCGCGACCGCGTCCGGCTTGGCCGACTCGCTGACGCCCGCGGCGGTGGTGATGGCCGCGACCGCGGCGGCGGCCGCTGCCACAGCACCGGCGGTACGAACGAGTGATGTCACCGACTTGCGGCGCACGGGTTTCGAAGACATGCGATGTGATTCCTTGTTCTTGACCGTTCGGCCGGGCTCGGGCATGCGGCGGGCAGCGCGCGACCCGAAGGGATCGCGACGAACTCGCCTCTGCACGAGGCGCTGTGGGGATGACTTGATCTGGAGCGGCCGAACTACCGCAGGCGCCGCGATGTGCCGCGCCTCGACATATGTCAGGCCTACGTCCTGCCGCGTTCGGTCCGCCGACGGGGTTTCACTCCGAAGGCGCGGCCGAGTATGACGACGGTTTCAATTGGGGAGACACGAATGCGCGATTCGCATTACATAACCGAATCGGGCGAGCCGGTTATATCTCAAGACGATAACGCTCATGCATCATGGGTGCAACGAACACACATTCGAAAGAAGGGGACGAGCACCGCACTTTCCCCGGACGACCGGGAGATCCTCGCTAAACTGTGTGTTGGCACACAGTTGGGGATTCTGTATTGCGGATCACGTTCAGATCACGAGAGCCGCGTCCCGAGCCTCCGAACAGGGCGCGGAGGTGGCAACAGTAGGCTGACGGCTGCTCCACCTCATCTCCGGGAAAGAGACCATGTCGCAGTTCGAGAACGTCAGCGTGGCCACCAAGGCCAATGTGTACTTCGACGGCACATGCGTGAGCTACAGCCTCACGCTGCCCGACGGCACCAAGAAGTCGGTCGGCGTGATCCAGCCCGCGACCTTGACCTTCAGCACCGGCGCCCCGGAAGTCATGGAGCTGGTGGAGGGCGAATGCGCCGTGACTCTGCCCGGCGAGACCGAGCCGACGACCTATCGCGGCGGGGAATCGTTCTCCGTGCCCGGTGACAGCTCGTTCGACATCGAGGTGGTGCAGACGCTGCACTACGTGTGCCACTACGGCTGAACCACGGGTGCCGCCGGCGCTCCCCCGCCGTCCCGATGACCTTGTCCATTTCCCGCCGGATCGACGGCCCGCGCGGCAGTAGAGTCCGGACCATGACATCGGACAGCAAGACCGTCGTTCAGGCTGCCTGGCGAGCATTCGCCAGCCACGACGCCGAGCAGATCGCCGCGTTCTTCAGCCCGGACGCCGAATGGCTGGCGCCGGTCGGCAACGCCACCGCGATCGCGCTGGACGGCCCCAGCCACCTGGTCGGACGCGAGGCCATCACGCAGTTCATCGCGAACGACTTTCCGCGGCTGTTCGTCGCCGATGTCGCGCTGGACTTCCACGGCTTCTATGCCGAGGGCGACCGGGTGATCGTGGAAGAGACGATGAGTGCCACGCTCGCGAACGGGAACCGATACCGCAACGACTACTGCTTCATCTTCGAGCTGCGCGACGGGTTGATTCACCGGGTTCGCGAATACATGGACACCGCACGCGGACATCGTGCCGTCTTCGGCGAACCGGCGGTCACCGGCTGACCGGCCGCCGGGCGATCATCGACGCCGGGCAGCGTGACGGCGCGACCCGGCGATGATCACGGCCGGGCGTCGAGCAACGAGCGGATCAGCTTCGCACCCTTGGCCTCGAGCCAGTCCCGGAAGGTCATCAATCCCGGATGCAGGGCACGTAGTTCGTCGATGTCGACGTCGGGGACGCTGCCGTCACCGCTGTTGAGCAATTCGTAGCCGCGAGCGAAGCGTTCGTTGATGCGGCGAAGTTCCTCGATCGGACGCTGGATGTAGGGGACCGTGCGCCCGACAGCCGCGCTGACCTGCGCGGCGACCTCGGACGGAGTGAGCACGTCGCCGACCAGTTCCAGCGTCCGGCCGCGGTAGTCGTCCGGATTACGCAGGGCGAGGGCGGTGAGCGCCCCGATATCGTCCAGTGCGATGAATTGCTGACGCACGTGGGCAGCGGCGGCGGTGCGCAGTGCGCCATCGCGGATCCCGACCGTGTCGGACTGCGTGATCAGGTTCTCCATGAAGGAACTCGGCCGTAGCACCGTCGCCGAGACACCCGACGCGGCGATGTACTGCTCGATCTCCCATTTGGCCGGCTGACCGCCGCGGTCGGCGCCGAGGCCCGAGCTGTAAACCAGATGTGCCACACCGTATTTCACCGCCGCGTCGGTGACGGCCTGGCCGGCCTTCACCTCGTCCTGCTCCGGGGCCAGCGGCCCGGGATGCACGCTGTACACGCCGTAGGCGCCGTCGACGCAGCGGTCGATCGTCGCGGGATCCTCCAGCGAGCCCGCGATCACCTGTGCGCCCGCCTGCGCCAAGCTCCGCGCCCGGTCGCTGTCCGGGCGCCGAGTCAGCACCCGCACCCGCCATCCGTCGGCGAGCAGACGATCGGCGACCGCCCCGCCCTGCTGTCCGGTCGCGCCGGTGACGAAAACGACCTGCTCCATGTGCCCTCCCAAGGGGGATCTTCAGATACCGCGCCGTCAAGCCGCAGTAAACGGAGAATGATCTCCGTTTGTGCCACTATACGGAGAGGTCTCTCCGTTTCGCAATGGTCGCCGCTACGATCGAGCCATGGGTAACGACGCCGAGCAGGGCGGCAAGCCACTGCGCGCGGACGCACGCCGCAACCGAGACCAGGTGCTGGCCGTCGCCCGGGAGCTGCTCTCGGTAGACGGCTCGTCGGCGTCCTTCGACGAGATCGCGCGCCGAGCGGGCGTCGGCGTCGGCACCGTGTACCGGCATTTCCCCACCCGTTCCGCATTGTTCGAGGCGGTCGTCGTCGGCCGGGTGGAGGAGTTCACCGAACGAGCACGCATGCTCACGGGCACGGATATCGCGCCGACCGATACCGATATCGCGCCGGAGGACGCGTTCTTCGACTACTTCACCCACCTCGTCGGCGAGGTCGCCCTCAACCAGGCCCTGTGCGAAGCGCTGGACGACGGTGACACGGCCGTCGCGATCCCCGACCGGCTCCGGCACGAGTTCATCCGGTCGTTCGACACTCTGCTCTCCCGAGCGAAAGAGGCAGGGGCCGTGCGACCCGACATCGATGTCGCCGACGTGCTCGACCTGGTCATCGGCGCGGCGACGGTCCAACGCCGCTCCCGGGCACGCAACGCACCGAACCCTCTGATCGCCGTCGTGCTCGACGGCCTCCGCCCTCGGTTGTCCCCCAGCCCTTTTCCCGGGTCTAGGAGTATTCGACCTGCCAGTGCTTGATGCCGTTGATCCAGCCCGAGCGCAGGCGCTGCGGGTCGGCGATCTGGTGCAGATCGGGCATGACGTCGGCGATGGCGTTGAACATCAGGTCGATTTCCAGGCGGGCCAGGTTGGCGCCGACGCAGAAGTGGGCGCCGGTGCCACCGAAGGCCAGATGCGGGTTGGGGTCGCGCAGCACGTCGAAGTCGAAGGGCTTGTCGAAGGCCGCCTCGTCGAAATTGGCCGAGCTGTAGAACAATCCGACCCGCTCGCCGGCCTTGATCAGCTGCCCGCCGAGTTCCACATCCTCGGTCGCGGTGCGCTGGAACGCGGTGACCGGAGTCGCCCAGCGCACGATTTCGTCGACCGCGGTGCGCGGGCGCTGCTGCCGGTACAGCTCCCACTGTTCCGGATGATCGACGAAAGCCTTCATCCCGTGCGTGATCGCATTGCGGGTCGTCTCATTCCCGGCGACCGCGAGCAGAATGACGAAGAATCCGAATTCGTCCGAACCCAATGCCTCGCCGTCGATATCGGCGCTGACCAGTTGGCTGACGATATCGCCCGCCGGTTCCGTCCGGCGCGCCTCGGCCATATTCCACGCGTAGCCCAGAATTTCGGCCGAGGCGACCGCCGAATCGCCGTACTCGGGGTCGTCGTAGTTGAGCATCTGATTCGACCAGTCGAACAGCTTGTGCCGATCGTCCTGCGGGACGCCCAGTAGTTCGGCGATGGCCTGCAGCGGCAATTCACATGCCACCTGTTCGACGAAATCGCCGCCGCCGGATTCCTTGGCCGCGCGCACTATTCGCGCGGCCCGCTCGGTCAATGCCGCGCGCAGGCTCTCGACCGCGCGCGGGGTGAAGCCCTTCGAGATGATGCGGCGGATCTTGGTGTGCTTGGGCGGATCCATGTTCACCAGCAGCGCACTGGTCACCGACAACTGCTCCGGCGTCGCGAATCCGGGCAACCGGATGATGGATCCTTTCCTCTCCGAGGAGAAGACGTCCGAGCGGCGGGAGATCTCCTTGATGTCCTCGTGGCGGCTCACCACCCAGTAGCCGCCGTCCTCGAACGGGTAGGCCTGCTCCTCACTCTGGGCGTTCCACCAGACCGGCGCGGTACGCCGCAATTCCGCGAATTCGGCGACCGGGCTTCTCGCGGCCCACAGTTCCGGGTCGGTGAAATCGAATCCGGCCGGTATCGACGGAGCAGCCACAGTTCCTCCTCGTGTCCGCTGCACTGCGAATCATGGATTGTTTCGAAACGTGTTCTTCCTTGATTAGAACACGTTGCACTGCAGCGGAAAAGGGCTGCGGACGCGCGCATTCCGGAAAAACAGAAGTTATGACAAAACTATTTCGAGCATACGAAATACAGCCCGATCGACGGGATTTCCCGATCGTCCGGGCGCGCATCGCCCAACGCTATTCGTCTGTATCGCACTGTTCGGTCGATGAAAACCCGAGTGACACCCGGGAATTCAACGGCGGTGTTCGTTCATCCGCTCACCTCGGTTCTCCGGTCGCGATGCAAATGCGGCGCGGCCCGCCCCGCCGGCAGCGGCAGATCGAGATAGGTCCGCACACCCGGAGCGGCCGACACGACATCGGGGATCGCATTTACACAGTTCAGCGCCGTGGCGACGATCGAAGGATTGCGCCGGGCCCCTTCGGCCGGGTCGTGGGCGTGCAGCCCGGACAGGGTCAGGACACAGCCGGGATCGCCACGCACCTCGACCTCGAACCGCTGCCCGTTCGGCCCGAAGGTCCACGCCGGGTCGAAGTCCCGCTCACCCATGAACCAGTTGACCGCCGCCGTGATCACCGGTTCGCCGTCGACGGTGCCCTCCCACCGAAAGTGCTGGGCCGCAACCTGTCCCGGCTCGATGATGCCGATCGGTGAGTCGATCGGCGCGGTCGCGACCGCGATGTCGTGGGTGGTGCGGATATCGGGATCCAGGTCGAAGCCCAGTTCGTCCGCGAGCATCCACACCGACTGGCTGTAGCCGCCGGCCAGCATCGCCGCGACCGTGCTCTGTCCGGCCTTGTCCGGATCGGCGCCGAACATCATCCAGTGCCGCACCACATCCGGGGCGCCGTAGGTGCGGATATCGGAGAATTCCTCGGCGCGTACGCCGGTCACCGAACCCGACAGCGCCGAGACCACCAGCGGCAGGCGCTCGGTGAGCCCGCCGGGGTGAATTCCGGTGCCGTGCAATGTGACTGCGCCCTCGGCGCAGACCGCGTCGAATTTCTCGCGGTCGCGCTGCCGGGGATAGAACCAGCCCAGCGGAGTCACGACATTCTTGCCCGAGCGCAGGATCGCGCGCAGCACCGAGGTGTCGGCGAAGACCGGGCTGTAGACGACACAGTCGGCGTCGAGGGCCAGCAGCGCCTCGGCATCGGTGGTGGCCGTGACGCCGATCGGGTCGCGACCCACGAGGGTGCCGAGGTCGACGCCGTCCTTGTCGGGGCTGTGCACCCAGGCGCCGGCGAGTTCGAGCTCCGGATGATCGAGAATGCCCTCGATCGCCGCCCGCCCGACGCCGCCGGTCGCCCACTGGATCACCCTGATAGCGCTCATCACTGATCCCGCACGATCGACAGGGCCTGGGTCGGGCAGTAGCGCACCGCGTTCTCCACGTCGGCGCGATCGGCCTCGTCCACCTCCGCGCGCACGATTTCGACCTTGCCGTGTTTGGGCACGTCGAAGTAGTCCGGCGCCTCGGCCTGGCACATCGCGTGGCCCTGACACAGGTCCAGATCCACCTCGATACGCATCAGCCCTGCTCCTGTTTCGGTGAGTCCGGTTCCCGCAGCGGGGCTTCCGGCTGCACCTCGACCAGCACCAGATGCGCGCCGCGCGGTGTGTTGACCACCGCGGCGATCGCGGCGGCGAGGTCGGATGCCCGCAGGAAGAAGGGGTGGCGGGCGAAGCCCCACTTCACCCAGTCGTCGAGCAGCGGTCCGACCTGATCGGGTGCGGCGTTCATCCCCATTCCGGTCTGTGTCGCGCCCGGCCGCACGATCGAAGCGCGAACACCGGTGCCCTCCAACTCCATTCGCAGCTGCCGGGCCATCGCCTCGAGTCCGGTCTTGGCGGCGTTGTAGGCGCCGTTGCGGGGGCGGACCTGGTCGGCACAGTCGGAGCCGATGAAGACGAAATCGCCGCGGCGCCGGGAGATCATGCCGGGCAGGATGCGGTGGGCCAGCCGCTGCGCACCCACCAGATGGACGTCGACCTGTTTCAGGAAGGTCTGCGGTTCCATCTCGTAGGCCAGCCCGAATTCGATGTCACCGGCACCCGATACCGCGACCTCGATCGGGCCGAGCGCCTCCTCGGCGGCGGTGACGAAGGCGTCGACCGACGCGTCGTCGGTGACGTCGAGCGAGCCCGCGAAGGCCGTGCCGCCGTTGGCGGTGATCTTGTCGGCGAGCTCACGGCATGTTTCCACCCGGCGCGCACCGAGCGCCACCGGGAATCCGGCCTCGGCCAGCACGATCGCGGTCGCGGCGCCGATCCCCGACGACGCCCCCGCGATCAGAACCGGTCGCACATCCGGATGCGGATCGAAACGCGGCATATTACGAAACCTCCACGGTGACAGGGAGTTTCGCGAACCCCCGGACATTGGTCGAATGCACCCGCTCCATGGCGGACTCGTCGATCGAGTACTCCCGGACGCGGGAGGCGAACTCGCGCAACGCGACCACGGTTTCCAAGCGGGCCAGATGCGCGCCCAGGCAGAAGTGCACGCCGCCGCCGAAACTGGCCAGCGCGCTCTTGTCGGTGCGTTCGATGTCGTAGCGATCTCCGTCGGTGAAGACCGCGTCGTCGCGATTGGCCGAGCCGATGAGCAGCACCACCTTCGAACCGGCGGGGATCACCCCGTGTTCGAACGGCACGTCGACGACCGAGGAGCGCGCCACCATCTGGCTCGAATTGTCGTAGCGCAGCGTCTCCTCGACCCAGTCCGGCACCAGATCGCCGTCGGCGACCACCTTGGCGAACTGTTCGGGATTGCGACCGGCCCAGTACAGCGCGTTGCCGAGCAGTTTGGTGGTGGTCTCGTTACCGGCCACGACCATCAGGAACATGAAGCCGATGATCTCGTCGTCGGTGAGTTTGTCGCCGTCGATCTCCGCGTCGAGCAGCGCCGAGGTCAGATCCTCGGTGCGGCTGCGGCGACGCTCGGCGACCATGTCGGAGTAGTAGACGACCAGATTCAGCGAGGCCTCGATGGCCGCCTCCGGCACGTCGAGCACGCCCTCCTCGCGGTGCACCACCAGATCGGCCATCCGGCGGATCTCCGCGCGATCGGGTTCCGGCACGCCCATCATGTCGGAGATGACGTCCATGGGCAGTTTGCCCGCGAAGTCCTCGATCCAGTCGAAACTGCCCTGCTCGAGCGCCGGTTCGAGATGTTGCAGCGTCAGTTCCCGGATCCGGTCCCCCATACCGGCGATCCGGCGCGGGGTGAAGCCCTTGTTGACCAGCTGGCGCATGCGCAGGTGACGCGGATCGTCCATGGCGAGGAACGACATGGTCTTGTGCGCGTGCGGGCCCCACGCGGCCGGATCCAGGGAGACCCCGTTGGCGCTGGACAGGCGGGCGGCGTCGCGGAATGCGGCGGTCACGTCGGCGTGGCGCGAGAGCGCCCAGAAGTCCAGGTCCGGGTTGTAGTAGAGCGGCGCCTCCGTGCGCAGCCGCCGATAGACCGGATACGGATCCTCGTGGAACCGGTAGTCGTAGGGATCGAATACGACCGGTCGCGCAGATGCCGCAGTCATCACACCCACCTCTCGAAATATAACGCGTTCACATCGAGCCTCATCCGCACACCGCCAACCGAGACACAGGACTGGACATGTGTCTGGACGCTACCACCGGACCGGAATCCGGACAATGGGCGAGCGTCCCCGGCAGGGTGGGCGCACCACCTTGGGCAGGCGAGCGCCGCCATCCTCCTCACGCCCCGTCGCCGAGGAGCGGCTGCAGTTCGGCCACCGACCACGGCGGAGTATCGGCATGGTCGCGATAGCCGATCGACTCGAGCTTCGGCCGGGCGAAGCGACCGACGAAACCGCCTGCGGCAACGAAGATCTGCCCCGTCGCGGTCGCGAGGTCGGAGGCGAGATAGACATACAGCGCGGCGGCGTGCTCCGGCGGCGGCGCGTCCAGTGACGACTGCGCGGTGAACTCGTCGAGCAGGCCGCGCTCGCGCAGCTCGGCGATCTTCGCCTCGTATTCCGCTCCGGTGGACAGCCGCGTCCTGGCCCCCGGACAGATCGCGTTCACCCGGATACCGTGCTCTTTCAGCTCCGCGGCCATGGCCAGCGTCAGGCTCGCGACCGCGCCTTTTCCGGCCGGATAGCCGGTGCCGCCATAGTCGCCCAGATAGGCGAACGAGCCGGTGTTGACGATCGAACCCGCGCCGCGAGCCACCATCAGCGGCGCCACCGCGCGACAGGTGTTGAACACCGTGGTGAGGTGTGAATCCAGCTGGGCGCGCCAGTCCGCGGTCGAGATGTCGAGAATCGAGGAGTGCGCGGGTTCGGCGATCCCGGCACAGTTGACGAGAACATCGACGGCACCGAAACTTTCGACGCACCGGCTCACCAGCGCGTCCGCGATCGTTTCGTCCGCGGCCGAGCCCGCGACCGCGACGGCGCGACCGCCCGCCGCGCGAATCTCGTCCACCACCGCGTCCACCGCCGCCTCGGCCCGGGAATTGACCACCACGCCCGCGCCCTGACGCGCCAGTTCGACGGCCACGGCCCGGCCGATACCGCTGCCGCCGCCCACCACGATCGCCGCCTTGCCGGCCACCGCCGCATCTCCGGTCATCGCCGGTACCCGCCTCTCACGATTCGATCACTCTGCAACACGTTCTTGTATTCACAGCTCCGTCCAAACTATATTCCGTACAGGTGTCCAGACAGCCCTATCGGAGAGGCGAATGACGAAACTGCTCCCCCCTGGCGAGGGATCCCGGCTTCTGATCGACGGCAAACTGGTCGCCGGCGGCGCGGGGGTATTCGCGACGGTCAATCCGGCGACCGAGGAAGTTCTCGGCCAGGCCGCCAATGCCGACGCCGCCGATATGGACGCGGCCATCGCCGCCGCCCGCGCGGCCTTCGACACCACCGAATGGTCGCGCGATCACGCGTTCCGGGCCCGCCGCCTGCGGCAACTGCGCGACGCGCTGCGCGACAACATCGAGGAACTGCGCGAGATCACCATCGCCGAGGTGGGCGCCCCGCGCATGCTGACCAGCGGCCCGCAACTGGAGGGCCCGATCGGCGATCTCGGCTATTTCGCCGATCTGGCCGAAAGTTACGAGTGGGTCAGCGATCTCGGCGTCGCGAAGCCGATGGGAATTCCCACGGCGCGCACGGTGCGCCGGGAGGCGATCGGTGTGGTCGGCGCCATCACGCCGTGGAATTTCCCGCATCAGATCAACTTCGCCAAACTCGGTCCCGCCCTGGCGGCCGGGTGCACGGTGGTGCTCAAACCGGCTCCCGACACCCCGTGGGTCGCCGCGCTCGTCGGCACGGTGATCGCCGAACAGACCGACATTCCGGCCGGCGTGATCAATATCGTCACCTCCGACGACCACCAGCTGGGCGCCCAGCTGGTCACCGATCCGCGGGTGGACATGATCTCGTTCACCGGGTCGACGCAGACCGGCCGGACCATCATGGCCGGTGCGGCGCAGAGTCTGAAGAAGGTGTTCCTCGAACTCGGCGGCAAGTCGGCCTTCATCGTCCTGGACGACACCGATGTGGCCGCCGCGGCGAGCTATGCGGGCTTCACCGTCTGCGTCCACGCCGGCCAGGGCTGCGCGCTCACCACCCGCCTGCTCGTCCCGCGCGAGCAGTACGACACCGCGGTCGCGGCGGCGGCGAAGTCGATGCGCGGCATCGTCCCGGGTGATCCGAACGAGCCGGGTACCGTCTGCGGACCCGTCATCTCGGCGCGGCAGCGCGACCGCGTGCAGCGCTACATCGATATCGCTCGCGCCGAGGGCGCCACGATTGTCACCGGTGGGGGCAGTCCCGACCGCGAGCGCGGGTACTTCATCGAACCCACGCTGATCAGCGGCGTGTCAAACACCTCGACCGTGGCGCAGGAGGAGATCTTCGGCCCCGTGCTGGTGGTGATCCCGCACGACGGCGACGACGACGCCATCCGGCTGGCCAACGAATCGCCCTACGGGCTCTCGGGGGAGGTGTGGGGCACCGACCGGGCGCGAATCGACCACGTGGTCAACGGTGTTCGGACCGGAACCCTCGGCGTCAACGGCGGTATCTGGTACAGCGCCGATGCTCCGTTCGGCGGCTACAAGCAGTCCGGCATCGGCCGTGAACTCGGTGTCGCCGGTTTCGAGGAGTACCTCGAGACCAAGCTGATCGCCACCGCGCAGAAATAGACAGCACGCGACCTCATCGCGAACCATCGACAGGAGAAGACAACTCATGGCTCGTTTCACCGATCGCGTCGCGATCGTCACCGGCGCGGCGCAGGGCATCGGCGCCGAATACGCGAAGGCACTGGCCGGCGAGGGCGCCACCGTCGTCGTCGCGGATCTCAACGCGGACAAGGGAAAACAGGTCGCCGAGGAGATCACCAGCGGCGGCGGCACCGCGGTCTTCCATCCCGTCGACGTCTCCGATCCGGAATCGGTCACCACCCTGGCCGACTACACGCAGAACGAATTCGGCGCGATCAACCACCTGGTCAACAACGCCGCCATCTACGGCGGAATGAAGCTGGACCTGCTGCTGACGGTGCCGTGGGACTACTACAAGAAGTTCATGAGCGTGAACCTCGACGGCGCGCTGAACATGACCCGCGCGGTGTGGCAGCACATGTCGAAGGGCGGCGGCGGGTCCATCGTGAACCAGTCCTCCACCGCCGCATGGGTGTATTCGAACTTCTACGGTCTCGCCAAGGCCGGGGTCAACAGCCTCACCCAGCAGCTGGCGGTCGAACTCGGCGGATCCAACATCCGGATCAACGCCATCGCGCCGGGACCGATCAACACCGAGGCGACGCAGACCGTCACCCCCGGCTCGATCGTGAACGACATGGTGAATCGCCTGCCGCTCAAGCGGATCGGCACCCCGCAGGATCTGGTGGGTGCGTGCCTGTATCTGCTGTCCGACGACGCGGCGTGGGTCACCGGGCACATCCTCAACGTCGACGGCGGGCAGATCATCCGGTAGCGAGCGCGAGCGACGCCCGTCCCGCTATGGGACGGGCGACAGAATAATGGCGACGACAACATTGCTCTCCGAATTCGAGAATGCTGTTTCGGGCAATCTCGACGTCATGGGTATGCGCTACAGTGGCTCGCCGATACGATTCACAGCAGGGACGGGGGCACGGTCGATGTCGATACCGACCACGACACAGCGCATTTCGACGAGCCGGGTGCGGTAGGCGATGGCCACCGACGATCGCCCGGATTCCCCGCAGCAGCCGCCGTCCGGTGAGCCGGGCCCGCCCCCGGCGCCGCCGACCCGGGCCTACCCCGGTGGCGTGCCGGATCCCGGCGCCCCCGTGCCACAGCAACCGGCTCCGCCCACCCAGGCCTATCCGGGACAGCCCGCCCCGCCGACCCAGGCCTACCCCGGGCAGCAGGCGCCGCCGACCCAGGCGTATCCCGGCGGGCAACCGGGCCCGCCACCCGGGTCCGAGGATCCCACCGTCCATGCGGGACAGGGATATCCCGCCGGAGTGCCGTATCCGGGCGATCCGAATCAGCCCCCGATGTACGGGCAGGCATATCCGCCGGGCGGCTATCCCGAAGGCGGATATCCGGGCGGGCAACCGTATGCGCAGCCGTATCCGGACGCGCAGTACGGCGCCCAGCCCTACCCGTATCCTGGTGCGCCACAGCAGAATTCGGGTGGAGGCAAGGTGCTGGCGATCGTCGCGGCAGTGGTCGCAGCCGTCCTCGTGCTGGGCGCGGTCGTCGCGGTGATCGTGGTGCACAACCACAACAAGAACAGCGATACCGACGCTGCCGCCCAGCAGTCGACGACCACCCGCCCTTCGCCGACGTATTCGACCTCGACCGCACCCACGACCCGCGACACCACCCGCTACGCTCCCCCGCCTCCGGCGACACCGGCCGATGTCTGGATCGCCGCGGGCTACGACGTCGACACCGGCAAGGTGACCTGGGCGCGCAGCACGGTCAGCTCCGACGACGCCACCAACCAGGTCCAAACCCGTTGCCCCGGTTGCGCACAGCCGGCGGCGTGGGCGCGCAACGCCTGCGTCGCGGTGGTCGTCGGCCAGAACAACGGCTGGGCCTCCACCTGGGGCACCACCGCGGAAGAGGCCGAATCCAAGGCCGTCAGCAGCGCACAGGACAACTACGGGGTGTCGGGACCGTTCAACAAATGGTCCAAGTGCGCGACGGAGTAGGCGCTGCGCGCTTTTCTTCCCAGCAACGGGAGTAGAGCCTTCCGGCGCCACGCTTATGCTTCCGGCAGTGATGTCGGCGGGCACCACCGGGTCGGCGTCGGCGGCGCACACGAAATACCGTGTGGCCGAGGACCGACGACGACCTCCGTCCCGCTCCGGGAAGTCCGGTAACCGACGCGTGTCGACTCTGCCTGGTTGAGAGCGAGGCCCCGATGAGCTCCGATGGCACCAGCCGACTGGGCGATCTGCACGAGCTCCCGGACTGTGCGCCGGCCGGCTTGAAAGGGCTCTTCAACGCCGCGGAAGGGGTCATCCAGGAACAGGTCCGGCTGCTCGGTTCGGGCACGCCGTCGAAGGCTCCCGACCTGCGGGTGCTGTTGCGCGGTAAGGGAATCGCCGACCCCGAGGACGAGTCGGCGATGATCGACAAGTACAGCGATCGCAAGAGCCAGATGCTCGAGGCGACGTCCAGCATCCACCGCAAGGACGCAGGCATCGTGGTGCACACGGCGGGCATCGGCGATGCCGTGACCGAGGCCTACGGGGCCGTCGATACCGCGGTGGGGGAGCTCAACACGAAGATCGACGCCTCCTTCAAATCCGTGCGGACGGTGAAGGACGAGGACGGCACCTCCCACCAGGAACTACCCAGGGAGATCATCGACGGCTTGTTCAAAGGCGTGTGGGAGTGCGTCGGTACGACCTACGACAAAGTGCACGGCGTCTCGGACAAGGCCGCGGCCGCGGCGCTGAAGATCAAGGGTGACGCCCCGCCCTCATCCACGGGGAATCCGGTACCGGCCGTGGCGCCCAGTTCAGGTCCCTCCGCGGGAGCCACACCATCGGCGTCCAACGGGAGCACCCCCTGGAGCGGCCAGTCGGGTTCCATGGGCACCGCGATCATTCCGACCACGGAGAAGCCCACCGCGATGGCGATGATGAAGTACCTCATCGACACCTACCACTTCACGCCGGCGCAGGCGGCCGGCATCGTCGCCAACGCGAAGTTCGAGTCGGGATTCGATGTTTCCGCCACCGGCGACAACGGATCGGCAAAGGGCCTGTTCCAGTGGCGTTTCGACCGACTATCCGGCCTCCAGGCCTTCGCGAAACGGCCCGGTGAGAATATCGGCGACTGGCATACCCATCTCGATTACATGGTTCAGGAACTGCGCGGTGGCAATTATCAGCAGGCGAACAACGCCGTCACCGCCAACCCCGACGACGCCCGGACAGTGGCCGAGTCCTTCGACAGGTACTACGAGAAGAGCGCGGGCCTCTCGACCAACGACCGGCGCGATTACGCGGCGGGGCTGCTCGCGGAGTACAACAAGTCGGCGCTGGCCGTCTGAGACCGGCGGCCGGCGTGTGGCCGAAACCTGATCAAGGCACGATGACGGCGCGTCCGCGCAAGGTGCCCGCCGCGAGCCGGCGATACGCCTCGGGCGCGTCGTCGAGTGTGAACCGTTCGACGGCGATGTCGAGGACACCCTCGTGCGCCAGATCGATCAATTCGATCAGCTCACTGCGCGCACCCCAATACGGGGCGGTGGCCGTCGCCTCGTACGGGCTGACGCCGAAACCGATGCGCGCCGCGGACTTTCCGTCGCCGATACCGACGATCGTCACATCGGACTCCACGCCGGCGACGGCCATCGCGATATCGATGGTCGGCTGGTATCCGACGAAATCGAGTACCAGGCTCGCGCCCGCCGCGCCGGTGATCTTGCGGACGTTGTCGGCGGCCTGGGCGTTCGACAGCACCGCCTCGTGGGCGCCGACCGATTTCGCGAATTCCAGTTTGTCGTCGTTGACGTCCAGCGCGACGACGCGTGCCGGGGACAGGTGGCGCAGCAATTGGATTGCCACATGGCCCAGTCCGCCGCTGCCGATGACGACGGCCCAGGACCCGGGACGCAACTTCGACAGCGACCGTTTGATCGCGTGATACGGGGTGAGACCGGCATCGGTGAGCGGAACGGTCGCCACCGGATCCAGATCCCCGATCGGAACGAGATGGCGGGACGAATCGACGATCAGGTAGTCGGCGATGGCTCCCGGCGCCCCGAGGCCGGGCGGATAGATGCCCAGTTCGGCCGCGCGGGAACAGTAGTTCTCCAAACCTTGCGCGCAGAACCAGCAGGTGCCGCAGCCCCACGGTCCGTACACCACCACGCTGGTGCCCAGATCCAAGCCGCGCACACCGTCGCCCAGTGCGGCCACCGTCCCGGCGCCCTCGTGTCCGAGAGTCAGCGGCAGCGGATAGGTGAAGGCTTCCGCGGGCAGCGACATCACGAAATCGTCGGAATGGCAGACCCCGGCCGCGGTGACCTTCAGCAGCACCTCACCCGGCCCCGGCTCGGGCGTGGGAATCTCGCGGACTTCCGGTTCGGCACCGACGGTGACGTACTGCAGAGCCTTCATAGCGCTTTTCCTCTCGGTCGAGCAGCTGGGGTCGCGATCGTTCACACCGGCCTGGCAACTCCCAGGCTAGTGCGGACCCGCTGCTCTCGGCGTTCGGCGCGCTAGTTCGGTACGCGTCATGGTCGGCATCGATGGTGCGGATGACGCAGCAGGCGGCGTCGCTCGTGAGACAATCACGTTGTTTCGTCTCGATACGAGACACCACAGGCCGAAGGGATCATGTCCGGCGATGCGAACCACCGACGTCGATCGGCCGGCGGGAGGGGTCCCGTTGTTCGTCGGCCTCACCACCGTCGACCTCTCCTACGCCGTCGACGCCTATCCGGCCGAAGACACCAAAACCCGTGCGCGCGAACAATTTCTGGGCGCCGGTGGCCCGGCCGCCAATGCCGCGGTGGCCTGCGCGATACTGACCGGCGGCGCCCGGCTGCTCACCGCCGTCGGGCAGCATCCGCTCACCGCGCTGATCCGCGACGATCTGCGCTCCCACGGTGCCGAACTCGTCGACACCACGGCGCGTCGTACCGACCCGCCGCCGATCTCGTCCATCGTCGTCGCGGCCGGTGCCGGGACGAGAACCGTTGTCTCGCTGGATGGTTCGGGTATCGAGGTGTCGTTCGACGACGAATTCGCGGCCCTCGTCCAGGAAGCGCCGGTGGTGCTCGTCGACGGACATCACATCGAACTGGCCCTCGGCATCGCGCGGGTGGCGCGCGACGCGGGAATTCCGGTGGTGCTCGACGGGGGGCGCTGGAAGCCGGAACATGCGCAGTTGCTGCCGCTGGTCGACATCGCCATCTGCTCGGCCTCGTTCGCGCCACCGGGTTCCCAGGACGTGTTCGACCACCTGCACCGGATCGGGGTCCAGGCGGTCGCCGTCACGCGCGGGCAGCAACCGATCATCTACTCCGCCAACGGTGTTCGGGGCGAGGTCGCGGTGGGTGAGGTGGACGGCGCGGATACGCTCGGTGCCGGGGACATCCTGCACGGCGCGTTCTGCGCGTACCACTCGCGCGACCACGACTTCGTCGACGCGCTGACCCGCGCCGCCGCGGTCGCCACCCTGTCGTGCCGGTTCTTCGGCACTCGCGCATGGGGAGATCGGCTCGGCGAGTTGGCCGAATGAGGTGACCGGCTGCGGTGCTCTGGACACGCTCATCGAGTCACACGAATCAGTCGGTCAGACGCACGCCGGACAGGCTCACCGAACCGGGCGGATACGGTAGCCACCCGCGACCGCACGCAGCACGAGATCGGCTCGGTCCGCGGTCCGCGCGATGAGACGGGCATTCGGCAGGTCGCTGCCGGCGACCATGGCCTGTGCGCGATCCGGTGATTTCCCGCCGCGCCGATGCCGGCGCAGCAGGCGCCGCTCGATGACCGATTCCTCGGCATCGAGGTACCAGACCTCGTCGAGATACTCCCGTACCTCCCGCCACCCGGGCCGATCCAGCAGAAGGTAGTTTCCTTCCACGATCGCGACCCGTTCGCCGGTGAAGGTCACCGCATCGGGGATCGGGTCGTGGCGGGCTCGATCGTAGACCGGCCACGGCACCGGCACGCCGATCGCGCTGTCGCGCAGCCTCCGAAGCCGCGCGACGAACGCTGCCACATCGAAGGTGTCGGGCTGCCCTTTGCGACCGAGCGCGCCGGAGTCGCGCAGCTCAGCCGAGCTCCGATGAAATCCGTCCATCCCCGCCACCTCGGCGGGTACTCCCGCACTCCGCACCGCATCGGCCAAACCTTGTGCCAGCGTGGACTTCCCGGCTCCCGGCGGTCCGGTGACCCCGACCAGGTACCGGCGCCCGCCCGCCTCCTCCGCGGCCCGCTCGATCCGCGCCGCCAGCTCACCCGTCCCCGTCACCTCGGCTGTCACCGGGCACCTCCTTCACCGCAAGGCCGATCTCGCTTCCCCGCTCTCACTCGACCAGGATCACGATCAACCGCCTGGGCCCGTGCACACCCTGCACGCGGGTCATCTCGATATCCACGGTGGCCGACGGACCGCTGATCCAGGTGGTCGGCCGACGCGGGTCGAGACGCGGAACGACCTCCGGCAGTGCGGTTTTCACCTGCTCGGCGTGGACCACGCACACGTGACAGTCCGGGACGAGGGTAGGGGCGCGGCGGCCCTGTCCGGCGTCGCCGTCGAGGACGATCGTGCCCGATTGCGCGATCGCGGCGGCGCAGGTGGTCACGACCGCGTCGACCTCGTCCAGTTCGAGCGTCACCAGCGGCGGATCGTCGGTCACGACGCGGTGCTCGGAGCGGTCCGCCCACAGGGCCGTCCAGATGTCCGGTAGTCCGGGCGGCGTCAGCACCACCCGCGCCGACGCGTTCCGCAGTTCCCGGTCCACGGCCGCGGCGACCCCCGCCAGGGTGGTCCGATGCACCTGTGCGCCATAGCGTTCCAGTCGCTGTTCGAACAGCTCCAGAATCGCGGCGCGATCGTCGGGGTCCACTCCCGGCGCGGTCCGCAGATAGTCGCGCGGCACGGTGCCCGCGTCCACCGGTTCGCCGATGGCCTCGCGGACACGTCGCAGAATCGTCTCGCGCGCATTCACGGGCGGCCCCCGTCGGTGCGCGCCCACCAGCGGCGAAACGATTCGGCGGGGATGTCGGGTACCCGCCGGCTGTCGGTCCACCCGCCCAGCGGGCCGGGCAGATGCCGCTTCGGGACCGCGACGCCGATGCGCGCCGCCGAGCGCACGGCCGCACCCCACAGCGCCGGATGGCTCATGAATCCCGCCATCGCGTCGAAGGCCGCCCGCTCGACCCGATGCTTCACCGCCGCCTCACCCTCGGCGACCTGATGGCGCAGGGCCAGCAGATTCCCGGTGATATCGATGCGGACCGGGCAGACGTCGTCGCAGGCCCCGCACAGCGCCGACGCATAGGGCAGCGAGGCGGTCTGCGGATCGTCGGCGCCCTTCAGCAACGGGTTGAGGATGGCGCCGATCGGCCCCGGATAGACCGAACCGTAGGCCTGTCCGCCGGTGCGTTCGTAGACCGGGCAGATATTCATGCACGCACCACAGCGGATGCAGCGCAACGCTTCCCGCCCGAGTTCGTCGCGCAGCGCGCGGGTTCGGCCGTTGTCCACCAGGACCAGGTGAAAGGCCGAGGGACCGTCCTGGGCGGTGACGCCGGTCCAGGTCGACACATACGGCGACATCCGCTCCCCGGTCGCGCTGCGGGCCAGCAACTCCAGATAGATCTCCAGATCGCGCCAGCTCGGAATCACCTTCTCGATTCCGGCCACCGTGATCAGCGTCTCCGGCAGGGTCAGGCACATCCGCCCGTTGCCCTCCGACTCCACCATCACCACCGTTCCGCTCTCGGCGACAAGGAAATTCGCGCCGGTGATGCCGACCTTCGCGCGCAGGAACTTCTCCCGCAGATGCAGCCGGGACGCATCGGCGAGCGCCTGCGGATCGTCGGTCAGATCATCCGGCGCGGGACGGCCGTGCTTGCCCATCTCGCGGCGGAAGATATCGCGAATCTGGCTGCGGTTCAGATGCATCGACGGCACCACGATATGGGAGGGCAGATCGTCGCCCAGTTGCAGGATGATCTCGGCGAGATCGGTTTCGCGGGTGTCGATTCCCGCCGCGGCGAGCGCCTCGTCCAAGCCGATCTCCTCCGACAGCATGGATTTGGCCTTGACGATCTCCTTCTCGCCGGTCTCCCGGACCAATGCGGTGACGACGGCGTTGGCCTCGGCGGCGTCGGTCGCCCAATGCACCACTCCCCCGGCGCCTTCCACCGCGTCGGCCAGTCGCTCCAGGTAGATGTCGAGACGGCGCAGCACATCGTCCTTGACCGCGGCCGCGGAGGTGCGCAGTTCCTGCCAGTCCGGTCGTTCGGCCACCAGGGCGTCGCGCTTGGCGCGGATGGTGTGGGTGGCACGGTGCACGTTGGCGCGCAGCTGGTCGTCCGCGGTCGCGGTCCGCGCGGCCTGCGGGAACGGCGGCCACCCCACGAAACTCGTACTCATGAGCGGGCTCCCGCGACCATCGGCAGCCCGGGCATCGGCCCGTCGGCCTTCGTGCGCGCCAGGATTTCCACCAGATGCAGATCGCGCACCGGGCTCGCGTCGGCGGCGAGGCGCCCGCCGATGTTCATCAGGCACGAATTGTCCACGGCGGTCACCACACTCGCGCCGGTCTCGCGTACGTGCGCGGCCTTGTCGGCGTTCATCGCGCCGGAGGCGGCGGCATTCTTCACCGAGAAGGTGCCGCCGAATCCACAGCATTCGTCGGCCGCGGGCAGATCGACCAGATCCAGTCCGGCCACCGCGCGCAACAAGCGATACGGGCGGTCGCCGATGCGCTGCACGCGCAGCGAATGGCAGGTCGGATGGTAGGTCACCCGATGCGGGAAATAGGCGCCCACATCGACGACACCCAGGTCGTCGGTGAGGAATTCGGTCAACTCCCGGATTCTGGGGAGCAGCGCCTCGGCATCGCGGGCCAGCGCGGCGTCGCCGACCTGCTCGGCCACCACCCGGTAGAACTCGCCGGGCGCCGCGCCACACGAGGCCGACGGCACCACGATCCGGTCGTAGTCACCGAACACCGAGACGAAATGCCGGGCCATCTTCGCGGTGTCGGCCCGATAACCGGTATTGGCATGCATTTGGCCGCAACAACTCTGGGCCATCGGAAAGTCGACCTCGACGCCGAGGCGGCGCAGCAACGCCACCGCCGCCCGGCCGGTTCCCGGATACATGACGTCGTTGACGCAGGTGATGAACAATGCCGTACGCGCCGACATGCGGCCCCTCTCGTCACCGATGCCGCGGGCCGGGCACTGTTGTGGAGCGGCACCTCGATACGGATACTGGCGGACGATCCCGGCCAGAATACGCCGCACGCACCGCGGCGAGGCGGATCTGCGGGCCGTGTGGGCCCAACGGATCCGCCTCGCCGGCGGCGTTCGTCAACTCACCGCGTCCGCCCCGGTGAGCGGCGGCGGTCCGGAATCGAGTTCGGCCACTTCGGCGTCGGTGAGCAGCCGGGACCGGATCAGGAACCGCACCCCCTCGGGGGCTTCGAGCGAGAATCCGCTACCCCGCCCGGGCACCACGTCGACGGTCAGATAGGTGTGCTTCCAGTACTCGTACTGATCGGCGCTCATCCAGAACGGGGTATCGGCGCCGACCCGGCCGAGCAGCACATCCGAGGCGCCCACCCGGAATTCCCCGCGCGGGAAGCACATCGGCGCGCTGCCGTCGCAACACCCGCCGGACTGATGGAACATCACCGGCCCGTGCTGACGAATCAGATTGTCCAGCAACGTCTGCGCGGCCTCGGTCAGGTCGACGCGGGTACCCATCAGAAGAAGCCGAGTTTGTTCGGCGAGTAGCTCACCAGCAGGTTCTTGGTCTGCTGGTAGTGATCGAGCATCATGCGGTGGTTCTCGCGGCCGATACCGGACTTCTTGTAGCCGCCGAAGGCCGCATGCGCCGGGTAGGCGTGGTAGCAGTTGGTCCACACCCGGCCGGCCTTGATGCCGCGGCCCAGGCGGTAGGCGGTGTTGCCGTCGCGGCTCCACACGCCCGCGCCGAGGCCGTAGAGGGTGTCGTTGGCGATCGCGAGCGCCTCCTCGGTCGAATCGAAGGTGGTCACCGCGACGACCGGGCCGAAGATCTCCTCCTGGAACACCCGCATGTCGTTGGTGCCCTTGAGCACCGTCGGCTCGACGTAGAAGCCGTTCGGCAGGCCGTCGACCTTGCGCTGGCTACCGCCGGTGAGCACCTCGGCGCCCTCTTTGCGCCCGATGTCGATGTAGGACAGGATCTTTTCGTACTGGTCGTTGCTGGCCTGCGCGCCGATCATGGTCTCGCTGTCGAGCGGATTGCCGCTGACGATCGCCTTGGTCCGCTCCAGGCAGCGCGCCATGAACTCGTCGTAGATGGAGGAGTGGATCAGCGCGCGCGATGGGCAGGTGCACACCTCGCCCTGGTTCAGCGCGAACATCACGAAGCCCTCGACCGCCTTGTCCAGGAACGCGTCGTCGGCGGCCATCACATCGGGCAGGAAGATGTTGGGGCTCTTGCCGCCCAGCTCGAGGGTGACCGGGATGATGTTCTCGCTGGCGTACTGCATGATCAGCCGGCCGGTGGTCGTCTCACCGGTGAACGCCACCTTCGCCACCCGCGGGCTCGACGCCAGCGGCTTACCGGTTTCGACGCCGAAACCGTTGACCACGTTGAGAACTCCCGGCGGCAGCAGATCGGCGATCAGCTCGACCACCTTCATGATGGAGGCCGGGGTCTGCTCGGCGGGCTTGAGCACCACCGCGTTTCCCGCGGCCAGCGCCGGCGCCAGCTTCCAGGTCGCCATCAGGATCGGGAAGTTCCACGGGATGATCTGACCGACCACACCCAGCGGCTCGTGGAAGTGGTAGGCGATGGTGTCGGCATCGATCTCGCTGACGCCGCCCTCCTGGGCGCGGATGGCGCCGGCGAAGTAGCGGAAGTGGTCCACTGCCAGCGGCAGGTCGGCGGCCAGGGTTTCGCGCACCGGCTTGCCGTTGTCCCAGGTTTCGGCCACGGCCAGCTGGTCGAGATTCGCCTCGATCCGGTCGGCGATCTTGTTCAGGATGTTGGCGCGGTCGGCGGCCGAGGTGGCGCCCCACGCGTCGGCGGCGCCGTGCGCGGCATCCAACGCCGATTCCACGTCGGCGGCGGAGGATCGGGCCACCTCACAGAAGGTTTCCCCGTCGACCGGCGACGGATTCTCGAAGTATCTGCCCTCGACCGGTGCCGTCCATTCGCCACCGATGAAGTTGTCGTAGCGGTCGGCGTAGGAGACGATGCTGCCTTCGGCGCCGGGCTTGGCGTAGATCATGACGGGTGCTCCTCGATGAGTCACGAAGGGTCGCATCACGACAGGGCTCGCCGTGATGTGGACCACTATGAGCCGCGAGGGTTGGCACAAGGTTGAATGCGGCGGGCGCGTCGCGATCGGCTTCGCAGTGCCGATCAGCTGCGCAGTGCGCTGTGCAAACGCGCGGCGGCCACCGCGCGGCGCGCGTCGCGGGCGGGGAGCAGCCGCAGCGCGTGTTCGTGGATCGCGATGTCACCGGGCGCTTTCGCACCGTAGTCCAGGGCGTATTCGGCCTCGCCGGCCGACAGGACCGCGGTGCGGATGCCCACCTCGAGGTGTTCGCGCCATTCGACGATGCCCGGTGTCTGCGATCCCGGCAGCAGCGGGCCGCGATACAGCCGCACGGCGGTGGCGGTGTCCCCCGTGGCCAGGGCGGCGAGCATGTCGGTCGCATCGCAGGAGACCGGTGTGGTCAGCCGATAGACCCGATTGCTGATATCGCCGCCGGTGGCGCGGCGCAGATGCGACACGTCGGCCTTGAGCGTGCTGGAACCGGTGGGACGGTCGCCGTAGACGGCCAGCTGCAACCGTTCCGGCGTGTAGCCGTCGGGTTCGAGGGCCAGCAAAGTGAGGATTTCGAGCAACCGCCGGCGCAGTCGCAGCGGCCGCCCACCCCTGGTCAGTGCGGCGGCGCCGAGACATTCCAGCCGCACCCCGGCGGCCGTATTCGCCACGCCCCCTTGTAGTTTCGCTTCCACGGCCGCGGTGAGCGACAGCACCGTCGACATGGCCAGCGGATGCGAGCGATCCCAGGTGGTGGACAGATCCAGCACGCCGAGCTGCCGGCCGTCGGTCGCACGGATCGGCGCGCAGTAGCAGACCCAGCCGTGTAGTGCCTCGACCAGATGTTCGGCGGAGAACACACTGCTGGGGCGGCCGGTGTGCAATGCCAGCGACAGCGCGTTGGTGCCCATGTGGTTCTCGTCCCAGCGACCGCCGGGGGTGAAGCCGACCCGCTCGGCACGCCGTCGCATCACCTGACCACCGTCGGACCACAGAATGGTTCCCGCTTCGTCGGTGACGGCGGCGACGAATCCGGCGTCGTGGGTGATGCTGTGCAGCTGATCGGAGAGTTCGGCGATGGGACCGCGCAGCGGCGAATCGGCCCATTTCGACGCGACGTCCCCGGCTACCGCGGGCGCGCAGTCGGTGGCGGGGTCGACGAACGCTCGGGACCGCACCCAGGACTGCGCCACATCGGCCCGGGGTTGTGCCGCATCGGTTTCGGGCGCCTCGCGCTCCGGAACCCAGCGCGCCCACTGCCGTTCCAGTGCCGCGCGTCGCCGCAGCAGAGCACTGTCCTGTCCTGATCGCATCCGCATCTCACCCGTCGCCGCTCGGTCCGCACCGTGCGTTCCGGCGATGCCTGGGGCCGGGCCGCACATCGTCGGCTCGGCCCCATTGTCCAGCAGGCCGGCTCGCCGCGGGAGCGAAACCGGCCGGTGCGCACCGTCGAAGTCGGCTCAGATGGGCGTCAATTCGAATACCCGGAACCGGCGCGTGCCCGCCAGACGCTGTTCCATGGTGTATCCGGGCCAATAGGCCACCGCGCGGGCCCAGGCGTCCTCGCGCTCGGAGCCGCTCAGGTGCCGGACCCGCACCTTGATTCGCCTACCGCCACTGTGGATCTCGGCGTCGGAGGCGGCGGCCAGATTCGCCGACCAGGACGGATGTTCCGGCCGCCCCCAGTTGGACCCGATCAGCAGATACCGCTCGGGTCCATCCGGTACGTACAGCAGCGACACCGTCCGCGGCAACCCGGATTTACGTCCGCGCACCGTCAACTCCATCGACGGCAGGCCCGCCAGGTCGAGCACGCCGTGCCGGCCGCCGGTGAGCCGGCGGATGACGCGTTCCAGCACGATGACGACCGGACCGGTACGCATCACCCACGGGATGCGCGCGATCGCGCGTCCCAGGGCCGACAGCGGATTGCCGATACGTGAGCGACGAGTGCGGTCCGACATGCCGGCCTACTGCGGGGTCGCGGCGCGCTTGGGCAGCTTCCAGCCCGGCCGGGGGAAGTGGCAGGTGTAGCCGTTCGGATAACGCTGCAGGTAGTCCTGGTGCTCCGGCTCGGCCTCCCAGAAATCGGACGCCGGGGTCACCTCGGTGACCACCTTGCCCGGCCACAGCCCGGAGGCGTCCACATCGGCGATCGTGTCCAGCGCGACCGCCTTCTGCTCGTCGTCGAGGTAGAAGATCGCGGACCGATAGCTGCTGCCGATGTCGTTGCCCTGGCGATCCTTCGTCGACGGATCGTGGATCTGGAAGAAGAACTCGAGCAGGGCCCGGTAATCGGTACGCGCGGGGTCGTAGACGATCTCCACGGCCTCGGCATGCCCCGGATGGTTGCGGTAGGTGGGGTGATCGTTGCGCCCGCCGGTGTATCCGACGCGCGTGGAAATCACACCCGGCTGCTTGCGGATCAGCTCCTCCATGCCCCAGAAGCATCCGCCTGCCAGAATCGCCGTGCGCGTGTCGGTCACGCTTCCTCCTTCGAATCGGGTCCCCGCCCCAAGTCTCGCACCGGTACAACCCCGGTGGGGGCCCGAAAAATCCCGCCGCGGCGCGCGCCTCGCCCGCCTGCTGCCTATCGCATACCCGCTCCCCGCGCGGATTAACGGACTACCCCCGGTCGTGTCCCGCGGTCGACTCGGAACCCGTTGGCGCCGAGACGATTTCGGTGCGCATCACCACACGGGTGCCGTCGGCGCCGGTGGTGATCTCGACATCGCGGACCAGGGCGCGCATGATCGACAGTCCCCGCCCGCGCACAGGATCCGGAACCTCGGGACGGGGTTCCCAGCTGCCGTGGTCGACGATGGTCAGGTACAGGTCCGACCCGCTGATCTCCGCACGCAGACCCACCATGCCGGCGCCCTCGCGGTAACCGTGCTCCACGGCATTCGTGCACGCCTCGTCCACCGCCAGCAACAGATCGTAAATCTGTTCCGAGCCGATTCCCCCGCGCTCGAGCCAGGCCCGCAGATCGTGGCGCACCTCGGCGATCCGGTCGGCCTGCGACGGGAAATTCGCCTCGAAGGGGGCCACCCGTAGCGGGTGCGGCTCGCGTACCGCGGGCCCTGGGGCGGGGTCGCCCGGGGGATCTGGAAATCCGCTCATGTCCTCATTCCGATCGCAACCGATGATCTCCACTCGATGATCTCCTCGGCATCCGCGATACCCCCTTTCCCGCACGCCATGCGGCGCCGTCGGCCTACCTCAGTCGCGCAGCGCCTTCTCGCGCAGCTGTTTGAGCGTTCTGGTCAGGATCCGCGACACCTGCATCTGGGAACACCCGAGTTCCCGCGCGATCTGTTCCTGCGTCATTCCGCCGAAGAAACGCATGGTCAGCACGTACCGCTCCTTCTCCGGCAGCGCGTCGATGAGCGGCTTCACCGTCAGAGTGTCGTCGATCGCGCCGAAAGTCGGATCCACGTCGCCCAGCGTGTCGAGGATCGCATTCCCACGGCTGTCGTCCTCCGAGGTCGGCGTGTCCAGCGATTGGGTCTGGTAGGCGTTGCGGGCGATCAGCGCCTGCGTCACCTCGCCCAGGTCGGCGTCCATCTCCTCGGCGATCTCCCGCGCCCGCGGCATCCGGCCCAGCTGTTGCGACAACGTCTCCACGGTCGGTCCCAGCGCGGTCTGAATCTCCTTGATCCGCCGGGGCACGCGCAGGGCCCAGGTGTGATCGCGGAAGTGGCGGCGCACCTCGCCCATCACCGTCGGCACCGCGAAGGCGAGGAACGGCGACCCCTGCGTGGGATCGAACCGGTCGACGGCCGCGACCAGGCCGACCCGGGCGATCTGCAGGAGGTCCTCGAAGTTCTCGCCGCGTCCGCTGAACTTGCGCGCGATGTGCTCGGCCAGCGGCAGACACCGGTTGATGATTCGTTCGCGCAGCCGGTCGTGTTCCGGATCGTCCTCGGGGAGGGCGGCGAGCTCGACGAACAGCGGCGCGACGTCGTCGTAGCCGTCGGGATGGCGCGCGGTGCCCGAGCCGTTCTCAGTCGACATCGGTTCCGCCACGTGCCCAGCGGAACTCGACGACGGTCGGGTGCCCGCCCACGGATGCGTCGTAGTCCGAACTCTCGGTCTTCACCCACTGGGTCAGCGTCGAGACGATATGCCAGCCGAAGCTGTTGGTGTCCGGGCCGCCCGCGGTCGTGGTGACGGCGGATACGCGCACGTCCATGGTGGTATCGGTCGCGCTGAATGTGCAATCGATCACCGATTCGGCGGCCGCGCCCACGATCAGCGCGCTGACCACCTCGTCGACGGCCAGACGGATGTCGGTGGCCTCATCGATACCGAAATCGGCGACCAGAGCGACGGTTTCGGTCAACGCCCGGACCATCATCAATTGCGCCGCATCGGCCGGCACCTGGAATCCGACCGCAGTGGTCCCCGCGTCCGGGGACACTTTCTCGACCATGCCCATTCGTTGCTCCCAAATATCGTGCCGCGAAACGAATTCACAGCGTACGCGAGCGCCCGGCGGACGCCTTCCGATCGCGGTGCCGGTCTCCGCTCGGATCTCGCCGAAACGGGTATGTTGGTCAGCGGCGAATCGTCGCCACGCCGCGGACAGCGGCGCAGATCGAAATACGCCGGAGGTATCGAAGTGGCGAAATGCGGTACGAATCGCCTCGTGCTGGGGACGGCCCGATGAGCGGCGAACGGGTGTCGCCGTTGCTGCGCGTCGAGCAGCGCACGGAAGGTTCGGCCGTGGTCGTGACCGTGGCCGGTGAGGTGGACATGAACTCCGCGCCGGAGCTGCAATCGGCCCTCGACCAGGCGTTGCAGGGCGAGCCCACCGCCGTGGTGCTGGACATGACCGAGGTCGGTTTCCTCGGGTCGGCCGGACTGAGCGTGCTGCTCGCCAGTTCCCAGTCCACCGCGACGGGGAGCCTGCGGGTGGTCGCGTCGCCCGCGGTGCGGCGCCCGATCGAGGTGACCTCGCTGGACGCGTTGCTGCGCCTGTTCCCGACCGTCGCGGACGCGCTGGCCGCGCCGGAGCAGACCACCCCGGCCTGATCCGGCGCCCGTCCGGCGCGTTTCTCGCCGGCGGGTTCATCGCTGACGTGGCAACCGGACGACCTGAACGAAGAATTCGTCGATGTGCTTGATCGCGGCGATGAATTGATCCAGGTCGACCGGTTTGGTCACATAGGCGTTCGCGTGCAGCCGATAACTGCGCAGAATGTCCTCTTCGGCCGCCGAGGTGGTGAGCACCACCACCGGAATATGGCTGAGGTCGGGATCGGATTTGATCTTTTCCAGAACCTGGCGGCCGTCGTATTTCGGCAGGTTCAGATCGAGCAGAATCAGATCGGGCCGCGGCGCCTGCGCGAATTCCCCCTGCCGGTAGAGGAAGTCGAGCGCCTCCTGGCCGTCGTGGGCGACGTGCAGCGTATTGCCGATCTTGTTGTCCTCGAACGCCTCCCGGGTCATCAGCTCGTCGCCGGGGTCGTCCTCCACGAGCAGGATGTCGATGGGCTGGCTCACCGGTGCGGTCATGCGTCGGCTCCTTCGGATACGGGTTCGATCAGTGCGGGGGCGGCGGCCTCGGTCGCCAGGGTGAAGCGGAACCGGGCGCCGCCGGTGTACTCGGTGTCGATCCACAGGTCCCCGCCGTGGTATTCGACGATCTTCTTGCACAGCGCCAGGCCGATCCCGGTGCCGCCGTAGTCCTCCCGATTGTGCAGGCGCTGGAAGATCACGAAGACCTTGTCCGCGAATTCCGGCGCGATGCCGATCCCGTTGTCGGACACCGAGAATCGCCATTCGTCCGGTTCGTCGCCCGGCTCGCACTCGATGCGCACCACCGGCGCGGTGCCGGGGCTGCGGAATTTCACGGCATTGCCGATGAGGTTCTGCCACAGCATGGTGAGCAGGGTCGGCTGGCCCGCGATGTCGGGCAGCTGCTCGGGACGCTCGATCACCGCGCCGGAATCCTCGATCGCGCCGGACAGGTTGTCCAGCGCCGAATTCAGGGCGGCGTCCAGTGCCACCATCTCGTTGCCCTCGATCACCCGGCCCACGCGCGAGAAGGTCAGCAGATCGTTGATCAGCCGCTGCATCCGCTTGGCGCCGTCGACGGCGTAGTCGATGTACTGTTTGGCCCGCTCGTCGAGCTGATCGCCGTAGCGTTTCTCCAGCAGCTGGCAGAACGCGGCGACCTTGCGCAGCGGTTCCTGCAGGTCGTGGGAGGCGACGTAGGCGAACTGCTCCAGTTCGGCATTCGAGCGGCGCAGCTGCACCGTCTGGCGATCCAGATCGTCGGCCTGCCGCGCGAGCAGGTCCTCCTGTGCGCGCGAGGACCCCAGTTCGGAGACGATGCGCACGCGCATCTCCTCCACGGCGTCGGCGACGGTCGCCAGGTCGGCCGGTCCGTGCGCCTCGATGTGATGATCGAATTCGCCTGCCGAAACCCGCCGGGACGCTTCGGTGAGCTCGTCGAGCGGCCGGGCGACCAGCCGCCGGATCAGCACGGTCAGCGCCAGGCCGGTGAGCAGGATGAGGACGACCACTGCGATCAGCACACCGTCGCGCAGGGTGCGCGCGTTGTCGAGGTCGTGGCGGTCCTGGGCGATCGCGGCCGCCGAGTCCGCGTTCTGCGTGGCGAACTTCGTGCGGATCTCGTCGAACAGGGCCTTGCCCCGCGTGACCCTGGCGGCGGATTCGGCCGGCGACACCTTGCCCGCCGCCGCGATCATCGGCTGCACGTATTCGGTACGCCAGCGCTGAGCGGCAGCCTCGACGGCGTCCAGATCGCCGAGCAGCGTGGTGTTGCCGGCGGCCACCTCACGCAAGCGCCCCGCGGCGGCGGCTTCGTCGGTGACACCCTGGTTGTAGGGCCGCAGGAACTGCTCGTCGGCCGAGATGGCGTAGCCGCGCAGGCCGGTTTCCTGGTTGATCAGGGCGGCCTGGAGCCGATAGGCCTCGGTCGCGGCGGGCTGGGCGCGATCGAGCAGCCGGTCCTCGATGGAGTCGGTGCGGGAAATCATCTGCGCGGCGGCGATCGCACCGGCGATCACCACCACGAGCATCAGGGCGAGGACCAGCTGAAACCACATCTGTGCGGTGAGCCGGCCGACGATCCCCTCACGGTGTCGGACGTCGTTCACCGGACCCACTCACCCCCGTGCCAGCGCAGATAGACGATCGCCAGATCGTCGTCGAGTCCTCCGGCCGGGGCGGCCGCGGATTCGACCTGACCCAGCAACTCATCGAGATAGCGTGCGGGCTGTTGGACCGACACACCCTTCGCCATCGCCAGCAGGCCGTCCTCACCGAGCCAGTCGCCCGTGCCGGTGCGCACCTCGAACAGGCCGTCGGTGAACAGCACCAACCCGGCACCGGCGGGAACGGTCACCTCGGTGACCGGCCAGTCCGCGCGCCCCGGCATGAAGCCCAGGGCCGGTCCGCCCGGCACCTCCAGCCATTCGGTACCGGTCGGCGAATGGACGAGCATGCCGGGGTGACCGGCCCGGATCACCTCGACGGCGCCTCGACCGGGCGGGGCGTAGAGCGTGGTGAGCGTGGCGAACGTCTGCGGACCGGTGCGCTCGGCGACCAGCACCTCCTCCAGCAGTTGCAGCTGACGAGGTCCGGTGATGCCGCTGAATACCAGTGTGCGCCAAGCCAATCGCAGGCCCACGCCGATCGCGGCCTCATCCGGGCCGTGGCCGGCCACATCGCCGATCAGGGCGTGCACCGTACCGTCGGCCTCCTGGACGACGTCGTAGAAATCGCCGCCGAGCAGCGAATGCGCGCGACCGGGGCGGTACCGCGAGACCACATCGACGATCGGCGCGCCGCGCAACAGCGGCTTGGGGAGCAGCCCGCGTTCCAGGCGCGCGTTCTCCTGGGCGCGCATGGTGCTCGCGCGCAGGGCCGCGGTGGTGCGCTCGGCCTGTTTACGCTGAATCGCATAGCGCACGGCCCGGCCGAACCACTCCGGCTCGACCCGGCCCTTCACCAGATAATCCTGCGCACCGGCCGCCATCGCGGCCAGCCCGGTCTGTTCCTCGTCCAGGCCGGTCATCACGACGACCGCGACTTGATCGGTGTATTCCCGCAACTGCGCGAGCGCGTCCAAGCCGTGGGAGTCGGGCAGATTCAGGTCGAGCAGCACACAGTCGGGCAGGCCCGCCGCCAGCCACGCACCCGCTTCGGCGAGTGAGCGCACATGTTCCAGGCGCACGCCGGGCGCCCCGTCGGCAACGAGTTCCTCGACCAGCAGGGCATCCCCGGGGTCGTCCTCGACCAGCAGGATCGTCCGCCCGAGCGGCGATGCCGTGCCCAGCGGCGTGACGCCGTCGAGAGGTGGCCGCACGGTGGAGCCGCTGCTCTCGTCTCGAACGGATGCGGAATTCGAACCCTCGGACGAGTGGCCCGCGGAACGGCTGGATACATCGCGAAACCGCGGGGTCTGTTCCGTCACCGCGACCGTGCGAGGGCGCGGAGCGCCGTCGATGCGACGAACGCGCACGGTGTCGGTCCGCAGCGCACCGGCTACATCGGACCGCGACGAGGGAACAGCAACCGTGCCTGGGACGGCACGCTTCGACAATGCTGCCTCCGATCAAACGAAGTGGCGGCCCGAGCGCACGCCGACTTGCTCAGCGGCCCGTTTTTCGACCGTGAGGCTTGCCGATCCTATCGGACCCCGGCCGAACACGCTGCGCGCACCGGGGGGCAGGCCACGATCAGGACGTCGCGTCGGCACCGGCACGAGGCCGGAGAAGAGGCTGATGTACAACAGTTTTCGCTACGAGAGGCGCCGCCCCGCGCAGGGCGTCAGCGGTGCGCCGAACGCGCAATTTCGCCGTCCACACCGCGACCACCGCCGCATGCACCGCGATGACGATCAGTGATACCGAGCCGATCACCATGAGCAACGCAACCACGACTGTCCCGGTCCTCTCGAGTTGGATGTCCTGTGTACCGACGACAAGATGCCCCGAAACCCTCATATCAAACAGATAACGCGCGCGGGGCACGTCACATCCCGTCCGACCTGGTGTAACACCCGACCACAACACAGCGGATACTGTGAAGGTGAGTACGGAACAGTCGCCGCGCATCGCGCCGCTCGACCCCTTGACGAGCGTGCTCGGCACACAGCCCTGCGATCATGTCGGCTGGTTCCGATTCTGGTTCGACGATCAACGCTGGGAATGGTCGGACGAAGCGGCGCAGATGTACGGATATCCGGGCGCCGACACCGAACCCACCACCGAACTGCTCATGTCGCACAAACACCCGGACGACCGGGAGGAACTGGCGGCCAGCATCGCGGCCTCGGTGGAAACCGGCGACCCGATCTGCGGCCAGCACCGCATCATCGATGCCGAGGGCCACACCCACGAGATCATCGTCGTCGGCGAACAGCTCACCGGCGACGACGGCACGGTGGTCGGCGCCAGCGGATATTTCGTCGACGTCACCGAGACCATCGCCGAGGAGCGCAACGATGCGCTGTCGGAGGTGCTGCCCGAGGTGATCGAGTCGCGCGCGGTGATCGAACAGGCCAAGGGCGCGCTGACGCTGGCCTACGGCATCAGCCCCGAACAGGCGTTCCGGGTGCTGAGCTGGCGTTCCCAGGAGACCAACACCAAGCTGCGGGAACTGGCCGCGCAGTTCGTGCACGAGTTCCGCCGCCTGAACGGCGAGAACGCCGCCCTGCGCAGTCGCGTCGACCATATCGTCCTGACCGCCCACCGCCTCATCCCGCACGACTGAGCGGCGGTCGATCTCTCGGTGCGGTCAGGAGGCCGCGTCGGTGACGACGATCTCGCGGGTCGGGCCGGTGCCGATGGCCGTCGCGTGGGCATCGATGCGCACTTGGGTGCGGCCGCGGATGGCGCGATCGCAGCGCTCGGCCAGATCGTGGCGATCACTGCCCGGTTCCTCGATCGGCAGCAGGACGAGTTCGGCGACGACGCCCTTGGCGCGCAGCACGCGGCGGGCCGAGTCGAGGAAGGTATCCACGCCGACGAAGCCGGGGACCGTCGACGTCTCGCCGGTGTGGTCCAGATAGCGCAGCCGGATCGGCTGTACCGGCGTGGCGGTGTCGACCGCCGCCTGGAACAGGGCTGGGCGCAGCCGGCCGTGGGCCCGGCCGCACCAGGTTGTGCCCTCGGGGAACATGGCGACCCGCTCCCCTGCCGCCAGCCGCGCCGACATCGCCGCGATCACCTCGGGCAACTGCCGCAACCGCTCCCGATCGATCGGGATCACGCGCATGAGCCGGGCCAGCTGCCCCAGCACCGGCCACGACACCAGATCACCGCGGGCCACGAAGCCCATGGGCGAGACCGCCGCCAACGCCAGCACATCGGCCCATCCGACGTGCCCGGCCACCACCAGCAGGCCGCGTCCGGAATCCGCCGCAGCGCCACCGCGTTCGTCGACAATCCGCAATCCGATTCCGCAGCAACGCAATGCCGCCCGCGCATACCGGCGATGCAGCCCGGTCCGGCGGACGGGCCGAGTCGCCACGTTGACCACCGGAAACGCCACCAGCAACCCCACCACGCCCAGCAGCCGCACCACACTTCGCACCGCACCCGCGGTGTCCGGCGCCGCCACACAGCCGGCCCCACACGGGCTCGCGGGCATCCACGCGTGGATCGCCGGCGCATCGGCCGCTGTCGCTGCGGCTCGTTCACTGGATGTAGACGTGGCGGGTTCGAGAACAGCCGCGTCGCTTCGTAAATCCGTTGTCTCGGTCATCGTGTTCCTCCGCCGGTATCGCGGGCCCGCGCGGCATCGGCTTCCGATGCGCGGGCGTCTGTGCCTTCCGCCGCACGAGCATCCATGGCTCCCGCGGCGCTCTGCAGGCGTTCCAGGTAGCGGGTGTTGATGGTTTCCAGGCCCAGGAGGGCGACGAAATCCGCGACGCCGAAATCCGGGTCGTGGGCCGGTTCACCGCAGATCTCGGCGCCCAGGCGCAGATAACCGCGCAGCAGCGGCGGGAGTTTCGGCCGGGCCGGGGCGGCCAGTTCGTCGAGTCCGCGGCCGTCGACCACGACCGGGCGGTAGGGGCGCACGCGGCGAGCCGGATCGCCGGCGTGCTTGCTCAGCAACAGATCCCGGACCGCGGCGACATTGGCACCGGGCGGATCGGCGGGGGTGTCGCGCATCGGCACCGAGACGCAGCCCATCACCCAGTCGTAGCCGGTGAGCTGGATGTAGTGCAGGATTCCGGCCCACATCAGCGTCAGCACCGAGCCGTTGCGATGGTCCGGAACCACACAGGCGCGGCCCATTTCGACGATCCGGCGCCCCTCGGGATCCAAGGTGCTCAGATCGAATTCGGTCGCCGTGTAGTAGCCGCCGGCCGCGCGCACCTTGTCCGGCGGCAGCATCCGATAGCAGCCGACGAAGTCGCCGGATGCCTCGTCGCGGACCAGCAGATGGTCGCAGTGCTCGTCGAACCGGTCGGCGTCCAGGCCCTCGGCACTGAAGGGAATGTCGAATCCGGGTTCGCCGGCGAACACCCGGTAGCGCAGCCGCTGCGCGGCGCGGCGATGGTCGAGATCGGAGGACACAACCAGGGAGTACTGTGGCGCCGCCACCCCTGGGCCTGTCGTGCGGGTCGGGTTCAGCACGGACGTTGGCGTCATGGTGTCGATGAAGCCAGTCCGATTCGGCGAGGCGGCGACGTTCGAGTGTCGAGCGAATGCCAGTCCGGTGAACGAGATCCCCGTCACACCGAACGTTCACTGCGTCGTTCCCCCGAGTTGGCCCACGCGCGGCGAAACCGCCGCGCCGGAGCATCGGCGCGGCGGCAGTGAGCAGAGTAGCGGTTCAGGCGTTCTCGCGGGCGAAGCTGCGAGCGCCGACCACCATCAGCGCGACGGCGACCGCCACCGTCAGGCCGGTACCGAGATAGACCTCGGTGACCCCGAAGTCACCACGGAACAGTGCTCGCGCGGCCTCGACGGTGTGCTGGAACGGATTGATGTCGGCGACGATCCGCAGCCAGTGCGGCGCCAGACTCATCGGCAGCAGGATGCCCGACAGCAGCATCAGCGGCACCGAGACACTGTTCAGCACCGATGCCAGGGTGTCCTCCGAACGCGCCCACAGCGCCAGCGCATAGGACCCCGAGGCCAGCCCGGCCGCCATCACCGAGATCAGCAGCACCGAGGCGATCAGCCCGAAAGCGTTGGGGCGCAACGAGAATGCCGCCATCGCGACCGCGACCAGGACCAGCGCCTGCACGATCAGCACGACCATATCCTTGAGCACCCGGCCCACCAGCAGCGCGCCCCGGTTGGCGGGGGTGACGCGCTGGCGTTCGATCACGCCGGCCCGCAGTTCCTGCACCATCGCGAACCCCGCGAACATGGACCCGAACAGCCCGACCTGAATCACCAGTGCCGGCGTCAGCACCTTCCAGGGGTCGGTATCGGCGCCCAGCGCGGGTGCGATTGCCTTCACCAGCGGACCGAACAGCACCAGGTACAGCACGGGCTGACTCAATCCGATGATCACCCACACCGGATTGCGCAGCTGGGTGCGCAGTTGCGACCAGAACACCAGTCCGGTCTCCCGCAGAAAGCTCATTTTTCCTCCCGCAGCGAACGTCCGGTGACGGTGAGGAACACGTCGTCGAGGCTCGGTCGTTTCACGGTCAGCGCACCGGGCACGATGCCGTGCTCGTCCAGTGCGCGCAGCAGCGGCACCACGGCGGCATCGCCGCGCGCCACCGTCAGATGTACCAGTCCGTCGGCACGCAGTTTCGAGCGCAACTCCAGCACCGAATCGGCGATCTCGATCGCGAGATCCGCTTGCGCGTCGGCGATGTCGAGGCTGATCACATCGCCGGAGATCCGCTGTTTCAGCTCGTCCGGCGTACCGGAGGCGACGATGCCGCCGTGATCCATGACCAGGATCCGGTCGCACAGCGCGTCGGCTTCCTCCAGATAGTGCGTGGTGAGCACGATCGTCGTGCCCTCGGACCGCAACCGCCGCACGTGGTCCCAGAGGTTCGCGCGGCTCTGCGGGTCCAGTCCGGTGGTCGGCTCGTCCAGGTAGACCAGCCGCGGCCGATGCACCAGGCCGAGTGCGATATCGACGCGGCGGCGCTGCCCGCCGGACAGTTCGCGGCAGCGGCGACGGCCGAGCCCGTCGAGTTCCAGCGTCCGCAGCAGATGTTCGGCGCTCTCCGTGGCCCGCGCCTTGCTCAGCCCGAAAAGCCTTGCCTGCAGGACCAATTGGTCGATCACCAGTTCTTCGTCGTTGGTCATGCCGCCCTGGGCGACGTACCCGATGCGAGCGCGCACCTCGCGCGGGGCCCGGCGCAGATCGGCGTCGGCGATCTGCGCCTCGCCCGCGGTCGGCGCGAGCAGCGTCGCGATCATCCGCAGGGTGGTGGTCTTACCGGCGCCGTTGGGACCCAGTAGCCCCACGATCTCGCCTTCGCGGACCTCGAAGTCCAAGCCGTTCACGGCCTGTACCGGTCCTGTTTTCGTCGTGAAGGTCCGTGCCAGCCCCCACACTCGGATCGCCGAGGTGCGGGTGCGGTCACGAACGGTAACCGTCGTTTCCATACCGCTCACGGTAGGAAGGACGGCTCAAATAGTCAAGCTTTACTATTCAGTCTTGATCATCTGCGGCTCCGACGTCGCCCTGCGGATGCTCGAAGAGGGTGTACGGTGCCGACGCCCAGACATCCAGCTCGCCGTTCTCGATGCGCTGCAAGGTTTTTCGCGACCACTCCAGGTCCGCGCGGGTATGGGCGGCGGCCAGCGCCACAGCGTCGGCCACGTGATACGGCTCGGTTTCGGTCGGATCGCCGCTGCCGGACAGGATCCGCTGCTCCTCGCGCTCGAAGTAGCCCAGATCGGCCTCGAACTTCAGGATGCGGCTGCGCAACGCCGCGATCACATCCCCGCGCGGCGCGAACGGGAACAACGCCACCGCGGCGTGATACGGATGTTTCGGCTGCTCGGCCGACCACAGACCCTCCCGGATCAGATCGGCGAGCACCTTCTCCCCCTCCGACGTCAGCCGATACGAGGTCCGTTCCGGTCGCGCGCCGTCCTGGCCCACGCCCTCGACGGCGATGAGCCCGTCGCGCTGCAGGGTGTTCAGCGCACCGTAGACCGAGCCGGGTTTGACGTTGGCCCATTCGTCGGCATGCCAGGACAGCAGCTCACGCCGCACGTCGTAACCGTGCACGGGTTGCAGCAGCCGGACCAGGGCCAGCACCAGCAGTCGAGTCGTCGGAACAGCCATACCGAAAATTCTGCCCCCGCCGCCCGGCGGCCGCCGCCGCGCCCCGGCCGATCACAACGGGTTGTTCGGATCCCGTTCCGGCAGTGGGCGTTCGGTGATCACCGGGCGGCCCAGCGGATTGCGGACCCGGCGCTTGGCGGCCTGATAGACCTGAATGGTCTCCGCCGCCACCACATCCCAGGCGAAATCGGCGGTCAGCCGATCGTGGGCCGCGTAGGCGCGCTGCTGGGCCGCGATCGGATCGTCGAGGACGGCCGTCACCGCCTCGACCAGTCCGGTCACATCCGCCGGTTCGAACGAGGCCCCGGTGACGCCGTCGATCACCAGTTCACCGAGCCCGCCCGCGGTCGAGGTCACCAGCGGCGTTCCGGCCGCCGCGGCCTCCAGGGCGACGATGCCGAACGGCTCGTAGCGGCTGGGCAGCACGATCGCGTCGGCGCCGTGCAGCCAGCCCAGCAGTTCCGCGTGGTCCAGGCGCCCGGCGAAATTCACCGCCCGCGCCACCCGGTGTACCCGTGCGCGCTCACGCAACCATTCGAACTGCGTGCCCACCCCCGCGATGGTCAGCGTGGCGCCCGGATGCGCGCGCCGGATCCGCGGCAGCGCGGCGATGGCGTCCTGGACGCCCTTCTCGTATTCGAGGCGGCCCACGTACAGCAGTCGGGGCGGGCCCGACCGCGGCGCCCGATCGCGAAAAGTCCACGCCCCCACGTCGATTCCGTTGCGGATCACCGTCACCGGCACCAGTTCGGGGCCGTAGAGCTTTTCCACCTCGTCCTGCATCGAGGCCGAACACGTGATGAGAGCGTCGGATTCGCGAGCCAGCCACCACTCGACCGAATGGACCTGCTTGTTGACCCGGCCCGAAACCCAGCCGCTGTGCCGGCCCGCCTCGGTGGCGTGGATGGTGGAGACCAGCGGCACGTCGTAGTACTCGGCCAGGGCGATCGCCGAATGCGCGACCAGCCAGTCGTGGGCGTGCACCACATCCGGCGTCCAGCCCTCGGCGATACCCGGTTTGCTCAGCGCGATACCGGCGCGGACCATCGCGTGCCCCATGGCCAGGGTCCAGGCGAGCATGTCCTCGCCGAAGTCGAAGGCGGGCGGATCCTCCGCGACCGCGACCACCAGCACCCGTTCCTCGATGAAGGTGTGCGTGGGATGCGTCGTGGCGTCGGTGCCCATCGGCCGGCGCGCCAGAACGACGACCTCGTGACCGGCGGCCGCCAGTTCGACGGCCAGATGATGGACGTGCCGGCCGAGCCCACCGACAACTACCGGTGGGTACTCCCACGACACCATCAAGATCTTCATGCCGGTCCTTCTGTTGCTCCCGCCGAGCGGTGACCGACTGAGGGGATGTCCGTACCGCGTGCGTCGAGTCGTCGCGCGTCGAGAGCGGGGAAGAATCCGTCGGCCGCGTACCATCCTGCCGCCAACTGCCGTGCTTTGGCGAGTTGGCCCGCGGTGACGGCCGCGGCGATCTCGCGGACGGCGTGCGCGTGCTGATGCGCGCGATCGCGGGCGTATCCGGCCGCGGAGTCCTTGCTGACCATGAACGCCCAGTCGCTGGACACCGCCAGAATCGCCTCGCGCAGCAGCTGATCGGCGACCGGATCCCGCAGACCGTCGGACTGCGCGGCCATCTTGTCCAGCGTGTCCAGGGCCGCGCGCACGATCTCGGCATTGAGGTCGACCAGGTCGCGGACCTGATCGCCGGCCCACACCCGCCAGTCCTTCCCCGACCCCCACGACGAATCGGCCAGCTCGACCGGTGCGCCGACGAATCCGTCCGCCCGGGCATCGGCCAGGGTGCCGACGGTGACGCCGGCCTCGGGCAGGGCGCGCAGTACCTGTTCCAGCCACTGCGGCCCCTCGTGCCACCAGTGGCCGAACAGTTCGGTGTCGAAGGCCGCCACCACCAGCGCCGGTCGGCCGATCCGCTCGGATTCGGTGATCAGCCGTTCGCGCACGGTCGCCACGAAATCGGCGACATCGCGTTCGATCGCCGCCGCGGCGGCCGCGGGATCATAGGGCGCCTTGTCCGGACCGGCGACCTGCTTGCCGGTGACGCGCGCCGGTTTGAGGCCGGTCTCGTGGTCGTAGTGGTGGAAGTCGCGGTAGTGGGCCTGGCCCGGATATCCCGATTTCGGCGACCACACCCGATAGCTGACCTGCAGATCGCGTCCGAACGCGACCACATCGCTGTCCCACACGGGCCGACCGAGAGTGGTGTCCCCGCGCAGCGCCGGACCGTCGACCATGAAATGCGTCACGCCCGCCGCGGCATAGCCCTGTTCCATCCCCGGAGTGAAACCACATTCCGGCGCCCAGATCCCGGCCGGGGTGTGTCCCCAGCGATGCCGCGCATCGGCCAGACCTTCGCGCAACTGGAAGTCGCGCAGGCGTGAATCGAGCAGCGGCTGGAACGGGTGCGCCAGCGGACCGCCCAGCAGTTCGATCGCCTCGGCGTCGATCAGTTCCCGCCACACCGGCGAGCCGCCGTGCCGCCACCGCTGCTCGAAATCGGCGAGCGCCTCGGCGGCCAGCGCGTGTTCGTAGCCGCCCAGTTCGCGCTTGCCGGCCATCGACGCCTCGTCGGCACGCATCTGCCAGTTGCCCAGCCAGTGATGCATGGCCGCGAGCGCGTGCGGATCGTCGAGCTGCGCGGCCAGCACCGGCGTGATGCCGAAGCTGAGCAGATGCGAACGTCCTTCCGCAGCAAGGGTTCTCAATACCCGGGCGACGGGCAGATAGGACGCCGCCCACGATTGATACAGCCATTCCTCACCCACCGGCCAGCGGCCGTGATGCACCAGCCAGGGCAGATGGGAATGCAGGACCAGGCTGAACCGGCCCGGCACCGCCCGCGAATCGCTCACGGCTTCACCGCGATGGCGACCAGATCGAGGCTGGCATCGATATCCGGATCCCACGCCGGGACGACCGGCCCGGGCGCCGGGCGCAGCTCGAAATCGTCGGTGCGCACCCCGGCCACCGCCGTGGTGAGTTCGGCGGGCCAGGGCTCACCGGCCAGCGCCCGTTCGATCTGCGCGTCGATGAACGAGCCGCCCCACTGTTCGTCGAGGGCGACCAGCGCCGGGCCGTGGTGGACACCGGCCATCACGTCGACGCGGAATCCGGCCTGCTCCAGCAGTTCCGCGAGTTCGGCGGCGTTCAGCTCGCGAGTGTGGAAGGGGTTCAACGGCGTATCGCGCCCGGGCGAGAAGGTGATCCGGTTCGGCGTGCTGATCAGCAGCTGCCCGCCGGGACGCAGCACCCGCAGGCATTCACGCAGGAATTGCCCCTGATCCCAGAGATGTTCGATGACCTGGAAGTTCACCACCACATCGACCGAGGCGTCGTCGAGCGGCAGTTCGGCGAGATTGCCCTGCATCATCTCGACCCGGGGGTAGGCCGCGCGCACGTGTTCCACCGCGCTGGTGTCGTAGTCCAGGCCGATCACCCGGGTGGCGACGTCGGCGATCATGTTCGCGCCGTAGCCCTCGCCGGAACCGGCCTCCAGAACCGTTGCCCCGGCGCAGCGTTCGAGCAGGCGCGCGTAGACGATCTCGTGTCGGCGGAACCAGTAGTTCTCCTCCGCGATACCCGGCACGGTCCGTTCGCCGGTCAGTGGCAGCGACTCCACCCCGGCAGACTCCCCGCTCACCGGGGAGACGACAGCCTCACTCATTGGGTCGACGTTAGCGGTTGCCTGTATCACACCGGCGCCCGGACCGGCCATGGAGAACATCACACCCTAAGTTACCCGTGAGTAACTTAATGTAGGGTAATCTCCCGGACGGAGCTTTAGATGTGACGGAGCTTTTCATGTGGACGTACGGCCACCCGATCGTGCGACCCCACCTCACGTGCCACCAGAACAGGAGGTCGACGAAGACCAATGCCGAACATCGTCGTACTGATCAAGCAGGTTCCCGACACCTGGTCCGAGCGCAAGCTCAGCGATGGTGACTACACCCTCGACCGGGAGGCCGCCGACGCGATCCTGGACGAGATCAACGAGCGTGCCGTCGAAGAGGCTCTGCTGATCAAGGAAGCCCAGGGCGGCGAGGTCACCGTTCTCGCCATGGGTCCCGAGCGTGCCACCGAGGCCATCCGCAAGGCGCTGTCCATGGGTGCCGACAAGGCCATCCACGTCAAGGACGACGCCATCCACGGCTCCGACGCCGTGCAGACCGCGTGGGTGCTCGCCGGTGCGCTGGGCCAGATCGAAGGCATCGAGCTCGTCATCGCCGGTAACGAGGCCACCGACGGCCGCGCCGGCGCCGTGCCGGCCATCATCGCCGAGTACCTGGGCATCCCGCAGCTCACCCACCTGCGCAAGCTGACCGTCGACGGCGACAAGATCTCCGGCGAGCGCGAGACCGACGAGGGCGTGTTCAAGCTCGAGGCGAACCTGCCCGCCATCGTCTCGGTCACCGAGAAGATCAACGAACCCCGCTTCCCCTCCTTCAAGGGCATCATGGCCGCGAAGAAGAAGGAAGTGCAGACGTTCACGCTGGCCGACCTGGGCATCGACCCGTCGACCGTCGGCGTGGGCAATGCCGGCACCGCAGTCTCCGGTGTCACCCCGAAGCCGCCGCGCACCGCGGGCGAGAAGGTCGTCGACGAGGGCGAGGGCGGCAACCAGGTCGCGCAGTACCTCATCGGCCAGAAGGTCATCTGAGCCCACCGAGCGCAATCACCACAGACTTCAGGAGAAGCAACATGGCAGAAGTACTCGTGCTCGTCGAGCACGCCGAAGGTGCCCCCAAGAAGGTCACCACCGAACTCCTCACCGCCGCCCGCACGCTGGGCACCCCGGCCGCGGTCGTGCTGGGTGCGCCCGGTACCGCCGACAAGCTGGCCGACGCGCTGACCTCGGCCGGTGCCGAGAAGATCTACGTCGCCGAGTCCGACGACGTCGAGGGCTTCCTGGTCACCCCGAAGGTCGACGTGCTGGCCGGTCTGGTCGAGTCGGCGTCGCCGGCCGCCGTGCTGGTCGCCGCGTCCGCCGAGGGCAAGGAGGTGTCGGGTCGCCTGGCCGCCCGCATCGGCTCGGGCCTGCTGGTCGACGTCATCGACGTCAAGTCCGACGGCACCGCCGTGCACTCCATCTTCGGTGGCGCGTTCACCGTGGACGCCAAGGCCACCGGCGACGTGCCGGTGATCTCGGTGCGCCCGGGCGCGATCGAGGCGGCCCCGCAGGCCGGCGCCGGCGAGAAGGTGACCGTCGAGGTTCCGGCTCAGGAAGAGGGCGTCACCAAGGTGACCTCCCGCGAGCCCGTCGCCGGTGGCGACCGTCCGGAACTCACCGAGGCCACCATCGTGGTCTCCGGTGGTCGCGGCGTCGGCAGCGAGGACAACTTCCACAAGGTCGTCGAGCCGTTGGCCGACGCGCTGGGTGCCGCGGTCGGCGCCTCGCGTGCCGCCGTCGACTCGGGCTACTACCCGGGCCAGTTCCAGGTCGGCCAGACCGGTAAGACCGTGTCGCCGCAGCTGTATGTGGCGCTTGGCATCTCGGGCGCGATCCAGCACCGCGCCGGCATGCAGACCTCGAAGACCATCGTCGCCGTCAACAAGGACGAAGAGGCGCCGATCTTCGAGATCAGCGACTACGGCATCGTGGGCGACCTGTTCAACGTCGCGCCGCAGCTGACCGAGGCGGTCAAGACCCACAAGGGCTGATCGAGACCCCTGCAGGGAGTACGGCTCGCCGAATCGGTACCTCGCGGTATCGGTTCGGCGAGCCGTCTGCGTTCGCGGATTCAGTCCGGCGGACGCGGCGTCCGGTTGCTGCCGACAGTGATGCCGATGACGGTCGGTATGCACAGCGCGAGCCCCCACGGCACCTCGACCCAGAACGGCCAGAAGTATCCGGCGCCGGTGGCCAGCCAGATCACGACGCACAGGATGTTGACGAAGACCCACGGCGTCCACATGATCAGCACCCAGGGCGGCACCCGCCCGGCCCGGGCGGCGCCCGGCCGCTCCCGCACCGCCGGCAGATCCGACAGGATCGGCGACAACTCCCCGTAGGTGCGCGCGACATAGACCTGCTGGACCCGGTCGTCGAATTCGGCGAGATTCAATCGCCCCTCGTTCATCGCCGAGCGCAATCGCTCGACGATCTCCTCCCGGTCCGCGTCCGAGGCCCGCACGTGCTCGTTTCCCACGGGCCCAGCCTAGAGGCGACCCTCGCCATGCGCCGGGGAACATCATCCGGAACCCCCACGGGCAGGCGGTAATCCGCTTGCGCTCCCCCGCCGCGCTCGGCCAGGCTGAGGCGGTGCCGACTCCGACCGGACCGCCGATCGCACTCCCACCCCAGGTCGTCGAGACCGTGAGCACGGTCTTCGGCGCGCGCGGGCGGACCTGGCTCGCCGAACTTCCCGAGCGTGTCGAGACCCTGTGCGCACGCTGGCAATTGACGCCGCTCGGCTCCGCGTTCGCCGGTGGCACCCATTCCTATGCCGCTCCCGTCCGCCGCGCCGACGATTCGGTGGCGGTGCTGAAGATTCCGGTGGTCGACGAGGAGAACGTGGGTGAGGCGGCCGGGCTGTACTGCTACGACGGCGACGGAGCGATCCGCCTGCACGACTACGATCCCGGCAGCGGCGCCCTGCTGCTCGAGTGGGCGCGGCCGGGTACGCCACTGCTGGCGCAGCCCGGATTCCCCAGCCTGGAAGGTCTGCCGGAACATGCGGACAAAGTCGATCTGGCCTGCCGGTTGTATCGGCGTCTGCGCCGCCCGCCCGTCACACTTCCCGCCGGTTATCCGGACATTCCCACCGTTTCCTCCGTGATCGCCGACTGGACGGTCCGCTTCGGACAGCCGAAACCCGAACTGGTCCACGCCGTTCCGTCCACCCTGCTGGACGCCGCGACGGCGCGATGCGACGAACTGTCCCGGCCGCGGGAACCGCCGGTCGTCGTCAATCGCGATACCCACCTGGGCAATATCGTTGCCGCCGAACGGGAGCCGTGGCTACTGATCGACCCGAAACCGTATCTCGGCGAGGCCGCATTCGACGTCGGCTTCCTGATCATGATTCGGATTCAGCGCTTGCCGACCGCCGAGCACGCGAAACGAATGGTCACCGCCACGGCCGCGGCCACCGGCGTCGACCCCGGACGAGCATGGCGGTGGGCGTTTCTGCGGGCAATGGAGGAAATATCCTGGGCCGTCGATGATCACGCATCCGAGGACCTGCGGTTACACCTCGCCGTCGCCACCGCACTGCACGCCGTCGCGGCGTCTTTCGAGGTGAATCGAGGCCCGGTGAACCCGCCGAGTCCGAAACACCGGCGATGAACATATTCCCTACCGAGCCGTAGATAACGAATCGGTCGCTGCCACCCGGAATTGCTGCTATCTTTGCTGTCGTCGGGTGCTGGGGCCGATCGGGATCCTCCACCGGTAGGTCGATGGTGAATTCGCCTGTCCGGTAAGCGCTTCGAGGTCCCATTCAGGTTAGGTGCAGTATCATCCTGCCTGCCGCGTTCCCGCCGTCCGACCTGAGTGTTATCCCGGCCGCGTCGTTCGCGGTCGTCGAGTAGGGAAGGACGAAGCGGCCGGAAATCCGGCACCGAGGGAACTGATGAATCAAGCTACCGCCGTGACTCTTTCGTGGATCCTCGCCGCAATTCTGATACTGACGATCGCGGGAGCTCTGTATGCCGCGTATTACGCGTCGCAGCAGCGCGCCCGCGCCCGCAGTGCCGAGGCGGAATTGCGCGCCCACGAGGACGAGCTCGAACATTTCACGAGCACCACAATGGGTTTGGTGGCCGACTCGGTGCGCCGCGCCGAATCGACGGTCGAATTGCCCGCCATCGACCGCGGCGGTTCTCGCTTCGCCCAGCTGCTGCAGCGGCTGACCGAGCGTTACGCCGACGACCTGCACCGAGTGGCCGCCGAAACCCATGAACGCACCAGCCATGAGCTGGAATACGAGAAGCAGCAGGCGATCTCCGCCACCGAGGCCAGCATCCGCGAACAGGTCGAGAACGCCTCCCGCGAGGCGACCAGCGCCGCGGTGCGCGCGTTCGGTACCTCCGTGGTCAGCCTGGGCGCCGACGTCGGCCAGGTGGTGAGCGCCGCGCTGCGCCAGCACCGCGGTGACGACGTCTACGAGACGCTGATCCGCATCGACCACAGCGTCCAGCAGATGATCCGCCAGGCGCAGTCGTACGTGATCGTCTGTGGCGGTCTGCCCGGCCGCCGCTGGCCGCAGCAGTCGCTGACCGACATCGTCGGCGGCGCGATCGGCCGCGTCCGCGACTTCACCCGGATCCGGCCGCAGCAGCTCGACCGCGTGATCATCAGCCGTGCGGTCGAACCGCTGGTGCACACGCTGGCCACGCTGCTGGACAACGCGCTGCGGTACTCGCCGCCGACCTCGTTCGTGGACGTCACCTTCCAGGAAGGCCACCACGGCCTGACGGTGATCATCGACGACGCCGGTGTGCGGATGAACCCCGAGCAGATGGAGGAGGCCCGCCAGGTCCTCGCCGGCGAGCGCACCGTCGACATCCATCAGCTGGGCCCGACCCCGCGGGTGGGTTTCCCGGGCATCGCCGCGCTGGCCCGCCGCTACGGCTTCACCGTGTACATCGACGGCCCCAATATCTACGGTGGTATGCGCGCGATGGTCTACGTACCCGAGGGGCTGCTGGCCGCCCGGCCCGACAACCTCGAAAGCGTCACGGCCCCACCGATTTCCACACCGATCGAGGTCGCCGCGGCACCCGCCGCGGTCGCGAGCGGCAATGCTGCCCCCGCCCCGATGAGCCCCGCTCCGGTGAGCCTCGCCCCGGCGCCGGCCGCCCCGGTCGCCGAGGCCGAACCGTTGCCGGCCGCGGACCCGACACCGACCGGTCAGTCGTCCACGGTGCACGAGATCACGCCGGGCGGGCTGCCGCGCCGGCGGCGGCGCAGCGTGGCGTTGCCCGCCTCCGCCCGCGGGCCCCGCACCGACACCGGACAGCCGCATACCGATACGGGCCTGCCCCGCGTCGATATCGCCGAAGCCTGGCAGACCGGTTCCACCAGCGGACGTGCAGCCGCACATGACAACTCCGAAGGGATGACATCCTGATGGCCACACCCGGCACCACTGTGACCGACGGCGACAACAAGCTGTCGTGGATGCTCGAGGATCTGACCGTTCCCGGCGTCCGATTCGCCGTACTACTGTCCGAAGACGGCCTGCGCATCGCCCACGTCGGCGCCATCTCCCTCGACGACGCCGAACGCTTCGCCGCGGCGGCCTCGGGCCTCAGATCCCTGGGCAAGGCCCTCAGCGAATTCTGTGGCCCCGCGAATACGGTGCGGCAGAACATGACCGAGTACGACGAGGGCATGATCTTCATCACCGCAGCCGGTGAGGGCGCCCTGATCGGCGTCTCGACCATGCCCGACGTCGACGTCAGCATGGTCGCGCACCGGATGAACGAACTCGCTGTCAGAGTCGGCCGCGAACTCGGCAGCCTGCCCCGCCACAGGCCCGGTAGCGATCGGGCATGAGCAAGCACCGGCGCGATCCCGACCTGGTCCGTGCCTACGTACGCACGGGCGGACGTACCCGTGCGAGTCGTTCGGTCGACCTGGTGACACTTGTTGTGGCAGCACAGGATCCGACGCCCGGTGCCAGTCCGGACGCGCGCCGGGTTTTGAACGTCTGTAGTCGGCACGCTGCACTGTCGCTCGCCGAGGTGGCCGCATATCTCGACCTGCCGCCCTCGGTAGTGAAGATCGTGGTATCGGACCTGCTCGACAGCGGCCATCTGGTCAACCCGACCCCGGCGGATTATGTGCCGGAGGTCGCCCTGCTCGAGGAGGTACTGAATGGGCTCCGCGCTCTCGCCGTCTGAGCGCCCGACTGCCCTGTCCGAACGACCCGCCGCTGTGACCGACCGTACGGTCGACTATGTACCGGAAACGGTCACACGGTCGGTGAAGCTGTTGGTAGCAGGCAATTTCGGCGTCGGTAAGACCACGTTCGTCAGCAGCGTCTCGGAGATCCGTCCGCTACGTACGGAAGAGACCATTACCGAGGCCAGCGTCGGTATCGACGATATGGCCGGACTCCCGGGCAAGCAGACCACCACGGTGGCCATGGATTTCGGGCGCATCACGCTCAATCCGCAACTGGCGCTGTATCTGTTCGGTACGCCGGGGCAGCGCCGATTCCTGCCGTTGTGGGAGGAGCTGGCCAACGGCGCACTCGGTGCGCTGGTACTGGTCGACACCCGCCGCATCGACAAGGCGGACGAGGTGCTGTCCATCCTCGAGGAACGCGGCGTGCCGTATTCCGTGGCCATCAACGAGTTCGACGGTGCGCATCGCTTCCCGCTCAGCGAGATCCGCGATGCGCTCGATCTGGAACCGGGCACCCCGCTCACCGCGCTGGACGCCCGTGACCGCGGCACCTGCCTGCGCTCGCTGATCACGCTGGTGGAATTCCTGTTCCACCGGCTCGAACCGCGATCCTGAACGTTTCCGACCCGAGCAACGCCGCACCGGCCTCCGGTGCGGCGTTGTTCATATCAGGAGCTGTGCAGAGCGGCCAGCAGGGTGGTCAGGATCGGTGAGCGCCGGATATCGCCGCGGAGCACGGCCGACACCGGAATGCGCAGCGGCCGGCCCGCGAGTTTCAGGGTGGCGATACCTTCGGTGGCACTGTCGGCGTACAGGATGGTCCAGGCGTCCGGCCGGTTGATCAATTCCATCGTCGCGGTGTGATCCGGGGGGATCGGCGGACCGTAACTGGGCCGGGTCGGCAGTTCGGCGAACGCGTGCCGGACGACGTTGTGCAGAAGCACCTGTTCCGCCTCCGGGGGCAGCAGCAGCGGATATTTCCCCAACTCGGCCAATGTCACATCACCGCGGCCGGCCAGCGGGTGGGCGGTGGAGGCGGCGATCACGAGGTCCTCCACCCACAGCTGTTCGACCGTGAGACCGGGCTGTTCGACACTGCCTCTGATGAGAGCAAGATCACAGTCGCCGTCCGCGACCGCGGCGATGCGCTGCCGGAAAGGCTTGATGACGAACTCGATTTCGGCACCCGGATGCGCTTCGCGTGCTCCGGCTATCGCAGATAGCGATCTTGTTGCGAAAGACATGTTCGCCGCCAGGCGAATGCGCGGCCCCGAGTCGCGTACAGCTGCGCGAATAGCGGATTCGAGGCTCAGCATTTGTTTCGCAAGGGGAAGTAGCCGAATGGTTGCCTCGGTCGGAACAACGGAGCGCGTGGAGCGTTCGAAGAGCTGAACACCAAGATCATGTTCGAGCCGCGCGATTTGATGACTGATAGCCGATTGCGATATGAAGCAGCGCACAGCGGCGCGACTGAAGCTCAACTCCTCGCACACCGCGACGAAGTAGGTGAGCTGACGCAGTTCCATCAAGATCTCCATTCATGAATGATCTAGATAAGAGTCATCAATATTATGCGCCCTGACCCCCGAAACATCCAGCCTATGAATCGCGTTTACTCATGACAGAAGGAGGCTGTCATGCAACACGTGGATGCGGGAATCGAAACCACCGATGTGGTCATCGTGGGTTCGGGGTTCGGCGGGCTCGCCGCCGCGAAGCAGCTCAGCAAATCGGGAATCAATTACGTGCTCATCTCGGCGACGCCGGAACACCTGTTCCAGCCGCTGCTCTATCAGGTAGCGACGGGTGTGCTCCCGTCCACCGATATCGCCCCGCCGATCGCGCAGATCCTGCGCCGGCACAAGGGCTCGGATGTGCGACTGGGCAAGGTCGTCGATATCGACGCCGATGCCGCCGTACTCACCTACGACACCGAGCAGGGCCCGCGCAAGATTCGCTACGGCTCGCTGATCGCGGCCACCGGGGCCACCCAGTCGTATTTCGGCCGCGACGATTTCGCGGAGAAGACGTTCTCGCTCAAGACCATCGACGATGCCACCCTGCTGCGGGCGCAGATCGAGCGCGTATTCGCCGAGGCGGCGAAGGCCGATCCGGAAACCCGTGAACGGCTGCTGAGCTTCGTGGTCGTCGGCGCGGGCCCGACCGGCGTCGAGGTCGCCGGCCAGCTCAAGGAGCTCGCGAAACGCCACTACCACCAGGAGATCTCGGTAACCCTGGTGGAGGGCGCCGGCGCGGTGCTGCCGCCGTTCGGCGGCAGCCTTTCGGAGTATGCGCGCACTTCGTTGAGCCGCAACGGCGTCGAGGTCCTGCTGGACACCTTCGTCACCGATATCGAGGCCGGCAAGGTGACCGTGAAGACCAAGGACGGTGTCGAGCGCGGTATCGGCGCCGAGACCGTGGTGTGGTCGGCGGGTGTGGCGGCCGGCGGATTCGCCACGCTGCTGGCCGAGGCCACCGGCTGCGAAACCGACCGTGCCGGACGGCTTCTCATCAACCCGGACTGCACGGTGGGCGGGCACGCCGATATCTACGCCATCGGCGATATGACCTCGCTGAACGGCTATCCGGGCCAGTCGCCGACGGCCATGCAGGAAGGCCGCCACGTCGCCGACATCATCCGTCGCAAGAAGCAGCCCGGCACCCCGTTCGTGTACTGGGACAAGGGCTCGATGGCGGTGATCAGCCGGTTCAGCGCGGTCACCAAGATCAACGACCGCGTCAAGTTCACCGGCACCATCGCCTGGGCCACCTGGCTCGCCGTCCACCTCTTCTACCTGGTCGGCTTCCGCAACCGCTTCGTCGCGGTCCTGTCCTGGCTGGTGGCGTTCATCGGCACGGGCCGCCCGGGCTTCGACGAGAGCGACAAGCCGCGGACGACGACGGTTCCCGAGAACCGGCAAGCGGCTTAGCGTCATTCCCACCGAAGTTCCACCTTCCGGCCCGCGACAACGATGCGGGCCGGAACGCGCGGCGGCGGAGTCTCAGGCCGCCCGCTCGACTTCCGCGTCGGTGGTGGCCATGGTGAACAGATCCTCGGCGAGGACATCGGGATGTACGCGCCGAATGTCGTTGGGTTCCACCGTGGCGAAGCGGCCGGAATCGAACAGCTGTTGTGCCGCACTGTTTTCGATGAGGCGGCTGATGAGCAGAGCGCCCACCCGCACGCCGCTCGTACGCACCTGCTGGTCGATCGAGTGCAGATAGTTCAGCAGGGCCGACTGCGGCACGCTCGAACTGGCCAGCGCCGCCTGCGGTTCGCGCACCGATCCCCCCTGAGCGATGAGGACGGCGCCGGAGCCGCGGGCCGCCATCGCGGGCACCAGCGCGTGCGCGATGCGCACCGGGGTGGTCAGGTTGATCGGCAACCAGCTGCGCAAGGTGTCCGCGTCCAGCGACAACGCATCCACCGGTAGCCGGCTCACATCGCCCGGGCTGTAGATCACCACGTCCGGAAGCCCGTGCGCCGCCTGCAGTTCGGCGAGTGCGTGGTCGACCCGGGTGTCGTCGGCGAGGTCGGCGAGCAGCACATCCACCTCGATCTCCTCGGCCGCGAGCCGCGCCCGCAACCGTTCGAGTGTCTCGGGGTTGCGCGCGATCACGGTCACCGAATAGCCCGCACGCCCGAAACGCAGCGCTGCCGACAATCCGAGCGCGGGACCGGCACCGAACACTGCCAGATGTGGCATGACCGAACCTCCGTAATATGAGAGGGCGCTCAATTTGAGCACCCTCTCAAGTTAAGGCCAAGTCGAGTGGGTTTTCAAGTTGTTAGGGTGAGGCCATGGCCGAGAAGGTGGCGAGCACCGGGGATGCGACCGTCGGCGCGCGGCCGCGGCGTCGTGACGCCCGGGACAATCGGGACAAGATCGCCGCGGCGGCCCGGCGGCGGTTCACGGCCGAGGGCCTCGACGCCTCGCTGAATCAGATCGCGCGCGACGCCGGAGTCAGCATCGGCACGCTCTACAACCACTTCCCCACCCGCGAAGCGCTGATCGACGACGCGCTGCTCGAGCTGGTCGTGGCGTCGGGCCGCAGCGCGGAGGAGGCACTGCGGGCGGACGACCCCTGGACGGGCCTGGTCGACCATCTGATGAAGCTGGCGCAGTGGCAGGCGAACGATCGCGGCTTCACCGATATCTGCGTGTACTCACTGCCCGCCGACAGTCCGATCGAGGTGGCGAAACATCAGGGCCACACCCTGTTCCGGCAACTGGTGGCCCGGGCGCAGGAGGCCGGGCAGCTGCGTAGCGACATCACCGAAACCGATCTCGGTCTGCTGCTGTGGTCGGTGGTGCGGGCGACCGACGGCGTGCGCGACGTCGCCCCCGAGGCGTGGCGCCGGCATCTGACGGTCCTGCTCGACGGCTTACGCGCCGAGGCCGCCCATCCCCTGCCGGGCAGCGCGCTCGACCCCGAACAGGTCCGCGCGGCAATGACTCTCGGGTGAAGGACATTCGGCCGAAGACCCCCCGGACAGAGCAGTCCCCGGTAGTCTCCATCGATACCTGAACTTCAGTCGTCGCTGATTGTTCTGGATATTCGACTGGCTTGCCGGGGGCCTGGCCAGATCCTGGAAACCATCTCGTTGGTCGATCAACGTCTCGATCGACTACGTGATGATTTCCGGTGTTCCGGTGTATTACTAAGTCTCCTCCAGATTCTTCTCCAGTCAAGACTTCAGGAAGGAAAAACTACAGCTTGGCGAGCACTTTTTGCACCGTGAGCCAGGTGCGGGTGGTGATGTCCTTGCCGTAGACGGTCTCCATCCACGCCATGTGATTGGGAGTCCCCGCGACGGAGTTGTCGATGACCGCCAGCAGGGCCCGCGCCGGTTCGTCGAAGCGCACGATCCGCACCGCCGAGGCCAGGTCACCGGGTAGTTCGGGCGGCGCGGAGCCCGCGCGGTCCTTCACGAACGTCGCGGTGAGGTAGGTGCCGCGGCAGTGCGTGAGGCCGGGAAAGGGATCCGAATCGACCAGTTTCTGCACTTCGTCGCGGCTGCGGATGATGGTGCCCCCGGCGATGCCCAGCTCGGCCTGCAACGCCGCCTGAATACGCGATTCCATTGCGGCGATATCGGTTTCGGTGCTGCCGAAGACGATATTCCCGCTCGCCAGCACCGACCCGACGCCCTCGTAGCCGAGTCCCTCGAAGACCGCCCGCACCTTCTCGTTGCGCATATTCGGGTTGCTGGGCATGATCCCCCGCAACCAGGCCGCATACCGGTTCATGAGCGGAAGGCTACCCGGCGCCACCGACACCGAAGCCCTCGATCCGACTCCGCGGACGAGGCTCGCGCGAGGGCGTAGGTGAGATGGGCCAGCCCCGCGCCCACCGGCCGGATACCGGTGAGACGCAGGGGCCGCGGTGTCACCGGCAGCGCGTCGTCCCCGTGCTCGAAGAGGCGACTGCCGGCGCCCACCACCACCGGGAACACGGCCAATCGCAGCTCGTCGACCAGGCCACTCGCCAGGAGGGCATGGACCAGTTCGGTGCTCGCGTAGACCCGGATCTCACCGTCGAGCAGATGCCTCAACTTCGACACCTGCTCGGTGAGATCGCCCCGCAGCACGGTCGTGTTGTTCCACTCGGGATCCGACAGCGTCGCGGACACAACGTATTTCGGCATACCGTTCATCCGGTCCGCGGTCGCGCCGGTGCGCCGCGGATACCGGGCGGCGAAGTATTCGTAACTGCGCCTGCCCAGCAGCAGTGCCTGCGCGTCCAGCACATCGTCGTGAATCAGCCGGGCCCATTCCGCGTGGTCTTCCGGCGACAGCGCCGCACGCCAATCCGCGGCGCCGAAACCCTCCTCACCGGTCGGATCCTGGGTCACTCCGTCGAGCGACACATTCTCGAAGACGACAATCTTTCCCATGGCGGTGCTCCTCTCGTCGGTGGCGAACTGCCACAGAGACAGACACCGCCGCATCGGCGGAAATGGTCGCGTCCGGACCGACACATTCACCGCCGCCGCGGTGTCCATATTCGGTGGAGGTGTGTCATGACAGACGAAGAGGGTGACGTGGTGGCGACCGGCGACCTGATGGCAGCGGCGCGCGCCGGCGACGGTGCGGCGTTTCGGGCCTTGACCGGGCCGTACCGGGCGGAGTTACAGGTGCACTGCTATCGGATGCTCGGCTCGTTCCAGGATGCCGAGGACGCCCTGCAGGACACGCTCCTGGCCGCGTGGCGAGGCATCGGCGCATTTCAGGAGCGCTCCTCGTTGCGCACCTGGCTGTATCGGATCGCCACCAACCGGTGTCTGAACGCGCGCCGGGCCTCGGGCCGGCGCCGGGCGAAGGAGTGGGACGTGCCCGATGTGGAACCACCGGAGCCCTCCCGGCTCGGCGAGGTCGTGTGGTTGCAGCCCTGCCCCGACGCACTGCTCGAGCAGGCGCCTCCCGGCCCGGAGGCACGCTACGAGCAGCGCGAGTCCGTCTCGCTGGCATTCCTGACCGCACTGCAACTGCTGCCGCCGCGGCAGGTCGCCGTCCTCGTGTTGCGCGATGTCCTCGGATTCCGCGCGACCGAGACCGCCCGGATGCTCGACACCACCGTCGACTCGGTCAACAGTGCCCTCGCCCGGGCCCGCGCGGCACTCGAGCGCCGCCGCCCGACCGGCCGATCACCGGCCCCGGGATCGGCGGACGAGGAGGCCGTCGTGGCGAGATTCGCGCACGCGTGGGAATCGGCCGATGTGGACGCGCTCGTGCGACTGCTGACCGACGACGTCTTCATCTCGATGCCGCCGATCCCGTTCGAATACGTGGGCCGTGAGGTCGCCGGCCGCTTCTGCGCCGACATCTTCGCCGCCGGGCGGCGATTCGACCTGGTTCCGACGCGGGCCAACGGCCAACCGGCGTTCGGCGCCTACCTGCGCGGCACGGACGGCAGCAGTCACGGGACCGGACTGTACGTACTGTCGCTCGTCGGTGAGCGCATCAGCGCGCTGACCCGATTCGAGAGCACCGTGCTGCCGTGGTTCGGGCTGCCCCGCACGCTGCCGAGTCGATAGGGCTTCGAGTACGACAGCAACGCAGGTTCGCCGGATCAGTCCGATCCGGCGCCGACTCCCGCCTTCTTGCGTTCGATATCGGCCAGGGCGGCGGCATGCCGGGCCCGCTCCTCGGCGGCGTCGTCCCAGGCCTTCTTGCGGTTCTTGACCACCCGGGCCGGAGCGCCGACGGCGATGCTGAAGTCGGGGATCTCACCCTTCACCACGGCATGGGCCCCGAGCACGCAGCCGCGGCCGACCCGGGTCTCGCGCAGCACGGTCACCTTGGCCGCGATCCAGGTGTCGGGGCCGATGCGGACCGGACTCTTCACGATGCCCTGATCCTTGATCGGCATCGTCACATCGTCCATCCGATGGTCGAAGTCGCAGATGTAGCACCAGTCCGCGACCAGGGTCGACTCGCCGATCTCGATATCGAGGTAGGTGTTGACGACGTTGTCCTTACCGAAAACCACCTTGTCGCCGATGCGCAGCGAACCCTCGTGGCAGCGCAGCGCGTTCCCGTCGCCGATGTGCACCCATTTGCCGATCTCCATGCGGCCGAGCTCCGGGGTGGCGTGGATCTCGACATTGCGGCCCAGGAAGACCATGCCGCGCAGCACGATATGCGGATTCGCCATCCGGAATTTGAACAGCCGGTAGTACCGCACCAGATACCACGGCGTGTACGCCCGATTGGCGAGGACCCAGCGCAGCGACGCCACGGTCAGAAAGCGCGCCTGCTCCGGATCCCGGCGGCGCGAACCCCGCCAACGCGAACGCAACGGTGCGCCCCACATGCTCGTCACGGGCCAGCTCCCTTTCCTCGGGCGACGGTTACCTCGGTGGTCACCTGATCGAGGTACCAGCGTACTTTCGCACCGGGGACACGCGCTTGCGCCCCGGGAAATCGGGTCGCCGCCACTCCCCGGCGGCCGGAGGGCCGGTCGCATTCTCACCCAGCACGCTGTCACGGCGGTGAATGTTCTAGTCTCGTGCAGGCCCGTTACGAACAGATGGGAGTCCAGCAGGTGCGAAGCGGCAGCCGGCGACCCGAGCGCAGCGAGCACGACCGCGGCGGACACCACCCGACGATCTTGCGCCACTCGGTGATTCGGGGAGGCGCCCCGAGGCGCGTGATCGCGGCGGTGGGCACCCTGGGCCTACTGATGCTGACCGGATGCGGCAGCAGCACCGTCGACGACATCAAGGTGGGTTCCGGCAAGGGCTGGCAGTCGGCGTTCCACGACGCCCGCAACAGCGGCGCGAGTTCGGTCACCGGCGCCCGCCATCTGAGTCTGAGCTGGTCGCGGCCGATCGGCGGCCCGTTGGCGAATGCGACCACGATCGGCCCGGACGGCCAGCTGTTCGTCACCTCCCGCACCACCACCGACTGTGTCGGCAAGCCGGGGAGCACCGGCACGATCTTCTCCTTCCAGATGCCCACCGGCCGCAAGCGCTTCTGCAATGCGCTGGGACCGGATGCCGTCGCGGCGGCCTCGGCAGTCGACGGGGCGAGCAATGTGTACGTGGGTGACGACGGCGCGGTGTTCTCGTTCAACCCGCTGGGGCAACCGCGCTGGCGCACTCCCGTTGCCGGCGTTCCGGTCTCGGTGCAGTTCACCCACGACGGCACCGTGTTGTCGGTGTCGCAGTCCGGTCAGGTCGACGTTCTGGACCGCCAGACCGGCGACCGCGAGGTGTCGACCTATCAGGTGCTGGGCGACCCCGACTTCCTCGCCCATCCGAACGTCACGCGCCCGCCGGACGGGCAGGGCATCGACGACTGCGCCGTCGGCGGTCCGCAGTGCGCGGTGGCGAATGTGTCTGCGCTCGACCCGAATTCGGGCCGTTTCTATCTGACCGCCTGGCGCACCGGCGCCCCTGCGGCGTCCCTGGTGGCGCTGCACTACGCCGACAGGAAGGTCACCCAGGACTGGAGCGTCGACATCCTCACCGACGGCAGCGCGACGAGCCCGGCGCTGTCGGCGGACGGGAAGACGCTGTACGTGGGCGACAACAGCGGACGGCTGCTCGCCGTCGACACCGCCGACGGCCACACGAAGTGGACGCAGCCGCTGGGCTTCACTCCGCGCGGCGGCATCTCCCTGCTCGACGGCCTGCTGATTCCGGCCGGCGACGACGGACATCTGATGGCGTTGCGCGACACCGGCGACCGCGTCGATATCGCCTGGGAGCGCAAAGATCTCACGCTGCGCGGCCGTCCGGTGCAGACCGCCGGCGACACCGGCTACGTGGTGGTGCCGATGGGTGAGGCGCTGCATCTGCTGACCTTCGACACGAAGTCGGGCAAGACGATCGCCTCCGCTCCGCTGCCGGGTGCGCAGGGCACGACGGTGTCCACCGCGATCGGGCCCGACGGCCAGGTCGTGGTCGGCACCCGGATCGGCGAACTGTTCGCCTTCACACCGGACCGCTGATCTCCCCGCTCACCGGGCCGGCGGGGTTTCGCAGACGAATGCCGTTGCGGTCCGGCCGATCCGGGTGATCACCACGGTGTGCGGGGTGCTGCCCCGCGGTTTGATCCGGCGGCGCAGCGCATCGGGATCGACGTCGACGCCGCGGATCAGGATCTCGAGCGGACCGCAGTCGCGGCGGTGCAGTTCGGCGCGCAGCGCCTTCTCCCGGAATTCCAGCCGATCCAGAATGCGGAACCCGCGCACCCCTGGCGGCACAGTGTCGCCGGTGAGGTAGGCGATGCGCGGGTCCAGTTGCCACAGGCCGTATCTCGCGGCGTAATGGCGGACCAGACCGGCCCGGACCACCGCGCCGTCCGGGTCGACGAGCCAGGTTCCGGGCTCCCGTTCGGGAAGGTCGTCGGGCTCGGCATCGGTCAGCGACCACGACGAACCGTCGCTACGCAGCACCGTCGCCCGCCTGGTCACGCCGGATTCGGTGAGTCCGCGCGACCACAGGCAGGCTTCGCGCACGGCGCCGTCGAGGGACACGACCTCGACCTCACCGTCCCAGGAGAGCCCCGCGTAGCCGTCGGCCGCCGACCGATCCGTTCGCGCGGGCAGGGGTTGCGCGTCCGGCCGGCGCAGCGCGAAACGGTCGAAATCCAGTCCGGGAGCGCATTTCACGACCAGATCGCGGTCACGATGAGCGGCCAGCAGCTGCGGTAACGGTGGTTGCAGCCGATCCGGATCGTGGGTGCGTCGGCCTCCCGCGCGGCGTGCCGGATCGGCTATCACCACGGTGCCGGTACTGCACGGCCGCAGCGCATCGGCCTGCAGCAGAGCGACATTCGGCGCGTCGGCCAGATTGTGCGCGGCCATCGCCAGCCGCACCCGGTCCAGATCGCTGCCGAGCACCGCCGGGCATTCGCGCCGCAGCGCGGCCAGTTCCGCGCCGACCGAGCACGTGACGTCGTGCACGGGACGCCCCGCCAGCCGCCGGGCCCGATGCCGCGCCACGAGACTCGGCGTCGCCTGCTGCAGGGCGTCGTCGGTGAACAGCCACCCGGCCGCGTCGTCGAGTTTGGCCGCCGCGCGCCGGCGCAGCCGCACGGTCTCCACCAGTGCGGACGTGCGGTCGCCGTAGTCACGCCGCAGAGTATCCAGATCCCGCAGCATCGTCGCGGGAGTCAGCGCGTGTTCTCCGACCGCGGACAGCGCGTCCCGGCCGGCCGCACTGTCCAGATAGTCGACGTCTCGCGAGGTGAACGAATATCCCATCAGCGCGGCCCCGGCCGGTGCGAAACAGCCTGCCGCCCACTACTTTCCGGCGGCACCCGGCTTCACGCCGGTGATCATGGCGTTGTAGAAGAACTGGCGCGGCACCACGTGGCGCAGCACCTTCTCGTCGAGCTTGCTCAGACCGAGCCACGCCTTGTACTGGGCCATCCGGTAGCGCCAGGTCAGTTTCTCCTCCGGCACCGCGGCCTCGAAGGTGCGCACCGGCCAGCCCCACAGCGCGGCGGCGAATTCCTCGGTCTCGGCATGCACCTGCACGGCGCCCGCGCTGCGGGCGATCTGCTCGAGTTCGGAGGGATCGAAGGTGTGCAGGTCGACGACGGCCTCCAGGGCCGCGGCCCGCGACGACTCGTCCAGTTCGGCCTGCGGTCGCCGCCAGTCGGACAGGAACGGCAGCTTGGTCACCTCGGTGGTGACCTTCCAGGTGATCTGGCCCAGTTTGCGGGCGTAGAAGTTGCCGATGGTGGTCGGCTCACCGGCGAAGACGAAGCGGCCGCCCGGCTTCAGCACCCGCAGGCATTCCCGCAGCGCCTGCTCCACGTCCGGAATGTGATGCAGCACAGCATGTCCCACGACCAGGTCGAAGGTGTCGTCCTCGTAGGGGATGGTCTCGGCGTCGGCGACGCGGCCGTCGACATCCAGCCCCAGGTTCTGCGCGTTGCGGGTGGCGACCTTTACCATGCCCGGCGAAAGGTCGGTCACCGAACCGGTTTTCGCCACCCCGGCCTGCATCAGATTCAACAGGAAGAAGCCGGTGCCGCAACCGAGTTCGAGGGCCCGCTCGTACGGCAGCGGCGCATTCGGGGCGACGGCGTCGAAGCGGCCGCGCGCGTACTCGATGCACCGCTCGTCGTAGGAGATGGACCATTTGTCGTCGTAGGTCTCCGCCTCCCAGTCGTGGTAGAGGACCTGCGCAAGCTTGTTGTCGGTGAGCGCGGCCTGGACCTCGGCCTCGGTGGCGTGCGGGTTCGGCGCGGGGTCGTCAAGACGTGCGGTCATGGTCGCACAGCGTATCGAGTGATCACACGGAGTGGGTCAGCGGCCCAGGAATTCCGCGGCGCCCGGACCGGACGCCGAATAAGAACGTGTTCCTACGCTGCGGTCTTCTGTTTCGAACAGCTCCGCCCACTCGGCGCGGGCGCGGTCCAGGCCGTGCGGACCGGCCTCGAAGACCCGTTTCGCGGCGGCCAGCGCGCGGGCCGGGCCGGTGGTGAACTGCCGCGCCCACCGCAGCGCCGCACCGAAGACGTCGTCGGGGGCGACCACCTCGTCGACCAGCCCGATCGCCGCCGCCTCCTCGGCATCGACATAGCGGCCGGTGTACACCAGATCCTTGGCCGGGCCCGGGCCCACGAGCAGCCCCAGCCGGCGGATGCCGGCCACCGGGATCAGGCCCGCCCGGATCTGCGGCAAGCCCAGTTTCACGTTGTCACCGATCAACCGGCGGTCGGCGCCCAGAGCGAGCTCGAGTCCCGCACCGACCGCGTACCCGGTGATGGCGGCGATCGTCGGCTGCGGAATCCGGGCCAGACAACCCAGCGCCTGCTGCAGATCCGCGGCGACGGCGCCGGCCTGCCGGGGCGTCCACCGCGCGAGTTCATCGACGTCGTCGCCCGCGCTGAAGATTCGCTCGTCGCCGTAGACGATCACGGCCCGCACCTCGTCGTCCGCCGCGAGGGCGTCGGCGGCCGCCGCGAGTTCCAGCGCCAGCTGCAGATCGATGAGATTCAGCGGCGGCCGCGCGAAACGCAGTACGGCGATTCCCGCCTCGACACGGTCCACGGTCACGAATTCGGCCACGGCGGCGAGCCTACTGTGCGCGGCGGGACGCACCGGACGTCGGGATGTTCGCGCGGGCTCAGTCTCGCTTCGAACCCTGCAGCCGCGACGCGTCCGGCATATCGGCGAAATAGCGGGTGTTGTTCGGGAACTGCAGCATCGGCTGACCGTCGACCGGTTCGAAGATCGGCATGATCGGGCTGATCGCGCGGTCGTCCGCGAGAATCTCTGCGGTGGAGGCGAATTCGGCGATGGAGCTCAGCTGGGTCCAGGTCGGCGGCAGCAGGACGTCCTCGCCGGCCCGCCAGCGATCCAGCGCCTGCGCCGGGGTCCGCCACGCGACGTCGTGCGCCTCGGTGGTGGCGCCGTCGGCGCGCTGCCCCTCGGGCAGGACCGCGACGAAGAAGTAGGTGTCGTAGCGGCGCGGTTCCACCACCGGGGTGATCCAGTTGTCCCACGGGCGCAGCAGATCCGCACGCAGGATCAGATTCTCGTTCGCCAGGAAATCGCCGAACGACAGTTCGCGGCGCTCGAGCTTCTCCCGGGCACTGCGGTAGGCGACGGTGTCGGAGACGACGGTGTCGGCGGTCGGGCCCGCCAGCAGCACACCGCATTCCTCGAAGGTCTCCCGGACCGCGGCACACACCAGCGCCTGCGCGCGAGCGCGATCGACCCCGAAACGCTGCCCCCACCACGTCGGGTCCGGCCCGGCCCAGCCGATTTCCGCATCGGCGTCGGAGGGGTCGACACCACCGCCGGGAAAGACCGTCATGCCGGCCGCGAAAGCCATCGCCTTGACCCGTCGTTGCAGGAAAACCTCCGGACCGGATGCGCCGTCACGCACGAGCACTACGGTCGAAGCGTCCTTCGGCGCCGGTGGCTGGGCCGGGGTTTCCGCAACAGATTCACTCACAATCGCACCATAACGCGCGCTCGGTTCCGATCGGCAGCAGGTGTCCGAAAGCAGCGCCGGCGCCCGCCGCTCGGGGTTCAGGCGCGGTGGCGGCCGAAGCGTTGCGAGCGCCGCGCGAAATACCGTCCGTCGATGCGATCGAGAGCGATGGACTGACGGAAGGCCTCGCTGAGATTCTCCGCGGTCAGCACATCCGCGAGCAGGCCCTGGGCGATCACATCGCCCTCGTTGAGCAACAGCGCGTGGGTGAAGCCGGGCGGAATCTCCTCGACGTGATGGGTGACCAGCACGGTCGCCGGAGCATCCGGGTCGGCGGCCAGATCGCCCAGTTGCTCGACCAGTTCCTCGCGGCCACCCAGATCCAGCCCGGCGGCCGGTTCGTCGAGCAGCAGCAGTTCGGGATCGGTCATCAGGGCGCGGGCGATGAGGACACGTTTGCGTTCGCCTTCGGACAGCGTTCCGTAGGCGCGGTCGGAAAGATGTTCGGCGCCCAGGCTTTCCAGGATGTCGACGGCGCGATCGGTGTCGACCTCGTCGTAGCGCTCGCGCCAGCGGCCCATCACGGCGTACCCCGCCGACACCACCAGATCCGACACCTTCTCCTCCACCGGGATCCGGCTGGCCACCGCGGCCGACGACAGGCCGATGCGCGGACGCAGTTCGCTGATATCGGTCTTGCCGAGCACCTCACCCAGCAGCGTGGCCGACCCCGAGGTCGGATACAGCTCGGCGGCGGCCATCCGCAGCAGCGACGTCTTCCCGGCGCCGTTGGGGCCGAGCACGACCCAGCGTTCGTCGAGCTCCACCTGCCAGGTGACGGGACCCACCAGCGTGTGGCCCGACCGCCGGACGGTCACCTCGTTGAAGTCGATGAGCAGATCGGGATCCGGTTGCGGCACGAGCTCCATCTTTGCCGACGCGCTCGATCCGTTGCCAACGTGGTCGGTGTGCACGCTATCCGTCATAGTCGGCCTCCCGCTCCCTCACGATCCGAATCGGCCATTGCCGCAGTGAGATTCCGCACGTTTGAGCACCCTACGGTGCCACCGCGATCACCGTCATCGAACCCGGCGCCACTTCGGTGAATCCGGCATCCCGGACCGCGGCGACCGTCTCCGGCCCGGCGCCGCCGTTCACCCGGGCGCACAGCCGGGCCCAGTGATCCGGCTCCGCGTCACGGACCACGCAGCGGAATCCGCGCTGCGCCCAGGCGAAGGCCTGTTCCACCGGCAGCGCACCGGCCAGCAACATGCTCGCGTGACCGACCTGCGCCGCCGCCTTGCCGACGGTCATCCCGAGAGCCGAATTCACCCACAGCACAGGCGATTCCGGGGCCGGTGGGCCGGGTTCGTCGTGTTCGAGGTCGGTGCCGCCGATCTGCAGTTTGCGGATGCGCGGGTCGACCTCGCCCACCGGGCCCGGCACGAGGGCGCGGGCCTGGGCGCCGTCCACGTCGATCGTGATGCCCTCGACATCTCCGGCCGAGATCCACTGCGCACCCCGAGCTCGCCGCGCCACCTTCCGTATCCGCGACCGCTTCCACGCGAGATAGCGCGGCTCCCACTCCCCGCCCGGGCCGACGCGTGGATCCAGGCACAGCGCGACGGCCGCAGCTGCGGCCGCCTCCAGCACCGCACTGCGCAGCGGCGGTTCGGCTTTCGGAATGTGCAGGACCATCTGCATCGCCTGCACCTGCGCGGGATCGTCCGGATCGCCGCCGCCACCGTAGCCGAGCGCCAGCTCCGCATGCCGGGCGCGGAAACCGGAATCCAGCACGAGCGGCGGTGCGGCGCCGGGGCCGGGCGCGTCGAGCTCGGGTTCGGTCATCAGCTCAGCGGCACCCGGCGCAGCAGACCGTCGCGGGCGTCCGCGGCCTCGACCTCGTCGCGGGTGACACCGAGGATGAACAACACCGCGTCCAGGAACGGGTGCGACAGTGCCGTGTCGGCGACCTCCCGCAGTGCGGGCTTGGCCTGGAAGGCGATACCCAGGCCGGCCGCGTTGAGCATGTCGATGTCGTTGGCGCCGTCGCCGACCGCGACGGTCTGTTCCATCGGCACGCCGGCCTCGGCCGCGAAACGCCGCAGCGCCACCGCCTTTCCGGGCCGGTCGACGATCTCGCCGATGACCTGACCGGTGAGCTTGCCGTCGACCACCTCGAGGGTGTTGGCGTGCACGAAATCCAATTCCAGCTCGTGCGCCAGCGGTTCGATGACCTGCCGGAAGCCGCCCGAGACCACGCCGCAGCGGAATCCGAGCCGGCGCAGGGTGCGAATGGTGGTCCGCGCGCCGGGGGTCAGTTCGATCCGCTCGGCGACCTGATCGATCACCGTCTCGTCCAGTCCGGTGAGGGTGGCGACGCGCTGGCGCAGCGATTCGGCGAAGTCGATCTCCCCGCGCATCGCGGCCTCGGTGACCTTGCGGACCTCCTCCTCGACACCGGCGTGCGCGGCGAGCATCTCGATCACCTCACCCTGGATGAGGGTGGAGTCGACATCGAAGACGATGAGCCGCTTGGCCCGCCGGGCCAGCCCCGCGCGCTCGACGGCGACGTCGACCTTCTCCTTCGCGGCGACCTCGGCCAGCGCCGTGCGCAGGCGGGTTTCGGCCAGCGGGTCCTCGGTCGCCGGCGCGGTGACCATCAGCTCGAGGCCGGTCACGGGATAGTCGGCGATGCCGCGGATGGAGTCGATGTTGACCTCCTGCGCGGCCAGCGTGCGGGCGATCGTACTGAACGCGCGAGCGGTCACCGGGCTGCCGAGCACCACCACCGCGTGTGTGGACAGCGGCGCCCCGGAGACCGAGTTGGCGCCGATCTCGACATCGACCTGCATGCCGACCGTCGCCATCGCGTCCTCGAGCTGATCCTGCAGGTCCTCCGGATCGCCCGGACTCGTCACCAGCACACCGAGGGTCAGCCGGCCCCGGATCACGACCTGCTCCACGTCCAGCAGGCTCACGCCGTGCCGGGACAGCGCCGCCAGCAGCACCGAGGTCACGCCCGGTTTATCGGGTCCGGTGACCGTGATCAGCACCGTCGTCTCGGTGGCGGTGCCACGATCGGACTCGGACGTGCCCACGCGCAACTCCATCTCTTCGTCACAGCTCCTCGCGCCGGCGATCGCGGTCCGCCGGCGGCCAGCGAACATTCTCTCAGGTCGGGTGCGGCCACCGGCGCGCACCGGTCACCGGAGGCACCGCCACACCCTCCGGCCCGGCGCGGCACCCCCGAAACGCCGAACGCGGCGGCCGTCGCACTGGACGGCCGCCGCGCCGGGACTTCGCTACTCGATGCGGGGTACTAGCTCGGCACCTTCTCGAGCTCGGCCACGTGATGAGACTTCGAGCCCCAGCCCACGTGCGCCTCGGCCCGCATGCGCTCCACCATGTGCGGGTAGTGCAGCTCGAACGCCGGACGCTCGGAGCGGATCCGCGGCAGCTCGTAGAAGTTGTGCCGCGGCGGCGGGCAGGTGGTGGCCCACTCCAGCGAGTTGCCGTAGCCCCACGGATCGTCCACGGTCACGACCTCGCCGTAGCGGTAGCTCTTGAAGACGTTCCAGATGAACGGCAGCGTCGAGGCACCGAGGATGAAGGCGCCGATCGTGGAGATCGTGTTCAGGGTGGTGAAACCGTCGGTCGGCAGGTAGTCCGCGTAACGACGCGGCATGCCCTCGTTACCCAGCCAGTGCTGCACCAGGAAGGTGGTGTGGAAGCCGACCATGGTCGCCCAGAAGTGCCACTTGCCCAGGCGCTCGTCCAGCATGCGGCCGGTCATCTTCGGGAACCAGAAGTAGATACCGGCGAAGGTGGCGAACACGATGGTGCCGAAGAGCACGTAGTGGAAGTGCGCGACCACGAAGTAGGTGTCGGACACGTGGAAGTCCAGCGGCGGGCTGGCCAGGATGACGCCCGACAGACCACCGAAGAGGAACGTGACCAGGAAGCCGACCGAGAACAACATCGGTGATTCGAAGGTCAACTGGCCCTTCCACATCGTGCCGATCCAGTTGAAGAACTTCACACCGGTCGGAACCGCGATCAGGAAGGTCATGAACGAGAAGTACGGCAGCAGCACCGCACCGGTGGCGTACATGTGGTGCGCCCACACCGCGATCGACAGCGCGGCGATGCCCAGGGTCGCGTAGACCAGAGTGGTGTAACCGAAGATCGGCTTACGGCTGAAGACCGGGAAGATCTCGGACACGATGCCGAAGAACGGCAGCGCGATGATGTACACCTCGGGGTGGCCGAAGTACCAGAACAGGTGCTGGTAGAGCAGCGAACCGCCGGTGGCCGGGTCGTAGATGTGGCCGCCCAGGTGACGGTCGTAGGCCAGCGCCATCAGCGCGGCGGTCAGCAGCGGGAAGGCCAGCAGCACGAGGACGCTGGTGACGGCGATGTTCCAGGTGAAGATCGGCATCCGGAACAGGGTCATACCCGGGCAGCGCAGGCAGACGACGGTGGTCAGCATGTTGACACCACCGAGGATGGTGCCCAGACCGGAGACGGCCAGACCCAGAATCCACAGGTCGGCGCCGACACCCGGGGAGTGCACGATGTCCGACAGCGGGGTGTAGGCGGTCCAGCCGAAGTCGGCGGCGCCACCGGGGGTGATGAAACCCGCGGTCGCCATGGTCGCGCCGAACAGGTACAGCCAGTAGCTGAACGCGTTCAGACGCGGGAAGGCGACGTCGGGCGCACCGATCTGCAGCGGCAGCACGATGTTGGCGAAGCCGAACACGATCGCGGTCGCATAGAACAGCAGCATGATCGTGCCGTGCATGGTGAACAGCTGGTTGAACTGCTCCGGCGACAGGAACTGCAGACCCGGACGAGCGAGCTCACCACGCATCAGCAGGGCCATCAGACCGCCGATCATGAAGAACGACATCGCGGTCACCAGGTACATCACACCGAGGACCTTGGGGTCCGTGGTGGTGACGGCCTTGTAGATGAACGAACCCTTCGGGCCCAGTCGTGCCGGATACGGCCGTGTCGCTTCCAGCTTGGGGACTGGCTGGGGCTCTACAGCAGTCACTGATCCTCCTGAAGGTGTGCCTTCTGCTCGTTTCGCACGCTCGTGCGTTCCGGCGCATGACGAAACGACGGTGGCTTGCGCTAGAGGCATCGTAAACCGTGGCGTCGCAGGCGTCCGACGGGGTCCTACTCTGTGTCGTATTCGCCGCGCGGACGGTGCCGCAATCATCCTGCACGTGGGCGCATGTACCCTACGCTGCATGCCGGTGAGCGAACGCGTCTCCACCCGAAAGCCCAAGACCCGCAAGCGCACCAGTGCGCGCCGGCTCGCGCTCGGCGGTGCGGCCGCGGGCGCCGTGGCCCTCCTGGCCACCGGCTGCGGCACCGGGGGCGACGACGCGTCGAGTTCGATCGTCCGGACCACCACCAATATCGCCGGCGCGAGCGTGGTCGGCATCGAGCGCGACACCACCCGCGCCTGCGCCCTGCCCAGCGCCCCCGACCAGGCCTCGGGCACCCACACGGTGGCGGGGACCCAGGTGCCCGCGGATCCGAAACGCATTGTCGTGCTGGATACCGCCGCGCTGGACGCGGTCTGCGCGGTGGGCCTGTGGGAGCGGGTCGTCGGCACGACCACCGCGGCCGGACCGGCGCCGCAGCCGAACTATCTGGGCACCGGCGTCCTGAAGATCCCGAGCGTGGGGACCTCGGGGGCGGTGGACACGGCCAAAATCTCCACGCTGCAACCGGATCTGATTCTCGGCGCCGCGGGTGACGGGGATCTCGCCGCGCTGCGCGGGATCGCCCCGACCGTGCTGGTCGACCATCGCGGCTGGCAGGACGATTTCACCGCCTACGCCGAGGCGCTGGGACGCGGTTCGGCCGGCGCGAAGGCGCTCGCGGACTACCGCACGGACGCCCGCGAAACTGGGGCCTCGATCGCCGCCAACCTGTCGCAGGCGTCGGTGATCCGCTTCTCCCCCAAGGATATTCAGGTCCAGGGCACCGACACGTTCGCGGGACAGGTCCTTGCCGACGCCGGCGTGCAGCGCCCCGGCGCCCAGCGCGATCGCTCGTTCACGGTGGACAGCCTCGCCACCGAAAGCGACCGCAACAAGATCGAGGGCGACATCATCTATCTGATGTTCGACGGCCCCGACGGTAAGAGCCACGGCGAATCAGTGATGAAGGGCGACGACTGGAAAGCGCTCGGCGCCGTCTCCGACAAGCGCGATTTCGCCGTCGAGGACGATCTCTGGCACGGTTCCGGGCTCACCGCCGCGCGGGCGATCCTCGACGACCTGCGCAAGACGCTCAACGGGTACGTGACGGACTGAGCCGAGGACGCGCGGCAGGCGTCGCGCCCCGGTTCAACGACCGTCCGCGTCGCCCGCCCGTCTCTCGATACGCGACGACGTATTCGGCCGGCCCGGCGGTGGTTGGCGCGGATCGTCGGCGGCCGCGCGTGGGCGTAGCGCGTAGGCGGGCACCAACTGGTCGGTGAGATGCAGCGGCGTCCGCCCGTCCGCGTAACAGACCGAGAAATTCACCCGGCCCAGCCACTCACCGCTGAACGAGGGCACCCAGTGCGTCAACGTCCCCGGCCGCTCCCCCGTCATATCCAGCCCCGCCCCGTTGACGTGCCGGGGCGTGCCCGGATCCCGGATCAGAATCGCATCCAACCGCACCCACACCGGTTTCGGCGGCTGCACGAGCACCCGGTAGTAATAGCCGGCCTCGTTCGGATACTGCAGCTGCGGTTCGGTCCCCTCGGTCCGCGGAACACCGTCCGGAAGCCGTCGCGGCGCCCGGCCGGAGAACCCATCGCCCGTCCCCTCCGACGACACACCCCCACCGGCACTCGAACACATATTCGAATAATACCGAGCGGTCGGCCCGATCGACACTCACCCCACCGCATCCGGGCCGTACCGCGTCCGGGCACGTCATGATGGGACGGGTGGGCAGACTTCTCGTGCTGGTGAACGGTCTTCCGGGCGCCGGTAAATCGACCGTCGGACAGGCGCTGGCACGGGTCCTGGGCGCCCGATTCCTTTCGAAGGACACGGTCAAGAAGGCGTTGGCGGCCTGCGTCGACGACCCCGCCGGTCTCCCGGATCTGGGCGGTGTCGCGATGGACGCGGTCTGGTCCCTGGCCCGAACCAGCCCCACCTCGGTCGTCATCGATTCCTGGTGGTTCGCACCGCGCGACCGGGAATTCGCCCGCGCCGGTATCGAGAAGGTCGGCGCGGACCGGGCCGTCGAAGTCTGGTGCGACGCGCCGGCGGCGGTGGCGAGGGCCCGCTACACGCGACGGCGCCGTGCCGACTTCTTCCACGACAACGAGCGCCTGAGCACGCACTGGGACCTCTGGGCGGACCAGGCGACGCCCTTGGGACTCGTCCCGCTCGTCGTCGTCGACACGACCATCCCGGTCGACTACGCCGATTTGACCGAACGGATCGACCGAGCCACCGACGATACCGAGCCCGGCCGGGCATCGAATCTCCTTCCACCCCAGCGCACTTGACCGATACCAGCTTCGGCAGCGACCGGAGCCTCCGCCCACCCCGAGCCCCTCGGTGACGCGGACAACGTCCGAGCGCTTGCGCACAGCGCCTCAGCCTCGACTACCACCTGTTGCCGCCATCTGATTGGCGACCGCGGAGCCCTCGAGATGTCGCCGACCTCAGGCGCGGTCGTGGATGGTGACGGCATATCCATCGGGATCGGCGAAGGTGAAGGTTCGGCCGAAGGGGCCGTCGACGGGTGCGGCGAGGATCGAGACTCCGGCAGCGGCCAGATGATCGTGCATTTGCTGCGCGTCGCCGGCATGCAGCCACAGTGCGACACCGGCGCCCGGGCGCGGCGCGACGGCATCGAGATCGACGCCCGGCAGCGGCGTCCGCACCGCGAAAGACACCGGGGCCGTGTCGAATACGACCGCACCGGGCGGGCTCGCCGGAGCGCGGCGCAATCCGAGATGCGTCTCGTAGAACTCGGCCGCCGCATCCACATCACGCACCTGCAGGGCGATGAAATCGGGTCCGGTCACAGTAGACATGAGCTTTCTCCTTCTATGTCAGGGTTCTGACATAGAAGGATATGTCAGAATCCTGACATGTCGCAAGAGAAGGTGGACCTCGATTCGTCCGTGGGTTATGTCCTCAAACAGGCCGCGGCGGCCTTGCGCGGCGCCATGGACACCGCCCTGCGGCCGTTGGGCCTGAGCGTGCCGCAATACGCATGCCTCGAACTGCTGGGTCAGCGACCGGGCCTGTCCGCGGCGGAGCTGGCTCGCGGCGCGTTCGTCACACGCCAGTCCATGCATACGGTGCTGCAAGGTCTGGAGGATCGCGGTCTCCTGGAACGTCCGTCCGCCGCACCGCACGGGCGGGCCTTACCGACTCGACTCACCGCCGAGGGCGCCCGCCTGCTCGCACGGGCCAGTCACCTCGTCGCCGAGGTCGAGAGTCGGATGATCGCGGCCCTGCCCGCAGGCAACGCAGAACGCCTGCACCGCGACCTGACCACGTGCGCGGAAGCTCTCGATCCGACGAAGCACTGAACGACTCCATCCGCCCCAAGGGTCGACCGGCACATCGGCCCTGCCCTACATAAGCGAAACCCGGACGTACGCAATGCGATACGCCCGGGTTGTCACGTGAGAGCGAAACTCAGAACTCCCAGTCCTCGTCCTCGGTGTTGACCGCCTTGCCGATGACATAGCTGGAACCGGAGCCGGAGAAGAAGTCGTGGTTCTCGTCGGCGTTCGGGGACAGCGCCGAGAGGATCGCCGGATTGACGTCGGTCTCGTCGCGCGGGAACAGACCCTCGTAGCCGAGGTTCATCAGCGCCTTGTTGGCGTTGTAGCGCAGGAACTTCTTGACGTCCTCGGTGAGGCCGACCTCGTCGTAGAGGTCCTGGGTGTATTCGACCTCGTTCTCGTACAGCTCGAACAGCAACTCGAAGGTGTAGTTCTTGAGTTCGTCACGCTCGGGCTGAGTGAGGTCCTCGAGACCCTTCTGGTACTTGTAGCCGATGTAGTAGCCGTGCACGGCCTCGTCGCGGATGATCAGGCGGATCAGGTCGGCGGTGTTGGTGAGCTTGGCGCGCGAGGACCAGTACATCGGCAGGTAGAAACCGGAGTAGAACAGGAAGCTCTCCAGCAGCGTGGAGGCCACCTTGCGCTTGAGCGGCTCGTCGCCCCGGTAGTACTCGAGCACGATCTCGGCCTTGCGCTGCAGATTCGGGTTCTCCTCCGACCAGCGGAAGGCGTCGTCGATCTCACGGGTGGAGCACAGCGTGGAAAAGATGGAGCTGTAGCTCTTGGCGTGCACCGACTCCATGAACGCGATATTGGTGTACACCGCCTCCTCGTGCGGGGTGCGCGCGTCCGGAATCAGGCTCACCGCGCCGACGGTGCCCTGGATGGTGTCCAGCAGGGTCAAGCCCGTGAACACCCGCATGGTCAGCTGCTTCTCCTGCGCGTTCAGCGTGGCCCACGACGGAATGTCGTTCGATACCGGAACCTTCTCCGGCAACCAGAAGTTGCCGACGAGCCGGTCCCAGACCTCGGCATCCTTCTCGTCGGGCACCCGATTCCAGTTGATCGCAGACACTCGATCGATCAGCTTCACGCCCGCTCACTCACCCTTCCCGCTTCGCCGGTCATTGTACGCTCGGACACTACTCCTAGTGGACCTCCGCTCAGCACAGCACAAGGGCTTGTGTCTCCCATGTCCTGGGCAAATGCGTTCCGGGGTGGGAAGTTCCACACCGCGGCCGCGAGCGAATGACGAGCGCGCGATGCACAGGCTACTGCCGCCGCCACGATCGCAGCAATGATGCCGAGAGTTTGCCGGATGCCCGCAGGAATCGATGGTCCCGGACGGGGTTTGCTCCCGACCGAGACTCGGCACCTCGACCCGGCGACCGTTTCGCACGCCGGTGGTGTGCACTAATCGTGCAAACCTGGTCGGCTTCAGCAGTTTTCTCACATTTTCACGGAGGTTTGCACGAAAAGTTCACCCGGACGAGCCGCCCTCACTCGCTCAGCAGCAGTTCGGCCACGGCCTGCGGGGCCTCGTGCATGGCGTCGTGGCCGGTCGGGAGGTCGTGGACCAGCCATTCGGGGTCGGCTTGGAGGCGGGTGCGGAGGCCGGCGAAGGGGGTGTGGTCTTCCCAGCCGGAGCAGTAGACGAACTCTCGGCGCGGGACTCGGGCGAATGCGCCGGTGAGCCGGATCGTCTGCATGAAGGACGCGAGGGGGTGGGGGCGGCGGCGGGGGTCGCCGTTGCCGGGTGGGCGGACGGCGTAGCCGGTGGTCGCGGCGCCCGCGGCGAGGACCTCGCGGAAGTAGTCGTTCGTTGCGGACCAGCACGATTCGCCGTCGCGGGGGACGTACGCGTCGAGATGCACCAGGCGGGAGATCCGGCCGCCGGCGCGGTCGGCGGCCGCGGCGATCACCATTCCGCCGTAACTGTGACCGACCAGCGTCACGCCGGTGAGGCGGGCGTGGTCGAGGAATCGCACGACGTCGTCGGCGTGGGTGTCGAGGGTGGTCGTCGCGACCGTCGCGGCGTCGTCGTCCGGCCGCAGGCCGGTCAGGGTCAGGGCGTGGACGGTGTGACCGGCTTGCTCCAGGAGTGGAACCACCGTCTCGAACGACCAGGAACCCTTCCAACCGCCGGGCACCAAAACGTATGTCCCCATGTGCTTTTCCCACTTTCTCCAGCCGCGGAGTCGAGGCACGCTACCTCGATCACTTCGCGTGGAGACAGTCTCACCGGCGAGGAGTGTGGCTTGCTACCGATAGAAAGCCATGTGATACCTGTTCGCCGCCAAGCTCGGCAGGTGCCCTGTATCTGCTCCCGAAGTGCGCAGTCCCGACTCAGATCCCCAGTACGAGCTTCGCGGTCGTGAAGTAGATGATCAGCCCGGTCGCATCGACCAGCGTCGTCACCATGGGCGCGGAGATGACCGCCGGGTCGATGCGTAATTTCTTGGCCAGCAACGGCATCGTGCCGCCGATGGTCGCGGCCCAGCCACAGATGATCACCAGGGTGATGCCGACGACCAGCGCGATCTGCGCGCCGACGAACGCCGCTCCGATGACCGTGCCGACCACCGCGAGCATCGAGCCCAGCACCAATCCGACCCGGCATTCGCGCCAGATGACCTTCAGCAGATCCGACACCCGCACCTCGCCGACGGCCAAGGCCCGCACGCACGAGGTCGCCGCCTGCGCACCGGCATTGCCGCCCGCGCCGATCAGCAGCGGAATGAACAGCGCCAGATTCGCGGCCTGGGCCAGCGTCGCCTCGAACGCGTCGGTGACCGTGACCGTCAGGGTGGCCGCGACCAGCAGCAACAGCAACCACATCGCGCGGTAGCGGGCCAGCTGGAACACACCGGCGGCCATGTAGTGCCCGGACCAGGGGCTGGCACCGGCCTGCCGTGCCACATCCTCGCTGTCGGCGGCCTCGATGACCTCGACCGCGTCGTCGATGGTCAGCAGTCCGACCAGCCGGTCCTCACTGTCGACGACCGGCAGGTTGATCAGGTTGGTCTCGCGCATGAGCCGCGCCGCCTTCTCCGCGGCATCGGTCGCGCGGGCGAAAACCGGTGCGGTGACGACGAGTTCGGTCAGCATCGTGCCGGGATCGCTGAGGACCAGTTCACGCATCTCGACCACGCCGGTGAGCCGGCGACCGCCGTCCACCACCGGCAGCGTGTACACGGTCTCCGCATGCGCGCCCTTGGTGCGAACCACCCGCAGCGCCTGTTCGACGGTCAGATCACAATGCAGCGCAACGGCTTCCGGCGTCATGTAGCGACCGACCGACCCCTCGGGGTAGCCGAGCAGCGCCGCGGTCATCCGACGTTCGCGTGGGCTCAGCCCGGCCAGCACCTTCTTCGCGACCGTCGCGGGGGCTTCGCGCAGCATCCGGGCCCGGTCGTCGGGGTCCATGCCTTCGACCAGTTCCCGGAAGCTCTGATCGCGCATTCCGGACAGGATCTGCTGCTGGTCGACCGGCTCGAGCTCCTCGAACACCGCCAGCGCCCGGTCCTTGTCGAGCAGCCGGAACGCGATGCCGGCGTGCACGGCGTCCATGCGCGCGAGTTCGTCGGCGATCCGATGCGGGACGTGGTCGTCCAGCCAGTTCAGCGCGGCGTCGACACGGCGGTCGTCGATGAGGTCGCGAAGCGAGACGTGATCCGAATGCTGTTCGGCGACAGTCGTTTCGGCAGTGGCGGCACTGTGGACCGCCGTATCGGCCTGCGTAGGGGTCGCCGCGTGTCCGTCATCCGGGACATCAGGGCGTGCGGGCGCGACAAAGAACAGATCGGTCGACATGACAGAACCTCGGCATACTGCGAGTGGGTACGGGGTCACGGATCACACCGCGAGGCACCGACCTCGCCACCGAAAGCTCTACCGGCAGAACAGGAGGACGGCGCCGCGCGGCCTTCGACTCGGGGGTTCGCTACGCACAGCCACCCACCTCCTCATCGCCAGCACTTCACCGTCAGAGAATTTCGGATGCCCTCCCGGCACCCCGATAACCTGCCTCGTCGCCTGGTCATCGCCCGGACGCACAGCGCCCGGATGCAGGTTACACCCCCAACCGCCGCCGCGCCGAACCACGAAACTTCGATTTCGCGCATGCACCGAGCGAGGGGTGATCACTACGACGGCCGCCGCCCCCCTCACTCGTCCTTCGTTTCGGCCGCATCCTCGACGCAATATCGACATGTCTCCTTGAAGACACCCTTGTTCGTGTGATGTCGGGTGTGGGCATTGCGCCTGCTCGAAGGCATCGGTCGTCCCTTGCGGGCGGCGGACATCTTCGCCCGAGTCTCAGGGCTGGCCGTCCGCCCGAAGTTCGGATTTCCCGCACCCATTCGCATTTCCGAAAGACGCCGACGCGATTCTTCCGGCATCGCATGGCCGAATCCCGGGTGCGCGGCGCCGAACTTCCCGAAGTTGGGGTTCGCTTCGCCTCGAAACGAGCCGTTGCGGTCGACCGACCATTTCGCGCGTTGCGATGCCGAGTGTGTGCGGCCGAAAAACGGATTCTCGTCACCGAAACGACTCACACCCGGACGTCCGGTCGACCGAATCCGCGCGGCCTCCCGCATTTCGGCGGTCCAGATCACACCAACAGGCCCCAGTCCACCCTCGGACAGGTTGAGTAGCGGCTGACCTTCTTTCCGTAGATAGGCGATCCATGCGATTTCAGCCCGGCCCAGATCCTCGAGGCCGTAAACCCAGTCCAGGACATCCGCAACGACGGCGTCACGGTCCTGTTTGCGCAGCCAGTCGTAGAACGGCGTCTTGCGACCTGCCGCAGCTGCCTTGAAGTGTTGACGGAGCCGTACGTGCTCCAGCTTCGTCGTGAGCCCTACATAGCGATAGTCGTACTCGGTGCGGAGGCGAACTCCGTAGATGACACCGTATTTCGGCTTATCCATCGCACCCCCGCACCGAATCGACTATGCGCGATTACAACATGCAGGAGACACAATTCTCAATTTCAGTCCCTTGCAAAGCCATTTGGCGGATGCGGATGTAGTACAGGGTCTTGATTCCCTTGCGCCAGGCGTAGATCTGGGCCTTGTTGACATCGCGGGTGGTGGCGCTGTCCTTGAAGAACAAGGTCAGCGACAGGCCTTGGTCCACATGCTGGGTGGCCGCGGCGTAGGTGTCGATGATCTTCTCGTAGCCGATGTCGTAGGCGTCGGCGAAGTAGTCGAGATTGTCGTTGGTCAGGTAGGGGGCCGGGTAGTAGACGCGGCCGATCTTGCCTTCCTTGCGGATCTCGATCTTCGACGCCACCGGGTGAATCGAGCTGGTGGAGTGGTTGATGTAGGAGATCGACCCGGTCGGCGGCACCGCCTGCAGGTTCTGGTTGTAGATGCCGTGCTCCATGACCGAGGCCTTCAGCTCGCGCCAGTCCTCCTGGGTCGGGATGTGCACGCCCGCCTCGGCGAAGATCTCCCGCACGCGGTCGGTCTTCGGCTCCCATGCCTGTTCGGTGTACTTGTCGAAGTATTCGCCGCTGGCGTACTTCGACTCCGGGAAACCGCCGAAGGCCGTGCCGCGCTCGATGGCGAGCTTGTTGGAGGCCCGCACCGCGTGGTAGGCGACGGTGTAGAAGTAGATGTTGGTGAAGTCCACACCTTCTTCGGATCCGTAGTGGACCCGTTCGCGCGCCAGATACCCGTGCAGGTTCATCTGGCCCAGGCCGATCGCGTGGGATTCGTTGTTGCCCTGTTCGATCGAGGGCACCGAGTAGATGTGGGTCTGATCCGAGACCGCGGTCAGCGCCCGGATCGCGACCTCGATGGTCTGCCCGAAATCCGGTGAGTCCATGGCCTTGGCGATATTGAGCGAACCCAGGTTGCAGGAGATGTCCTTGCCGACCTTCGCGTAGGACAGGTCGTCGTTGAACACCGACGGCGTGGAGACCTGCAGGATCTCCGAGCACAGGTTGGAGTGGGTGATCTTGCCCTTGATCGGGTTGGCCCGGTTCACCGTGTCCTCGAACATGATGTAGGGGTAACCGGATTCGAACTGCAGCTCGGCGATGGTCTGGAAGAACTCGCGGGCGTTGATCTTCGACTTGCGGATGCGCTTGTCGTCGACCATCTCGTAGTACTTCTCGGTGACGTCGATATCGGCGAACGGCACACCGTAGATGCGCTCGACGTCGTAGGGCGAGAACAGGTACATGTCCTCGTTCTTCTTCGCCAGCTCGAAGGTGATGTCGGGAATCACCACACCCAGCGAGAGCGTCTTGATGCGGATCTTCTCGTCCGCGTTCTCCCGCTTGGTATCGAGGAAGCGGTAGATGTCGGGGTGGTGCGCGTGCAGGTACACCGCACCCGCACCCTGGCGCGCGCCGAGCTGATTGGCGTAGGAGAAGGAGTCCTCGAGCAGCTTCATGATGGGGATGACGCCGGAGGACTGGTTCTCGATCTTCTTGATCGGCGCGCCGTGCTCGCGAATGTTGCTCAGCAGCAACGCGACTCCGCCGCCACGCTTGGACAGCTGCAACGCCGAGTTGATGGAGCGCCCGATGGACTCCATGTTGTCCTCGATGCGCAGCAGGAAGCAGGAGACCGGTTCGCCGCGCTGCTTCTTGCCCGAGTTCAGGAACGTCGGGGTAGCCGGCTGGAAGCGGCCGTCGATGATCTCCTCGACGAGCTGCTGCGCGAGGACCTCGTCACCGGCGGCCAGGGTCAGCGCGACCATGCAGACCCGGTCCTCGAACCGCTCCAGATAGCGCTTCCCGTCGAAGGTCTTCAGCGTGTAGGACGTGTAGTACTTGAAGGCGCCGAGGAAGGTCGGGAACCGGAACTTCTTGGCGTAGGCCTGCTGGAACAGCTTCTTGACGAAGGCCCGGCTGTACTGGTCGAGCACCTCGGGCTCGTAGTAGTTCTCCTCCACGAGGTAGTCGAGCTTCTCGTCGAGGTTGTGGAAGAAGACGGTGTTCTGGTTGACATGCTGCAGGAAGTACTGCCGGGCGGCGGCGACATCCTTGTCGAACTGAATCTCGCCATTCGGTCCGTACAGATTCAGCATCGCGTTGAGCGCGTGATAGTCCAAGCCCTCGGTCGAGGTCTCGGTGCTGACCGGGCGCTCTAGGCGGGCCGTCTTTCCGGCCGGTGCTGTTGTCGTTGCCAAAACAATCCCAATCCCTCTCGGACGCGCTCGACGTCCTCGGCGGTTCCCATCAGTTCGAATCGATACAGGTACGGCACCCCGCATTTGCGCGAGATCACCTCTCCCGCATAGCAATACGTATCGCCGAAGTTCGTGTTGCCGGCCGCGATCACCCCGCGCAACAGCGCACGATTATGCGGATCGTTGAGGAATTTCGCCACCTGCCTGGGGACGAATTCCTTGTCCGAACGCCCGGCTGCCCCCTCGCCGCGCTGCGCGTCGAACACATGCCGGCCGCCACCGTAGGTGGGGCAGATCAGCACATAGGGCGTGTCGACGCGCAGCGAATCGGCGGTGTGGAGCGGAATGCGAACGGCCGGCAAACCCAGCCGTTCGACGAAGCGGTGCGTGTTCTCCGAAGCGCTCGAGAAGTAGACCAGAGCGGGCGTCGATTGGGTCCCTTCCCCGGACAACCCAGCCATCCCACTCCCCCTTCCCACATCGGACGAACGGTGACCGAAGCGGATCAGGCCGCTGCGGTCACCAGGGACTTGATGCGGTCCGGACGGAAACCGGACCAGTGCTCGTCGCCGGCGACGACGACGGGGGCCTGCAGATATCCCAGCGCCATCACGTAGTCGCGGGCCTCGGGGTTCTCGGAGATATCGACGACGTCGTACTCCACACCGGCCTTGTCGAGCGCGCGGTAGGTGGCGTTGCACTGGACACAAGCGGGCTTGGTGTAGACCGTGATACTCATGGGTGACCCTCTCTCCTTGCCTTATCCGATGCAGCCTTGAATCGGTACGCCATCTGCTGTGAGCATCCGTACTGAGCACGATCCATCTGGTACTGCGCAAACCCCTGGAAGTAGGGGCACCACCGGCGATCACACGGTGGTGATCGGCTCGGAGTTCGTCTCCCCTTCCAGCGTTCAAGACACTACACCTAGTGGCCGACAGATTCATACAACACGACATGTTGCGAACCACAAAGATGAAATTCGGCGGCCGTAAGTACCAGGACAGTCGATTCGCAACCCGACACGACAGTGGCGCAGATCACGATTTCATGTCGCAGCTCTCTCCCAGCAAACCCAATGCCACCTCTGGTCACACCGGTCACACCGACCTCAGCAGGCGCGTTCGTGCACACCCGAAACGGCCGAATGCCGCATCCGTCCGAGGGGACGAACGCGGCCTTCCGCCACCTACTCCGGCGTGTCGCAGCCGGACCGGATCAGCCCTGGCGAGCCTTGAACCGCGGCTCCTTCTTGTTGATCACATAGGTCTTGCCATGGCGTCGCACCACCTGGGCACCCGGCTTGTCCTTCAGCGAACGCAGCGAGTTCCGCACCTTCATGACGACCTCCTATTGGAAATGGTTTTCATATCCTATAACGCCGTGGACCTCGGCCGTTAGGACGCCCGTCACGTCACGCCCGACCGATGACCGGCCCCGACGCCACAGAGGGGCCGCACCGTCGGGTGCGACCCCTCGAAAGCTCGAGCCGGTTACCGTCTCACACTCAGGCGTTGACCGATTCCCGCGCGGCGACCAGTTCGGTGATCGCGGCGGCGAGCTGGGTCAGAGCCTCGGCGTCCTCGCGCGGATGGGCCTCGCCGAAGCGCTGGCCGATGGTGCCGAAGTGCAGGTGCGCGCTCTCCACGACGGTGCCGCCGGCCACGCCGACCGCCTTCACCGTGTCACCGTGCGCCCACTTCGCGGCGTTCTGGCTGATCGAGGCGCTGACCACGGCGACCGGCTTGGCCTTGATCGAACCCGCGCCGTAGGGACGCGAGGCCCAGTCGATGGCGTTCTTGAGTACGGCCGGGATGGTCCCGTTGTATTCGGGGACGAACAGCACCAGCGCGTCGGCGGCGGCGACGGCGTCACGCAGCGCCTGCGCCGGCGCGGGCACCTGACCCGGTACGTCGATGTCCTCGTTGTAGAAAGGAATATTGCCGAGACCGTCGTAGATATCGACCTCGACACCTTCCGGTGCGGTCTGGGCGGCGGCCTCGGCCAGCTGCCGGTTGATCGAACCGGCACGCAAGCTGCCGACGAGAGCCAGAATGCGAGTCTGTGACATGATCACTCCTTGTGCGGTGGGACGGCGGTGGCTTCCGCTTTCACGACACGTTAACCGGACTACGGTCCGCTTTCATTCCCGGGTCATGGGGTAACCGAACTGTGAACTGCGACACTCCGGATTCGCCATCGTCGAATTCGTCCCATTCGTCCGATCCACACGCCTCGGATCCGGTCTTCGCCGCCGCGCCGCGTCCCGGCATGCTGCCGCTGGAGGCCGTGGCCATCGAACTGCCGCCGTCCGCGATCACCACCGCGCTGCCGGTAGCCGAGCACTCCGAGCGCAGCGATGCCGTGCGCAACCGGCAACTGCTGCTCGACGCCGCCGAGGAACTGGTCCGCGAATTCGGCGCGGACGGCGTCACGATGGACGCGGTCGCCAAGCGCGCGGGCGTCGGCAAGGGCACCGTGTTCCGGCGATTCGGCAATCGCTCCGGTCTCATGCTGGCGCTGCTCGACCAGTCCGAGCAGAAACTGCAGGCGGCGTTCATGTTCGGGCCGCCGCCGCTGGGTCCGGGCGCCCCGCCGCTGCAGCGGCTGATCGCCTACGGACGCGCCCGTCTGGCCGGGATCGAGGTGGAGGGCGAAATGCGCCGCGCCGCCGACGAATCCGGCCGCTACGCCAGCGCCCCGTACAACATCTCGAAAACCCATGTCTCGCTGCTGCTTCGGCAGCTCGAGGTGGGCGGCGATATCGCGCTGACGGCCGACACACTGCTGGCCATCCTGGACGCCGGCCTGGTGCTGCATCAGCTGCGGGTCCTGGGTTATCGGCCCGAACAGATCGCCGACCACTGGGAAAACGTGGTGCGCGCACTCGTGGCGCCCGCCCAGTAGAGTGGCCGCATGGGGAATCTGCGCGAACAGATCATCACCGAATTGGGTGTCGCGGCCGAGATCGAGCCGAAGGTCGAGGTGCGCCGCCGCGTCGAATTCCTGGCCGACTATCTGAGTTCCACCCCGGCAACGGGTTTCGTCCTCGGCATCAGCGGTGGTCAGGACAGCTCCTTGACCGGCAAACTGTGCCAGCTGGCCGTGGACGAGTTACGCGCCCGGGGACAGGAGGCGACGTTCGTCGCGGTCCGGCTTCCCTATGGTGCCCAGGCCGATGCCGACGACGCGCAGCGGGCACTGGATTTCATCGGCCCGGACCATGTGGTCGAGGTCAATGTGAAGCCCGGCGCGGACGCCGTGGCGGCCGCGACCGCCGAGGGCGTGCGCAAACTACTGGGACACGAGACCGAGCTGCGTGATTTCGTCCGCGGCAACATCAAAGCGCGCGAACGGATGATCATCCAGTACGCGATCGCGGGGCAGTTGAATCTGGTGGTCGTGGGCACCGACCACGCGGCCGAGGCGGTCACCGGCTTCTTCACCAAGCACGGTGACGGCGGGGTCGACATCACTCCGTTGACCGGCCTGACCAAGCGCCAGGGCGCGGCATTGCTCCAGGAATTGGGCGCTCCGCCGAGCCTATGGGAGAAGGTGCCAACCGCCGACCTCGAGGATGATCGCCCGGCACTGCCGGACGAGGAGGCGCTCGGCCTGAAGTACGCCCAGATCGACGATTATCTCGAGGGCAAGGATGTGACGCCGGAGGTGGCCGAGCGCGTCGAGGCGATCTACTGCAACACCCGCCACAAGCGGACGGTGCCGGTGTCGCCCCTCGATACCTGGTGGAAGAACTGAGGGCGACCCCACCGTACGAGAGAACGGGCGCTGCTCAGCCGCCCGCGAACGGCGGTAGTACGTCGACGCGGGCGGTGAGGAGCGTGCTGTCGTCGCGGGTGAGTTCCTCGCCCACCAGATAGGCGCAGACCCTCAGCATCGGATCCAGGTCGGCGCCGTAGGCCGAGCGCAATGCGGTGCGCAGATCACCGACCGTTGCCGACTCGGGCAGGTCGAGATGTTCGCTCGATTTGCCGACCGCGTCGGCGATCGCGGCGAAATATCTGACCTCAACCACCGATGGCTCCCATCGTGCGTTCCGGGGGGACGAAATCGGCGGCATCGATGCCGTGCCCGGCCCATTTGTTCCACATCGCGCCGCGCCACAGCTGCGCCAGGTCGTCGTCGCTCGCGCCGGCGCGCAGCAGTGAACGCAGATCGTATTCCTGGTCGCTGAACAGGCAGGATCGGATCATGCCGTCGGCGGTCAGGCGGGTGCGGTCGCAGTCGCCGCAGAATCGGCGGGTGACCGAGGCGATGATGCCGACCGTGGCCGGACCGCCGTTCACCAGCCAGGTCTCCGCCGGGGCGGACGGGTCGGCGCGCCCGGCCTCGGTGAGGGTGAAGGCCGTGCCGAGAACGTCGAGCAGTTCGGACGCGGTGACCATGTTGGTCCGCGCCCATTCGTGATCGGCGTCGAGCGGCATCTCCTCGATGAAGCGCAGTTCGCATCCCTCGTTCAGACACCACCGCAGCAGATCGACCGCACCCGAGAGGGTTTCGCGCATCAGCACGGCATTGACCTTGACCGGGTAGAGCCCGGCGGCATGGGCGGCGCGGATGCCGGTCAGCACCGAACCGAGCCGATCCCGGCGGGTGAGCCGGGCGAATCCGGCAGGGTCGACGGTATCGAGGGAGATGTTGACTCGGCCGAGTCCCGCGGCCGCCAGCGCGCGAGCGCGATGTTCCAGCCCGACGCCGTTACTGGTCATGGCCAGCGGTGTGTCGGGAACGGCGGCATGGCATCCGGCGATGATCTGCTCGAGATCGCGCCGCATCAGCGGCTCGCCGCCGGTGAAGCGCACCTCGCGGACACCCAGCCGCCGCACCGCGAGTTCCACCAGCCGCACGATCTCCGTGGCCGAGAGCAATTCGTCGGCCGGAATGGCCGGCAGCCCCTCCTCCGGCATGCAGTACGTGCAACGCAACGAGCACTTTTCGGTGATCGACACGCGCAGATCCCGGGCCGTGCGCCCGAATCTGTCGACGAGCAGGTCCGTGTCGGGCCGTCCGTTCAGCGAGGGCCGCCCGCCCCGGACGGCGGGAATCCCCATGAGAACGACGGTCACTCCTCCATTATGCGGGCCACCCCCACCTCACGTCCCGCAAGTCACCACCTGTGAGGTATGCGGGGCTCTGCCCGAAACCCCGCCGGAGCGAAGCGAAGGCCATCTACACAGCTAGGCTGACGTCTATGAGTCAGCCTGCCAAGACTGTGGCTCGGTCCGTCGAGGATCATCGGGAGCGGATCGAACAGTTGCTGCGACCGCTGGCGGCGCGGCAGGTGGAGCAGTTGGCGTTGCACGGGGCGCGGGGGCGGGTGCTGGCCGAGGATGTGCGGTCGCCGCTGGATCTGCCGGTGTTCCGCAATTCCGGGATGGACGGATATGCGGTCCGGGCGGAGTCGGTGGCGGTGACGCCTGTGACGCTGCCGGTGGCCGGTGTGGTGGCCGCCGGTCAGGGCGGCCCGGACCGATTGCCGGACGGGGCGGCGGTCAAGGTGATGACGGGTGCGCCGATTCCGCCGGGCGCCGATTGTGTGGTGCCGGTGGAGGACACCCGCGCCGTCGACGGCGGGGTGTCGATCGAACGCGGCCGCAACGCGGGCGATTTCGTGCGCGAGGCGGGTACCGATATTCGGCGCGGCGAGTTGCTGGTGGCGGCCGGGTCGTTGTTGTCGCCGCATCGGATCGCGGCGCTGGCGGCGGTGGGGGTCAGCTCGGTGGCGGCGGCGCGGCGGATCCGGGCGGCGGTCCTGACGACGGGCGACGAGTTGGTGTCTGCGGGTGTCGCGTTGCGCCCGGGTCAGATCTACAACTCGAATGGCATCGCGCTGGCTGCGGCGTTGGGCGCCAACGGGATCGATGTGGTGGACGTGTCGCACAGCCGTGACGATCCGGGCGAGTTCCGTCGCAAGTTGTCGGTCGCGACGGCGGCCGCGGATGTGGTGTTCACGTCGGGTGGGGTTTCGCAGGGCGATTTCGAAGTGGTCAAGGAGGTGCTGGCCGATTTCGGCGGCGAGTTCGGTTCGGTGGCAGTGCAGCCCGGCGGTCCGCAGGGCGTCAGTGTGGTCGACGGGATTCCGATTCTGAGTTTTCCGGGTAATCCGGTGAGCACGATGGTGTCGTTCGAGGTGTTCGCCCGGCCGATCCTGCGGCAGCTGAGCGGTTTGGCTCCGGTGCCGAATTACGATGTGGCGCTGTTGGATCCGGTACGTTCCCCGGCGGGCCGGCGCCAGTTCCTGCGGGGCCGGCGCGAAGGTGCGGGGGTGCGTTCGGTGTCGGGCCCCGGGTCGCATCTGGTGGCGGCCATGGCCCAGGCCGATGTTCTGATCGAAATTCCGGCCGAGGTCACGTCGGTGGCGGCCGGCTCGCTGGTGAGGGTGCGCGAACTGTGAACGACCTGCCTGATGCCGCGGCTTTGTCGCATGTCGATGCGGAAGGCCGGGCGCGCATGGTCGATGTGAGCGCCAAGGCCGAGACGACACGGGTGGCCGTCGCCGCCGGCCTGTTGCGCACGACGCCCGAGGTGGTGGCGCTGGTGCGCGCGGACGACCTGCCGAAGGCCGATGTGCTGTCGACGGCCCGCATCGCCGGTATCTCCGGGGCGAAGAAGACCTCGGAGCTGATTCCGCTGTGCCATCAGCTGGCGCTGTCGTCGGTGGATGTGCGCTTCGGTTTCGCCGAATCGGCCATCACCATCGAAGCGCGGGCGAAGACGAAGGGCCCCACCGGCGTCGAGATGGAGGCGCTCACCGCGGTCGCGATCGCCGGGCTCACGCTGCACGACATGGTGAAGGCGGTGGATCCGGCGGCCGTCCTGGACGGTGTGCGCCTGCTGACGAAAGACGGTGGTAAGCGCGGTCATTGGGAACGGCCGGACAGGGACCCGACCGAGGACCGGCCGGTTCACCATGACTCGGAATCGCCCGGGAACGCCCACTCCCCTGCCGACCCGAGCCACAGCGATGCGGCGCACGGCGCGTCGCACGCCGGCGAGGGCTCCCGGACCGCGGTCGTGGTCGTCGCCTCGACCGGCGTCGCGGCCGGTACCAGGGTCGACAAGACCGGTCCGGTTCTGACGGAATGGCTTACGGGACTGGGCTTTTCCGTACGCGGACCGCTGGTCTACGCCGATGCCGAGATCGAGGCCGGCCTGCGCGACGCACTCGACGGCACGCCGGGACTGGTGATCACCACCGGCGGCACCGGCGCCTCGCCCTCCGACGCCACTCCGGAGGCGACGCTGGCGGTGCTGGATCGGGAATTGCCGGGCGTGGCCGAGCTGATCCGCCAGCGCGGCACGGCCGCGTTTCCGTTGGCCGCCTTGAGCCGTGGCGTCGCCGGCCTGTCCGGCACTACGGTGGTCGTGAATCTGCCCGGTTCACCGGGTGGGGTCCGCGACGGGATCGCGGTCCTGGAACCGTTGCTGGATCATCTGCTGGCCCAGGTCGCCGGAGGAGGCCGCCATGAGTGAGTACACGCCGCTCACCCGCATCAGCGATCAGCCGTTGCAGCCCGAGGAGGTCGAGCGCGCGGTCACCGGACCCGAATACGGCGCGGTCGTCGTCTTCACCGGCAAGGTCCGCGATCACGATGGCGGACAAGCGGTTTCGGCCCTGGAGTATTCGGCCCACCCCGAGGCGGAGAAGTTCTTGACCCGGGTGTGCGCCGAGGTCGGGAAGTCCGTCGGCCTGCCGGTCGCGGCGGTGCACCGGGTGGGCGCGCTGACCGTCGGCGATCTGGCGATCACCGTGGCGGTCGCCGCACCGCACCGCCGCGAGGCCTTCGAGACGTGCGCGGAATTGGTCGACCGCATCAAGCACGAGGTGCCGATCTGGAAACGCCAACTGTTCGCCGACGGCATGTCCGAGTGGGTCAACGCCTGCGGCTAGGCCGGCGGAGTCAGCGCGCTTGCCGGCCGGGGTTCGCCTCGGCGGCGGGCGCGGTCTCGGTGAGATTCGCTTCGATGCGGCGCAGCGCCCGGAAGAGCGCGGCGCGTTCGGCGGCGCTGAACGATGTCAGCGCCCGTTCGGTCAGCCGCGCACTCTCGGCTTCGATCTCGTGCTCCAGGTCGCGCCCGCGCGCGGTCAGGTGCAGCCGGACCAGTCGGCGGTCGGTGGGATGCGGTTCGCGCCGGACCAGTCCGGCCGCTTCCATCCGGGTGGTCGCCCGGGTGACCGTGGGCGTCGCCAGGCCGAGTCGTTTGGCCACCTGACCGGGCGTCAGACCGTCTTCCTGCCAAAGCTGTCGCAGGATGAACTGCTGGCCCTCGTACACGCCGTGCCGGGCGTAGGCAGCGGCCGCCGCCACGGCGAGGGCGTGTTTGGTGGACCAGAACGCGGTCTGGAAGTCGTCGTCGGTCATGGTGTGTTCAGCGTAAAGGTATTGTTTTCGTTAGCCGACTCACGTTATATTCGTTGTCCGGCTAACAACATTGAACGGAAGACATACGTGAAAATCGGCATCGCACTCACCGACTTCTCCTGGCCCGTCCCGGGCAGCGGCATCGGTTCCGCGGTCACGGAACTCGCGCAGGCTGCCGACGCGTCGGGGATCGACAGCCTCTGGGTGATGGACCACTTCTTCCAGATCGGCATCAGCGGCCATCCGCCGGAGTCGCCGATGCTCGAGGCCTATGCCGCGCTGGGATTTCTCGCCGGAATCACCGACCGCATCCGGCTCGGCACCCTGGTCACGGCGGTGCCGTATCGCCACCCCGGCGTGCTGATCAAATCCGCGACCACCCTCGACGTACTCAGCGGCGGCCGCCTGATCTTCGGCGTCGGCGCCGGGGCACCCTTCGATCCGGAACCGATGGGACCACGCACCACATTCGAGGCCGAGGGCCTGGGCATTCCGTTCCCGCGCCTGCCGCGACGCTTCGAACAGCTGGAGGAACTCCTGCAGATCGCACACCGCATGTGGAGCGAGGACGAGACACCCTATCGGGGCAACCATTACGAATTGGCGCGGCCGCTCAATTCACCGAATTCGATCCAGCGCCCGCATCCGCCGATCCTGATCGGGGGCAGTGGCGAACGCAAAACCCTGCCGCTGGTGGCGCGATATGCCGACGCCTGCAATCTCTTCGACCTCCCCGGCACCGGCTACGCCGACAATCTCGCGCACAAACTCACGGTGCTGCGGCGCCGATGCGACGAGATCGGCCGCGACTATTCCACGATCGAGAAGACCGTCACCACGGCCCTGGATATCGACGCGGATCACGGACCGGTGCTGGAGCATCTGAAAACACTGGCCGCCACCGGTATCGACCACGTGATTCTCGGACCGGACGGGCCGTGGACCCCGCCGCGACTGGAACGCCTCATCGAAATAGCGCCCGATATTCACGCCCTCTGATATTCAGGCGCTCCGATCCGTGTCGTCCCTCGGCACATACCGCCACACCGGCAGCAACGCCTGTTCGTCCAGTGGTTCGGGTCCGGTATGGGCGGTGGCGTGCAGACGGGCGGTCGCGGCTTCCGAATCGAGTCCGGATCCGATGAGTACCAAACGGGTTTCGCGGGTTTCGCCGCGCGACCACACCGCCGGCTCGAAGACCACATGCCGGCCGACCATGTGCAGCAGGAACTTTCGGCTCTCACCGTCCACAGCGAAGGCGGTGGCACCCTTGGCGCGGAACAACCCCGGCGGCGGATCCTCCAGGAACCCCACCAGGCGACGCGGGTCGAGATCGGTTGTGGTGGTGAAGGATACGCTGTCGTAGCCGTCGTGCAGATGGTGGTGTCCGGGTTCCTCGTGATCATGATCGTCGAGCAGTTCGTCGAACGACAGCTGGCGGGCGACCGTCGATTCGCCGCGTTCGGGCACATCGAACAGCAGCGGCGGATCGATGCGGCCGTGCGCGGTGGCATAGACCGGCGCCCCCGCGGTGATCCGCTCGATCTCGGCGCGCAATGCGTCCAGCCGCGCGGCCGGTACCCGGTCGGCCTTGTTCACTACGATCAGATCGGCCAGGCGTAGATGTTTGGCCAGTTCGGGATGGCGGGCGCGGCTGTCGTCGAAATGCTCGGCATCCACGACCTCGATCAGTCCGCCGTAGCGAATGCGCGGATTGTCACTGCCGATGACCATACGGATCAGATTGCGGGGTTCGGCGAGGCCGCTGGCCTCCACCACGATCACGTCGATGCCGTGGCGCGGCTCGGCGAGCTGGGCGAACATCTCGTCGAGTTCGGTCACGTCCACCGCGCAGCACACACAGCCGTTGCCCAGCGAGACCATGGCGTCCACCTGGCCCGCGACCAGCATCGCGTCGATGTTCACCGCACCGAAATCGTTGACCACGACCCCGATCCGGGCTTCGCGTCGCCGCAGCAGATGGTTCAGCAGCGTGGTCTTACCGGCTCCCAGAAATCCCGCGACCACCAGAACAGGTATGCGCCGATCCATTCGGCCGAGCTTACCCAGGCCCGGACCAGGACGTGCCCGCCCCTTCGTGCGGAGGGGCGGGCACGAACGGGACCGATTACTTGCTCGGCCCCAGGAGGGTGGAGACCAGGGTGTAGGCGAGATTCACCAATTCGGAATCGAGCGCACCGTCGCCCAGGCCCAGCGATTTCGCCAGCGGCAGCAGCAACCGCATCGCGGTGGTGGCGAGATTACCGGCCGCGGAACCGGATTGCGGCGTCTTCTGGGTGCCGTTGGTTCCGGGTGCGGTCGAGGTCTGCGGCGCGGCCCCGGACGTGCCCGGATCGGTAGTCGAATAGGTCCCCGGCGCCGTGTGATAAGTGCCGGCCGGAGCGCCCGCCGGATCCGAACCCGGTTGCGTCGTGGCCGGCGCGGACGGCGAGGTGGACGCCGGTGCGGACTGCGTGGTGCCGGAGTTCGGTGTGCCACGCAACGCGTCGGTTGCCGAATTCTGCTGCGGTGCAACCGAATTCTGACCGCCCGAACTCTGAGCGCCGGAACTCTGAGCGCCAGAACTCTGGGTGCCGGAATTCTGGGTGGTCGAATTCTGGGCATCCGAATTCTGCGTCGTCGTCCCCTGCGGGGACGCACTCTCCGGCGCGGCATTCTGCGGTGCCGGACTCTGCGTGGTGGTGCTCGGCGACGTAGCGCCCTCCGACGCACCGGGCTGCGGCGCGCTCGCGGGACCGTCGGCCGGCGATGCGGCCGGCGACGTACCGCCCGGGGCCACTCCGATCAGATAGCTCACCAGCCCGGTCGTGATCGCGATGGCGTGTTTGAGTTGCCCGTCCGGCGACTCGAGCATTGTCGCGTCGTCGACATTCGCACCGTTGCCCATTTCGATGAAGACATCGGGCACCTCGGTCAGCGCCGGACCCGCGATATCGGACCGGGTCTGCAGACCGTCGACCGCGCCGGCGTAGTTCGCGGGCGTGAATCCGGCCTGTTTGTAGGCGTCGCGCACGGCGTTCGTGGCGACCTGGCCGGGACCGGATTGCGCCTGATTCGCCTTGGCGTCCGGGACCGGCAACTGCGGCACGATCAGATGGAATCCGTGATCCTGTTCCGGTGCGCCGTCGGCGTGGATGCTGACGGCCACCGCGGCGCCGGAGCTGTTGGCGGCGGCCGCGCGTTCGTCGACGCATCCGCCCCAGCCGGTGTCGTCCTGGCGGCTCATCACGACATGCGCGCCGAGCGCCTCGAGCGACTGCCGGACCAGCTGCGCCACATTCCAGTTGATGGTGTGCTCGGGCACGCCGCCACGGCTGGTCATGCCCGTCGTCTGGCACTCCTTGGTGCCGCCGCGCCCGTCGTTCACTTGACGATCTAGGTCTTCGGAGTGGTTCGTACCCTGATGGCCCGGGTCCAGAAATACCGTCTTACCCGCCAATCTGGTCGACATATCGGGATCTGCGGGCGCGGCCGGCGCGGCGAGAGCGGCGGCGGGCGCCAGCACACCGGCCGTGGTGACCGCGGCGACGGCGAGCCTGACTCCGGTCTTGATGATGCGTGGATGGTTCATGTTCGGACGGCGCACCCGGGACGGGCACACCCCTCCCTTCCCACTAGTAACATCAAACCCAGTGGTTCACTGTTGCAACGGCAGCATCACATGCGCAAGCTCAGTTACTGAACCGTTACCCCTATCAGAGCAGTAGCGACACGCCATTTCCGCAGACACGCCGGTCGCACGGCGAATCCGATGTCAGCCCCGGCGAGAAACGGACACTTCAGAGCTATCTCACTGTTGCCCGGACCGGCCACGTCGCGGAACAACCGGCAGGTTTGTGTCGCTGACCACATCCGGCGGCATCCGAACCGAATGCGCATCATTGCCCGAATGTCGCTGCCGCCGTGCGATTCCGCGCAATCCGCCGATATCCAGGCCCGCGAGCGAAAAAGCCGGAATGCTGAATCGGGATGATTCGCCAGAGTAATTTAATTCTGAAATACCGTTGTGTTGCACTCGCTGTCGACGCTGCAGTACGTTCCCATCTCGCACCTCGGTGGTCGAACCGCATGTGGGTGCCGTCCCCGTGGGCGCGAGGGGATCCCGCGGGGACGTTCAGCGACGGCATTTCCGGACCTCCCACACACCGCTCGCCGGGCGTTGTCGAATCTCCAGATATTTCATCGATCCGGTCCGCGCCTATCGGAATTCTGATAGACCAAGGCCCCGGAAGATGCGGGGATCTTCTGCGGCCGCCCGATAGTCGACGGCCGTCTGCGAGATCGAGGAGGACCGCCGTGCGTGGACGCACGTTTGTGATCGCCGGGACCGTCGCGTCCGCGGTGACGATGCTCGGATCAGGCTCCGCGGCCGCCGATCCGGCGACGACCATCCCCGGGGACGGGATGTACCGGGTCGGGGTCGATATCGCGCCCGGTATCTATCAGTCCGCGGGGCCGGCGGACCCGGCGCACGACTGTTCCTGGGAGCGCCTGTGGAAGATCCCCGAACCCGGTGATCCGCCGGACCCGAACGCCGCCATCGTCGCCAGCGACCGCACCCACATCACTCCGGTGCGGGTGCTGATCAAATCGTCCGATGTCGCGTTCGCCTCGGCCAACTGCGGCGGCTGGGTGATGATGCCGGCGCCGCCGGCGACCGGTTCCTACGGGCCGGGAGGGCCGTTCGGCAGCGAGTACTGAGCGAGGCCGATCCGGCGCGGTTCGTCCGATCGGATGCGCCGCGCCGGATCCGGCACCCGCCGCCTGCCGCGGCCGCGGTGTTACTGTCCGCTGAGATCCGGTGGATCGAGCGGAGGGATGCGATGGCGCGGCCGAGTCCGGTGGTGAGTCGTCGGTCGCTGGCCGACGGCCGCGAGATCATCTACTTCGACAGCGAGCCGGTGCCGCGCACCGCCGCCGACACCCGGGCCCTGCCCCGGACCAGCACGCATTCCCAGGCACGTTTTGATCCCCTGCTGGGCGAGTGGGTGGTGATCGCCTCGCACCGCCAGAGCCGGACCTTCCTGCCACCGGCGGATCTGTGCCCGCTGTGCCCCTCGCGTCCCGGCCATCCCACCGAAATTCCCGAGGCCGACTACCAGGTGGTGGTGTTCGAGAATCGCTTTCCGTCGCTGTCGACCGGCCGCGCCGAACTTCCCGACCATGTCGAAGGGTCGCCGGAGACGTTGCTGCGCAAGGGGTTCGGCCGCTGCGAGGTGGTGTGCTTCACCAGCGACCACGACAGTTCGTTCGCCGGGCTCGATCCGGGCCGGGCACGGCTGGTGGTGGACGCCTGGGCCCAGCGCAGTGCCGAACTCGGGGAGCTCGACGGCGTGGCCCAGGTGTTCTGCTTCGAGAATCACGGCGAGGAGATCGGCGTCACGCTCTCGCATCCGCACGGCCAGATCTACGCCTACCCCTTCCCCGCCCCGCGCACGGCGACGATGGTCGCGAACGCCGCCCGCCATCGAAAGGCGCACGGCAGCAATCTGTTCGGCGATCTGCTGGGCGCCGAGCGGGCCGCCGGTATCCGGGTGGTCGCGGCGAACGAGGAGTGGACCGCCTTCGTACCGCCGTTCGCCCGCTGGCCCTACGAGGTCCAGCTTTATCCACACCGCCGGGTGGCCGACATCCCCGATCTCGACGATGCCCAGCGCGACGGTTTCGCACATCTCTACCTGGATGTGCAGCAACGCTTCGCGCGCCGGTTCGACACCCCCATGCCCTATGTCGCGGCGTGGAACCAGGCACCGAAATCCCGTGTGCCCGGCGATGATTGGTGGCTGCACCTGCAGCTGTTCTCGATCCGGCGGACGGCGCACAAATTGAAGTATCTGGCCGGTTCGGAATCGGGGATGAACGTGTTCATCAGTGACACCACCCCCGAGACGGTGGCCGCCGAGTTGCGGGGGGTGCGGTGAGCGCGACACCCGGGCGCGGGGTATGGGTGGCGCCCGGCCGGGTCAACATCATCGGCGAGCACACCGACTACAACGACGGTTACGCACTGCCGATCGCGCTGCCCCAGGTCGTGACCTGCACCGCCGAGGTCACCACGGACGGCGCGGTGCGGGTGAGTTCGAAACAGCACGCCGGGCAGGTCCGCGAATCGCTCGACGGACTCGCCGAATCCGCGGTCACCGGCTGGGCCCGCTATCCGCTGGGCGTGGTGCACGAATACCGGCGCCGCGGGTACGAACTGTCCGGGGTGGTGCTGCAGATCGACGGGGCGGTGCCGGTGGGCGCGGGGCTGTCGTCCTCGGCTGCGCTGGAATGCGCTGTCGCACTGGCGATTCGCGATCTGTTCGGGATCGACGCCGACAGTGCGGAGCTGATCGACATCGGGCGGGCCGCGGAGAACTCGTACGTCGGCGCCGCGACCGGGACCCTGGACCAGTCCGCCTCGCTGCTCTGCACGGCGGGGCACGCCCTGTTCCTGGACTTCGCCACCGGCGACTCCGCGCAGGTTCCCTTCGATCTCGCCGCGGCCGGTTTGCAATTGCTGGTGGCCGATACCGACACCCCGCACCGGCTGGCCGACGGCGGGTACGGCCGGCGCCGGCGCGAATGCGAGCAGGCCGCGCACGCCCTGGGCGTTCATTCGCTGCGGGCCGTCACCGATCCGGCGGAAACCGAGCGACTGGCGGATCCGGTGCTGCGGCGGCGCGCCCGCCACGTCGTCACCGAGAACGCCCGGGTGCTGACCGTCGTCGGACTGCTGCGCGACGGGTGCGACCCGCGCGCGATCGGGCCGCTGCTGACCAGCGCCCACACCTCGCTGCGCGACGATTTCGAGGTCTCGACGCCGGAACTGGATGCGGCGGTGGCGGCCGCGCTCGACGCCGGCGCCCACGGTGCGCGCATGGTCGGCGGCGGATTCGGCGGCAGCATCATCGCCGTGGCCGACATCGACCGCACCGAGTCGATCGCGGCCGCTGTCCGGCGGCGATTTCGCGACGACGGTTTCTCACCACCGCGATTCTTCGTCGCCGTGCCCGCCGCCGGAGCCCGCCGGATTTCCTGATCACGCGGCCGGGCCGCACTAGGGTGGGATGCCATGACCAGGCGCAGAATTCTCATCACCGGTGCGAGTGCGGGCCTGGGGGCCGAAATGGCCCGGCAGTTCGCCGCGCGCGGACGCGATCTCGCGCTGTGTGCGCGCCGCATGGAGAACCTGCGCACACTGCGGGACGAATTGCTGGCGGCCCATCCCGATATCCGGGTTTCGCTGCGGACGCTCGATGTGGACGATCACGAGGCGGTCCCCCGCGTATTCGGGGAATTTCGCGACGAGTTCGGCGGACTCGATCGGGTGATCGTCAACGCCGGCCTGGGCAAGGGCGCCGCCCTGGGCACCGGCCGGTCGGATGCCAATATCGCGACGGCCACAACGAATTTCGTGAGCGCGCTCGCCCAAGCCGAGGCCGCACTGCAGATCTTCCGTGAACAGCGCGCCGGCCATCTGGTGCTGATCTCGTCGATGAGCGCGGTGCGGGGACTGCCCGGGAAGAAGGCCGCGTATTCGGCGAGCAAGGCCGGATTGTCCGCGCTCGGTGAGGGTTTGGCGCTCGAACTGCGCCGCAGCCCGATCGCGGTGACCACCGTGCAGCCGGGCTTCATCGCCACCGAGATGTCCGCACGCGCCGACGACGCGCGGCTGGTCGTTCCGCTCGAGCGCGGGGTGGCAGCGATGGTCGCCGCGATCGAGGCGGAGCCCGTGCGCGCCTGTGTGCCGCAATGGCCTTGGCGCGCACTGAACCTCGTGCTGCCGCGACTGCCGCGCGCGGTCATGGCACGGCTCGGCTGAGCCGGGTCACGGCAGCCCCGGAGCCGGTGAGGTCTCTCACAATCGACGGGCCCGGCCGATGTGAAGTTTCACCAATAGTCCGACACTCTGCCAGTTAGCGGGATGCTCGATGTGCGCCCGGCTGCGGCAAAGTGCCGTCGTAGAGGCGACTCACATCGATAGCTGAATAGTTACTACTTCCTGCGACTTGCTGTCACAAATACATCTTCTGCGCCCGCACCGCGTCGAAGCGTCGAGATGCGGATCAAGAATGCGCTAGTTACTCTCGGGTAGCATCACGTCCCGAACAAATTTCGCAAGCATTCGTCATGTCAATTCAGGAGGCGGCGTGCCGCATTCTCGTTTCGAAGCGATCGGCGCATATCTACCCGAAAAAAGGGTCACCACCGAGGAATTGATATCGCGCCTCGCCGTACCGCCCGCCTTCGATCTCGAAACGATCACAGGTGTGCGCGAACGCCGCGTTCACGACACCAGCCCGGAATCCTACGAGGACTCGTTCGTCCTGGCCGGCAAGGCCCTGGACGAGTGTTTATCCAGGTCACAGTACTCCGGGTCGGAGATCGAGGTGGTCATCTCCACCTCCATCACCCGCAGTAAGGATGCCGACAAAATATATATGGAGCCGTCGTTCGCCTCGGCTCTGGCACAACGGATCGGCGCGCAGAACGCGATCACCTTCGACCTTTCAAATGCCTGTGCGGGAATGCTCAGCGGAACCTACATTCTCGATCGTATGATTCGATCCGGAATGGTGCGCAACGGCATCGTGGTGAGCGGCGAAGCCATTACTCCGATCGCCGATACCGCAGTGCGCGAAATTTCCGACAAATACGATCTGCAATTCGCGTCGCTCACCGTGGGAGATTCCGCGGCCGCGGTGGTGCTCGACCGCTCCGTCGACGAGGCCGACCGTATCGACTACATCGAGCTGGTCACCGCCTCGGAGTTCTCCCACCTGTGCCTGGGCATGCCCAGCGACAAATCCCAGGGCGTCGCGCTCTATACCGACAACCGCAAGATGCACAACGAGGCGCGTTTCCTGCTGTGGACCGACACCCAGCGCATGTTCTACGACAAGCGCGGCACCACATTCGCCGAGGAGAACTTCGACTTCGTCATCCACCATCAGTTCGGCGCGGCGGCGATCCCGTACATGAACGCCATCGCCGAACGGGAATTCGGCGCACCGATGCCGCCCGACCTCAATGTGCTGACCGAATACGGGAACACCTCCAGCACTTCGCATTTCATCGTGCTGCACGACCACCTGAGCCGCGGGGAGATCCCGGCCGGCTCGAAACTGCTGATGGTTCCGGCCGCCTCCGGTGTGGTCGGCGGCTTCCTGTCCACCACGATTTCGTCTCTGAAGGTCTGAGGTACTGGTCATGGGCGTTGCCATCACATCCACCGGAATCAGTCGCGAGGGCGACACATTCAGCATCGTCGAGCACAGTGGCCGGGCCGCGCGCCGCAGCCTAGAACGCGCCGGGGTGGCGCCGGAGCAGGTCGGGGTGCTCATCAACGCGGGCATCTTCCGCGACTCCAACACCGTGGAACCGGCGGTGTCGGCGCTGATCCAGAAGGAGGCGGGGATCGGACTGGACTATCGGTTCGGCGATCCGCGCTCGTTCTCCTTCGACCTGATGAACGGCGCCACCGGTGTGCTCAACGCGGTCCAGGTCGCCCAGTCGATTCTCGAGACCGCCGGGTCCGGCCATGTCCTGATCGTCTCCGGGGACACCCATCCGTCACTGGCCCGATCGGCGGCCGACGACGAATTCCCCTACGCCACCGCCGGTGCCGCGCTGCTGCTCGAGCACACCGACGAACCGGTCGGCTTCGGCCGGGTACACACCGTCGCGGGTTCGGGCTCCCCCGCGGTGCAGTCGTATGTCGACGTCACCATGATGGGTACGGCCGGACGCGGACTGATGACGGTGGAACGCGAACCCGGATTCGAGGATCGGCTGCTGGAGATCGCGGCCGAGGCCGGCCGCCGCGCCCTGGACGCCGACGAAATCGATCCCGTCGCAACGGTTCTCATCGCGTCCACACCCACGCCGAAGTTCCCGCAGTTGCTGGCCGAGACCCTCGGTATCGGAGCGGTCCGCACGCCCGACCTGTCCGCCGGCGATCCGCACACCGCCTCGCTGCCGCTGGCCTATCACCGTGCGGTGGAGGAGGATTCGCTCATCGGCTTCGATACCGTGCTGTTCGTCGCGGCGGGCGCGGGACCGTCCGCGGCGGCCGCGGTGTACCGCCTGCCGGTCGCGGCCGGTGCGGCGGCGTGAGCGGTACCTACTGGCGCGCGGTCGACCGGTTCCGCGTGGTCGCCGCCGCGGCGCCGGACCGCACCGCGGTGTATTTCGCCGACGCCGGGCACACCCCCACACCGCACTATCGGCGGCTGAGCTACACCGACCTGGACCGCTGGTCCGACGCGATCGGTGAGCGGCTCACCGCCGCGGGCGTGGGCAGCGGCACCCGCACCATCGTGCTGGTGCTGCCCGGGCCGGAACTGTACGCGATCATGCTGGGCCTGTTGAAGATCGGTGCGGTTCCGGTGGTCATCGATCCGGGCATGGGACTGCGCCGCATGCTGCGGTGCCTGCAGGCGGCCGACGCCGAGGCGTTCATCGGCATTCCGCAGGCGCATGCGGCGCGAGTGCTGTTCCGCCGCTATTTCCGCGGGGTGCGGGTCGCGGTCACGGTCGGGCGGCGCTGGTTCTGGGGCGGAGCGACCTTCGACAGCTGGGGTCGCCACCCGTCCGGCACCGCGCCGGAGCGCACGCCGGCGCCCGACGGCGACCTGCTGATGATCGCCTTCACCACCGGGAGCACCGGACCCGCCAAGGCCGTGGAGATGACCCACGGCAATCTGTCGGCCATGGTCGAGCAGGTCCACGCCGCGCGCGGCCATGTGCCGCCGCAGACCTCGCTGATCACGCTGCCGCTGGTCGGCATCCTGGATCTGCTGCTCGGCTCCCAGTGCGTCCTGCCGCCGCTGATTCCCAGCAAGGTGGGTTCGACCGATCCGGCGCACGTGGCCGACGCCATCGGCCGATTCGGGGTGCGCACCATGTTCGCCTCCCCTGCCGTGCTGATCCCGCTGCTACGCCACCTCGAGCAGACCGGCACCCGGCTACCGACGCTGCGCAGTATCTACTCCGGGGGCGCACCGGTCCCGGACTGGTGTATCGCCGGCCTGCGCGCGCTGCTCGACGAGGATGTGCTGGTCTACGCCGGATACGGATCCACCGAGGCGCTGCCGATGTCGACGATCGAATCGCGCGAACTGCTGGACGGCCTGTCCGAACGCGCCCGCGCCGGTGCGGGCACCTGCATCGGCCGCCCCGCCGACCGGGTGCGGGCGCGCGTCGTGGCGATCACCGACGACCCGTTGCCCACCTGGGCGGACGCCCAGGGGCGCGAGGGGGACGTGGCGACCACCGGCGGCATCGGCGAACTGGTGGTGGCCGGGCCGAATGTGAGCACCCGCTACTACTGGCCCGCCGCGGCGAACGCGACGGGCAAGATCGTCGACGGCGTGACCGTCTGGCATCGCACCGGCGACCTTGCGTGGATCGATGATCAGGGCCGAATCTGGTTCTGCGGGCGCAAATCCCAGCGGGTACGCACCGCCGACGGCCCGATGTTCACGGTGCAGGTCGAACAGATCTTCAACGCCGTCGCCGGTGTGGCGCGCACGGCGCTGGTCGGGGTGGGCCCGGCCGGAGCGCAGCGCCCCGTGCTGTGTGTGGAACTGCGCCCGGGCGCCGATCGCGACGACGTGACCGCCGCCCTACGTGCGCGCGGCGCGGAATTCGAGCTCACCACGAAGATTTCGGAGTTCCTGTTCCACCCGAGCTTCCCCGTCGATATCCGGCACAACGCCAAGATCGGACGAGAACAGCTCGCGGTATGGGCGGCCCGGCAGATCGCGAAGGCGGCGCGATGACAATGAAAGTGGTTGCGCTGCGGTCTATTCCGATCGCGGGCTGGTTGTTTCTGCTGGCCGGTCCGGCGGTCCGGGGCTCCGGCCGCCGGTGGCTGCGAACGCTGTGGTGGATCGACGCGGTGCTCAGCATCGGTGTGCACGCCGCCCAGATTCCGGTCGCGGTGCGCGCCGCACGGGGCAGCGGGCGGTCCCGCCTGTACACCGCCGTCATGACGCAGCTGTTCGGCCTCACCTGGTGGCGTACCGAAACAGTGCGCAGTACGGCATCTTTCGAGGAGAACCAACGGTGAAGGCACTCGTCACGGGCGCATCCGGATTTCTCGGCGGCGCGCTGGTCCGCCGCCTGGTACGCGAGGGCGGCCACGAGGTGACCGTGCTCGCGCGGCGCACCAGCAACCTCGGCGATCTGCCCGATCTCGACGGGGTGCGGGTCGCCTTCGGCGACCTCACCGACGAAGCGTCGCTCGAAAGTGCCTGCGTCGGAGTCGATGTGGTGTTCCACAGTGCCGCCCGCGTCGACGAGCGCGGCACCCGCGCACAGTTTCGCGCCGAAAACCTGCGCGCCACCGAAGTTCTGCTGCGCGCCGCCCGGGCCGCGGGTGCGACGCGATTCGTGTTCATCTCGAGCCCGAGCGCCCTGATGGATCGCGACGGCGGCGATCAGATCGACATCGACGAATCGGTACCGTATCCGCGCCACTATCTGAACCTCTACTCCGAGACCAAGGCCGCCGCCGAGCGGGCCGTATTGGCCGCCGACACCGAGGGTTTCACCACCTGTGCGCTGCGGCCGCGCGCGATCTGGGGAGCCGGCGACCGCTCCGGGCCGATCGTGCGCCTGCTCGGCCGGACCGCGCAGGGGCGCCTGCCCGATCTGTCGTTCGGCCGCTCGGTCCAGGCATCGCTGTGCCATGTCGACAACATCGTGCACGCCTGCCTGGGCGCCGCCACCTCCGACCGGGTCGGCGGCAAGGCCTATTTCGTCGCCGACGCGGAGAAGACCGACGTGTGGGCCTTTCTCGCCGAGGTGGCGGGCGGGCTCGGCTACCCAGCGCCCAGCCGGCAACCCGATCCGCGGGTGCTGGCGGCCGCCGTCTCGGTGATCGACACCGTCTGGCGCGTACCGGCGATCGCACGGCGCTGGTCGCCACCGCTGTCGCGCTACGTGGTGGCATTGCTGACCCGCACCGCGACCTACGACACCGGCGCGGCGGCACGGGATTTCGGTTACGCGCCGATCATCGGCCGCGAACAGGGCCTGGCCCGGTTCCTGTCCTGGCTCGAATCCCAGGGCGGCATCGAGCAACTCACCCGCGAGCTGCGGTAACGCATAGTCAGGAGCCGATCATGAGCACCGTCTTCCGGCGGCGGATCTCGCCCACCGAGCGCATGTACTTCCCCATGCGGGATATGGCGCCGCCGTTTCTGATGCAACTGGCGATTCCGGGAACCGGAACCCTCGACGCGGAGCGGTTGCGCCGTGCGGTCGCGGTCGCGGCCGCCGCCTGCCCGGGCGCGCGGCTGCGGCGCGAGGGCAAGTACTGGGTGGACACCGGTGTGCCGCCCGCCGTGCGCGAGATTCCCGGTCACGTCGTGAACTACGACCGCCTCGAGGCGGATCCGGTCCTCGCGTCGGCGATCGGCCCCACCCAGGAGACCACCTGTGAGGTGTTGCTGCTGACCGGCGACCCGGTCACCGTGATCTTGCGGGTGTTCCACGGCGTCATGGACGGGATGGGCATGGTGCTATGGGCCCGCAACGTCCTCGCCGCGCTGCGTGGTGAACAGCCGGAGGAGCTTCGCGACCCGGTCGCCGATCGAGAACTGGTGCGGCGCCTCGGCGCACCCGGCCGCCCCACCGCGATGATTCCCCGCTTCCGCTCGGCGGTCGGCCACGGCCGTCAGGAGGTGGGCAGCCCCCGGCATCTGCTGCGGCATCGCAGTATCGCCGCCACCGGTTCCGGTGCGGTGGCGCGGGTGTCGGCGCTGCTGGCCGACGCCGCGGGCAGCACGCAGCGGATCATGGTGCCGGTCGATCTGCGCCGCCACGACCCGCAACTGCGGTCGACGGCGAATCTGGCGTTGCCGCTGTTCCTCGACATCCGGCCCGGCCAGGATTGGCGGCAGGTGCGCGAAGGCATGCGCGCGGGTCTGCGGGAACGCACCGAACTCAACCAGTTGGCCGCCAGCGCGATCGCCACCGCGCCGCATGCCGTCGGCCGCACCATTCTGCGCACCACCAATGCGCTCGGCGCCCGTTTCGGGCGCAATCTCGCCTCGGCGACGGTCTCGCATATGGGCCGCTTCGATCTGGGGGAACTGGCGGTGCCCGGCTGGTCGCCCACGGCGGTGCGGGTGCTGCCGCAGCACAGCGTCGCGATGCCGCTGCTGTTCGCGATGGTGGAGGCCGGCGGTCGCACCGAGCTGACGGTCTCCGCGCGCAACGGCCACGGCATCGAGGATCGGCTCGAAACATTGCTGGACCGCATCGCGGCAACCCTGGAAAGCGAACTGCCGCAGCCGGATCCGGTCCTCGCATGACGCGCTGGGCGCGGCTCGTCGGTACCCGACCGACACTGGTACTGCTGGCGGCGATCGGTGTGGCGATCGTGTGCGGACTGTTCGGCGCCGACGTCCAGCAACGAGTGAGCGCGGCCGGATTCGCCGATCCCGGAAGCGAATCCGCGCTCGTCGACCGGGTGGTCACCGCGCATCTGGGCCGCCAGAACCCCGATGTGATCGCGATCTACACCGCGCCCGACGGACAGGACCTCACCACACTGGGCCCGCGCGTCCAGCAGGCGGTGGACCACATCGATCCGGCGCTGCTGGCGCAGCCGGTGCAGACCTATTGGAACAACGCCCCACCGCGCCAGGGTTTCCTGCGGTCGGCGGACGGCCGGCAGGGGCTGGCCGTGGTGTTCGCCGCCGGCGACGACAATCAGCGCATCGCGGCCTACCACGACATCGCCGCGGCGCTGACCGTATCCGGTGTCTCGGTGCGCTTCACCGGCTACAGCGCACTCGCCGACGAGATCGACCGCCAGTCCCGCCACGATCTGATTCTCGCCGAATCAGTCTCGCTACCCATCACATCGGCGATTCTGGTGCTGGTGTTCGGCGGGGTGGTCGCCGCCGGCCTGCCGCTGCTGGTGGGTGTGCTCGCCGTCGTGGGCTCACTGGGCGCGGTCGGAGTGATCGCGCACCTCACCGAGGTGAGTGTGTTCGCCGTCAACGTGGCCTCGCTGCTGGGGCTCGGGCTGGCCATCGACTACGGGCTGTTCGTCGTGACTCGATTCCGGGAGGAACTCGCCGCGGGCGCCGCGGTCCCCGAGGCGGTGACCCGCACCCTGGCCACCGCCGGCCGCACCGTCGGATTCTCGGCGCTGCTGCTGGCCTGCGCCTTCGCCGGGACGTTCGTCTTCCCGCAGGCCGTGCTGCGATCGCTGGGCTTCGGGGCCATCGCGGCAGTGCTGCTGGCCGCGGGGCTGTCGCTGACCGTTCTGCCGGCCGCGCTCGCGCTGCTCGGTCACCGCGTCGGCGCCTGGAGCTGGCGCCGAGACGCCTTCGACCGCGGACAACGGCGTGCCGAGCGATGGTGGGGGCGGGTGGTCGACGCGGTGGTGCGCCGGCCCGGAGTCGTGGCCGTCACCGTCGGCGGACTGCTGCTCGTACTCGCCACCCCGGTGCTGGGCGTCCGGCTCGGCGATGTCGACCACACGGCCCTGCCTGCGGGCAATGGCGTGCGCGCCGGCGTCGACGAACTCGCCACCCGTTTCCCGGAGGCCGGCAGCGGCGCGACCGTCCTGCTGCGCGGTGACGGCGCCCCACCCGACGCCCGGCCCACCGCCGCCGCGATCCGCGCGCTCGGCGCGATCCCGGGTGTGCACGACGTGCAGCGACTCGCCACGGTGGACGACGCGGTCGTGCTGCACGCCGCGCTGGACGACCCCGACCGCTCCCCGGCCGCAACCGAAACCGTCACGCGCATACGGGAACTCGACCCACCCGACGGCGTCGACATCCAGGTGGGCGGCGACACCGCGGCCACCGTGGACAGCGTCGCGGCCATCACCTCCCGGATGCCGCTGATGATCGCGGTGATGGTGCTCGCCACGCTGATCCTGCTCGGCGCGGCGTTCCGCTCGGCGGTGCTTCCGGTCAAGGCGGTACTGCTGGCCTTCCTCAGCCTGGCGGCGACCTTCGGCATCCTGACCTGGATCTTCTGCCGGGGCCATCTGGCCGATCTGCTGCACGTGAGCGTGGGACCGCTCTCGGCGGGGATGATGGTGCTGATCATCGCCGTCGTCTTCGGGCTCTCCACCGACTACGAGGTCTTCCTGCTCTCACGCATGGTCGAGGCGCGCCACGCCGGTTGCGACACCGTGTCCGCGGTCCGCACCGGCACGGTTCGCACCGCACGCGTGATCACCGCCGCCGCAACGCTTCTGGTGTTCATCACGGGTGCCTTCACACTGTCCCCGCTGACCCCGATGCGGTTCCTCGGCCTCGGCATGATCCTGGCGCTGATCATCGACGCCACGCTGGTGCGGATGCTGCTGGTGCCGGCGCTGGTGCGCTTGATGGGCCCGCTGAACTGGTGGCCGATGCGGCCCGCCCGCGATCGTTACCCCGAAGGTAATGGACCTCGCGCACGCGTACGGGCAAGCTCGACATCATGATCGATACCGAAGGAACCCGGCTGTTCCACAGCACCATGCCGTTCACCGAGAAGCTCGGCGTCGAGGTGCTCGAGCACGGGCCGAAGCTGGTGCGCAGCCGGCTCGCGTGGGACGCGAGCCTGTGCACGCTGGGCGGCGCCCTGCACGGTGGGGTGCTGATGTCGCTGGCCGACGCCACCGGCGCGGTGTGCGCGTACCTGAATCTGCCGGAGGGCAAACAGGGCACCACGACCGTGGAGTCGAAGACGAACTTCCTGCGGGCGGTACGGTCCGGTTACGCGGTGGCCTCGTCGACGCCGCTGCACGCGGGGCGCAGTTTCATCGTGGTGGAGACCGAAATCCACGACGACGCCGGCAAACTCGTCGGCAAGGTCACCCAGACCCAAGCGGTGTTGTGAGCGCGCGAGCGCGCTCATCACACGCCGGGCCCGGCGCTGATCGCCATCCGCCCCACGGTGCGGCGGGTGGCGATCAGATCGACGACGCCGTCCAGTTCGGTCCAGTCACGCACCTCCACGTGCGGCCGTAACACATTCTGCTCCAACAGCTTCCACAACTCCGCCCGATACCGCTCGATCAGCTCGGGCTCGGTCCGCGACAGCAATCCCATCGAGAAGCCGGTGACCGTTTTGAGGTCACCCAGCAGCGTGGAGGTGTCGACCGCGCCGCCGCCCGCGCTGAAGGCGACCAGCGTGCCGCGCGGTCCCAGGCTGTCCACCCCGCGCTGCACCACGTCGCCGCCGACACCGTCGAGCACGATGTCGAAGGTCTCGGACCACGGACGGTCGTAGGTCAGCGCGGCATCGGCGCCGCACTCCCGCACGAAATCGAACTTGCCGGCCGATCCGACCGCGCCGACCACCCGGGTCGCTCCGGCCGCCCGGGCGAGCTGCAGCGCCAGATGTCCGGCCCCGGAGGCGGCGGCGGTGATCAGAACCGAGCTGCCCGCAACGGATTTCGCGGCCCGCACCACGCCCATCGCGACCAGGCCGCCACGCACCACGGCCAGGGCGTCGGCCGCCCGCACACCGGCCGGGATCTCGGTGACCATCGCCGGTGTGGCACAGACGTATTCGGCATACAACGAGGCGAACACCACACCGCCGACGCGGGTGCCGATCCAGGATTCGTCGAGGCCGGAGCCCACCGCGACCACCGTTCCGACCATCTCCCCGCCGGGATTCGCCGCGGCGTCGGCCCGCAGCATTCGCACCAGTCCGACACTCACACCGGTCAACTCGGTGCGGACCAGCACTTGCCCAGGGCCGGGCACGGGACGCTCGACCTCCACCATCCGGGCGTCGGCGATGCGATCCGCGGCGGGGGTGAACTGAATTGCGCGCACTGACAGCGCCTTTCGACCTGGGCGGCATGCGGCCGCGAACTGATACTCGGAGATGCCTCGGCAGCTGTTGCGGGCAACCTCATCGAATACTTACTACCGACGTAAGATTATGCAGATGCGTCAACATACGTCAAGGCGATTTTTACGTCGGTATAACCTTCTTCCATGACCAGCGCACCCCCGGGACTACGGGAGACCAAGAAGCAGCGGACCCGCCAGGAGATCTCCGACACCGCGACCAGGCTGTTCATCGAGCGCGGATTCGAGGCGACCACGATCGCCGAGATCGCCGAGGCCGCACGAGTGGCGAAGAAGACCGTCACCAACTACTTCCCCCGCAAGGAGGATCTGGCGCTGGACCATCACGAGCAGTTCGTCGGAGCTCTCGCCGCAGCGGTGACCGCCCGCGCCGCGCACGAATCGGCCCTCGACGCGCTACGGCGCCGGTTCCGTACCGCGGCACAGGATCACGCCGCCGACCTCGGCTTCTCGGGGCCGGAATTCAGCCGCATGCTCGCCGACAGCCCCACGCTCACCGCGCGGGTGCGCGAACTCCACGAGCTGCGCGAACAGGCCCTGGCCGAGGTACTGCCCGGGGACGATCTGCTGCGCCGCGCGGCCGCCGCCCAGTTCACGGCGGCCTGCCGCCTGCTGTTCCAGCGGATTCAGCAGCTACAACTGTCGGGCGGCTCGCGCCGACACGTCGCGGCCACCGTCACCGCCGAGGCCGAGCGGATCTTCGACCTGCTGGAACCGGCCTTCGGCGATTACGGCCGCGCATCAGAGTGAACGGATCAGAGTGAACGCAGCCGCGGCACCAGCTCCGCCGCGCGTTCGGCGTATTCGACCGGATCCCGGTCGGGCATGATGTCGAATTGCGTAATCCCCAGTGCCGCATAGCGTTCGGCGTCGGCGACGAAGGCGTCGGGATCGTTGACGACCGGGCCGATATAGGTGGCGGTCTTGCGGATCGCGTCGTAATCGCGCCCCTCCGCCGCGCAGTGCGCGCGCAGCACGTCGAGTTTGTGCGCCACATCCTCGGGCGAGGAGGCGAACAGATTGCACGCGTCGGCGTAGCGGGCGACCAGCAGCAGAGTCTTCTTCTCTCCGCCACCACCGATCAGGATCGGCGGCCGCGGACGGCTCAACGGCGCCGGTACACACAGTGTTTCGTCCAACCGGTAGTGCGTCCCCCGGTACGGGCCGTTGTCGTCGCTCCACATCTGCAGGCAGATCTGCAGGGTCTCCTCGAGTCGTTCGAAGCGCTCCCCCATCGGCACCAGCGGCACACCCAGCCCGCGCTGCTCCCGCTCGTACCAGGAGGCGCCGATACCGAGCTGCGCCCGCCCGCCCGACAGCACATCCAGGGTGGTGACGATCTTGGCGAGCAGACCGGGATACCGGTACATCACCCCGGTCACCAGCACTGCCAGGCGCATCCGCTCGGTCAGCGCGGCGACGTACCCCAGGGTCGTATAGGCCTCGAGCATCGGCTCCTCGGCCACCCCGGTGTGTTCCATCTGGAAGTAGTGATCCATCACCGTGAATTCGGTGAAACCGCCCTCCTCGGCGATCCGCGCGGTCTCCGCGATGGCACCGGCGGTGCGCGCCGGATCGGCGGGAGTCGAGAAGTTCCAGTAGTGCAGACTCAGTTCCATGACGCCTCGATTCTGCGCAGCGGTGGACAGGTGTCGATACCCGCACCCAGCCTATCCATCGCCGCCGCGCCGACCGCCGACGACCGGTGCGGCCGAGATGAATCCGTTGCGGCCGTGGCCTATTCGAAGTCGGCGCGATGGTCGCGGGCCCATTCCCGGAAGGTGCGAGCGGGGCGGCCGGTGATCTGCTCCACGCCCGGATGGATCACCGAGGTGAACGAATCCAGCGCGGTGGCCCGCAGCGCCATGATCGCATCGGCCATGACCTCGTCGACCCCGGCGCCGAGCAGGGCGGCATGCGCCTGCGCCGGTTCGGTGGACACATAGCGCAGCGGCCGCGCCAGAACCTCCGACAGAATCCCGGTCTGCTCCGCCGGCGTCAACGCCTGCGGCCCGCTCAGCGTATGGATGCGGCCGTCGTGCCCCGCCTCGACCAGTGCGGCGACGGCGACCGCGGCGATATCCGCCGGGTCGATCACCGCGATACGCCCGTGCCCGTAGGGCGCGTAGACCGTAATGTGCTCGCGGACCGTCGGCGCCCAGTGCAGAGCGTTCGACATGAAGCCCAAGGGGCGCAGGATCGTCCACGCGAGCCCGCTGTCGACAACCGCACGCTCACCGGCGCGATGCCAGGCCGGGATCGGATCGGTCGCCTCGGCATCGCCGGCGCGCCCCGAGGACAGCTTCACGATGCGCTCGGCCCCCGCCCGCGCGGCCGCGGTCACGATATTGCGGTCGTGTTCGGCGAGATCGGGCCCGGACGACAGCACAAACACCCGCGATACCCCGCGCAGGGCGGGCGGCAACGTGTCCGGCCGCCCGGGATCGCCGCCGACGACCTCCACCCCCGGTGGCAGTGCGGCGGCATCGGGGCGACGCGTCAGGGCGCGCACCGGTTCACCCACGGCGAGCAGGTGATCGATCACGGCACGTCCGACGGTTCCGGTGGATCCGGTTACGAGAATCATGAGCACTCCATCTCCCGGTAAGGGGTCTCGACCGCGGGACTGCGGCCCGCGCTCGATCAGGGTCCGATCCGGGAGTCATATCCGGCGATCCAGCGCACCGGCCGATGCGAAAACCCCCGCCTGGGCCGGGCGCCGCGCCGATTTCGTGCATCGAAGGGCTTTCCCGCACGAATTCTCGCCATCCCCGGCGCCGCGCCCGCGGCGCTCGCTCGCACAACGTAACTCGTTCGATACTGGTTAATTGCCCGCTACCGAGTCCACTGGACTTATCCTGCCCACATGACAACCAGCAAAGAGGGAGTTTACGTGGGGCCATTGCACCAATTGGCCCGTGGCGCATGGCAATCATTGCTGGTCATCGGCCTGCTGTCGGTGATCGTCGGGATTATCGTGCTCGTCTGGCCCGGTCCGACGCTCGCCGTGGCCGGCATTCTGTTCGGCGTATACCTGCTGATCTCCGGAATTCTGCAGTTGATCGCCGCCTTCGGCCCGCACGTCAGCACCGGCTACCGGGTGCTGACCCTCATCAGCGGCATCCTGTCGTTCATCCTCGCCTTCTTCGCCTTCCGCAGCATCGGCAACTCCCTGGTGCTGCTGGGCCTGTGGATCGGCATCAGCTGGCTGTTCCGCGGCATCGCCGCCATGGTCGCGGGAGCCGAGACGCCGCAAGGGGTTCCGGGTCGCGGCTGGTCGATCTTCTTCGGCATCCTGCTGTTGATCGGTGGTATCGCACTGGTGGTCTGGCCCATCCACTCGATCACCGTGCTGGCACTGGTCGTCGGCTGGTGGCTGATCTTCATGGGCGTGATGGAGATGATCTACGCCATCGAGGTCCGCAGCGTGGCCAAGAAAACTCCCGTCGACCTGTAATCGGCCGGCACACCCCTTCGCCCCGGCGCGAATTCGCCTGGGGCGACGTCGTGCGCCTGCGAACCGGGCCTTTCCCCTGCTACCGTCGGGTCCCCTACAGGTTGCCCGCAAGGAGATTCACCATGGGTATCATCACGATGATCATCATCGGCCTCATCGCCGGTGCGATCGCTCGCCTCCTGGTTCCCGGTAAGGAGAACTTCGGCTGGATTCTGACCATCGTGCTGGGCATCGTCGGCGGGACCCTGGGCAGTCTGGTCTTCGCCCCGCACAAGTTCAGCGTCCACCCGCCCGTCCAGCACACTTTCCTCGGCGCGATCGTCGGTGCCGTGATCATTCTGGTCATCTACAAGGCGATCCGCAGTCGCGCCTGAGCGCACGAGCGACGGGCCCGGCTCCTGCTTCGGAGCCGGGCCCGTTGCCGTCATGGGTCAGGGGCGGCAGACCGCCGACTGGTTGTGCCCGCCGATCTGCGAGAACAATCCACGCGGAAACAGGATGCCGTACAGCGAGATGTCGAGGGAGCACAAATACGCGGTGGCGTAGGTCCCGTCCCCGGAGAACTTGCCGACATCGGATAGGATTCCGGGCAGATCGATCGCGGCCTGATCCAATTTCGCGCCGTTGTTGATCAGCAGCGTCAGCGCGTCCCGGGTGGAGTTCTGCGCGGGGACCAGCTTCGGCTGCACCTGCGAGACCATCGCCACCAAACTATCGGTGGCACCGGCGATCTGCTCCGTCGAGGCCAGCAACGACTGCCCCTGTTCGTAGAGGCCGCTGACCAGCGCGCGGGTCTGGGTGATCAGGGTTTCCAGTTCGTCGCTGCGCCGGGCCAGGCCCGACATCACTCCGGACAGGTTCGTGATGATGTCTTTCAGAATCGCGTCGCGCCGCTCGAAGTCGGTGGCCAGTGCGGCGGCCTGGGTGATGAAGGTGGACAACGACACCCCGTCGCCCTGCAGCGCCTGGATCAACGTCGTCGACAGGTCGTTCACCTGCTCCGGGAGCAGATTCTCGAACAGCGGCTGAAAACCGTTGAGGAAGGCCGAGATATCGAAGGAGGGCTCGGTGCGTTCCAGCGGGATCCGACCACCGGCCGCGAGGAGGCGCGAATCCGGCGCGGTACCGGGCGCCAGCGCGAGATACCGCTGACCGATCAGGTTCTGATAGCGGACCAGCGCCTTGGTGTCGCTGTAGAGGTGCTGATCGCGCTGCACCTCGAAGGTCACCTTCGCCAGATGCTTGTTGGTCTGTGGGTTGACGTCGAAGCCGATCGCGGTGATCTTGCCGACCCGCACACCGGCGATGCGCACGTCGTCGTTGGGCCGCAGCCCGAGCACATCGCTGAAGATCGCCGAATAACGGTCGGTCGGGCCGTTCACCGTGCGCGCCAGCGTATTCCAGATCACCACCGTGACCAGAACCGAGACGATGGCGAATGCGCCGAACCCGAGCGCCTGCTTGCGGATGCTCACCACGCCTCCTCGAACTTCCCCACGAAACCCGAAAACGCCGGCAATGATTGCGCTGACCGCAGGCACTGTAGCCGGAGGCGTCCGGTGGTGACCTATGCCACGCCGGTCGGGAACGACAACAGCCCGGCGCTGGTCGCGCCGGGCTGTTGTGCAGACGGTACGAGGGGACGTACCGGGGTATGGATCAGTCGATGATCGAGCCGTTGGAGGCCGCGCGCTGCTTCGCGGCGCGGGCCGCCTTCCGCTCGGCACGGATCTGTTCGAGTTCCTGCTCGAGGCTGTCCGCGATGCGGAACTGGCCGGTGTCGTAGGCGCTCAGGGGATCCGAGTCGTCGTCGGCGGCATCGGATTTCGGGGGCTTGCTCGCCTTGCCGTCGGCGACCGAATCCGCCGCATCGGTATCGGACCGGCGAGTCGAGGACTTCTTCGGGGTCCAGATGTCCGGCTCGACGATCGGATCGACCGTCTCCACCGTGCGCGCGGACTCGGTGGCCGGCGCCTCGGTGGTGGTGTCGCCGGCGCCGGGCAGCGCGGCCATCGGGGCCGGGCGGGTGTCGGGCGCGGACTGCCGGATGAAGCTGACGAAGGTCGGCATGCTGCGGCGGATCTGTTCGGCCGGGTCGGGCAGATCGCGGATCTGATCGGTGGCCTGGGTGATGGCCTGGCCGTAGCGCTGGCTGGCCGCGTCGTGCACCAGCAGCGCCACACCGATCATCACCGGCGCCACGGCGTGCACGCCGACGTTGTACCAGTCGCCGCTGCGCAGGTACGGGTAGGTGTTGAGGCCGACGGTCAGCGCCAGCAGGGCCAGTTCGGCGAGCGCGACCTGACGGCGGCTCTCCAGGATGCCCCATTCGGCGACCTTGTTGGTGCCGATCATGATGATGACCAGGCAGACGCTGATCATGCCTTCGAGCAGGTAGCTGAACCAGTACAGCGGATCGGTGGGGCCACCGGGGGCGATGTTGTGCTGCACGTTGACGGCCGACCACAGCATGCCGGCGATGACCACACCCGCGAGAGCGCGCATCGACCAAGCGCGATGCCGATACAGCGACGCCACCTTGGCGTGCGGGCTGGATTCTCGTCTCTGCGCCGCAATTGCCTTGCGGGCCATCAACAGATCTCGCATATCGGCCTTCGCGATCGCTTCGGAGGTCTGCCTGGCGCGGTCGGACGTCGATGCCGCCGCCTGTACATTTTTCCAGCGCTGTTCGCGTTCCTGCTCGCGGATCTTCTCCGCGAGTTCACGTTCGGCCTGCAGCTCGTTCTCGGAGAGGGCCTCGGTCAGCGCCGGATCGAACTGGTACGCAAGCCGCCCGCGGGCCTTCTCGACCCGTCGCGCGAGCTGCCTGACCTCATCTTCTCCGGGGTGTTCGAGGGTCAACTAGACCACCGCCCGGTGAGATACGGTGGCCGGCAAGTGTTCACGAAGTGGGAACGGCACATGCCATTCATAGTCGATGAACCGCCATCTGCGAAACTGCGGATTAGCCCCAATGCCAGACTTATTCGGCGTGTCGCGCGCGGCACGCCGATTGGGCGTGTCGCAATGGGCTGTGAGGCAGCGTGTTTCACCCCGTTCAGGGTGCGCGGGCGGGGGCTCAGGCGGCAGCGGCGCGCGCCAGCATCCGGCGCACCTCGTCCGGCTCCTCCACGTCGACGACGATCCGGCTGAATTCGGTGCCGGTCAGTTCGATCCGCACCCCACGGCCGTCGAAGCGGGTATCCCAGAACTCCTTGCGGCCTTTGCCGCGGAAGACACCGGCCGCGATCACGCCCGGGAAGAAGGTGCCGGGCGCGCGCATCCACGGCGGCCGCAGATCGACCTCGGCGGGCGCGACGGCCACGACGTGGGACAGATCGAAGCGCACCCGTTCGCACAGCGAGAGCAAACGGTGGGTGCCACGGACATGGACGGTCACCGTCGTACCCGTGATCTCGATATCGACCATCGCACACCTCATCTCGCCGAGTGGGTCCTCGGGATCCATGGTGCCGATCGGTCCTGATCGGAGTCTGTGCCGATCCTTTGAAATCTCTCAGATTTGCGAACCCGGTTACCGGCCGCGATCTGCGAGGATGCGCTGTTCGAGCCGTTGCGTCAGCGAGCGCACCCGCTCGTCGACACTCAGCTTGTGATCCAGGGCCACGTTCACCGCTCCCCGCAGCAGGGCGTACGGCTCCCACCCCGCGGGCGCCACGGTGCGCGCGGACCGGCGTTCGATGGCACCGGCGATCACCTCGGCGGCCCGCCGGGCGGTGATGCGCTGATTCAGCGGCCAGGGCAGCAGCGCGCCGAATTCGGCGCCCAGCTCGTCCGCATCCAGGGTGTCGTGGGTCATCGCCGTCTCCACCACGCCGAAATAGGCGATTCCGGCCGAGGCGCCCGTTCCGCCGAGTTCCACCCGCAGCGCGCGCCCGAGCTGTTCCACCCCGGCCTTGCTCACCATGTACGGCGAACCGCCCATGCCGGGGGCGAACGCGGCACACGAGGAGACCACGACGACGTGACCGTGCGCCGCGATGACGTCGTCGAGGGCGGGTTGGACGGTGTTGAAGGCACCGGTGAGGTTGATCGCCAGCACCCGGTCGAATTCCTCGGGATCGAGCAGCCGCACGGTGGCCGGGCGCGGGACCACGCCGGCGTTGGCCACCACCACATCGATGCGCCCGAAGTTCTCCCGCACCTGTCCGACGGCCAGCCGCACCCCCTCCCGGTCGGCCACGTCGACGGTGATCGCGACCGCCCGGATGCCGAGCGCGGCCGCACTCGCGCGCACGGCCTCGGCGTCGATGTCGAACAGCGCGACGTAGGCGCCGCGGTCGTAGAGCAGCCGGGCGAGCTCGTAGCCGATGCCGGCAGCGCCGCCGGTGATCACCACCACCTTGTCGCACACGTCGAGTCGCTCCCCCCCGCCGAGCACCGGGGCCAGCAGCGTGCGCACCATATCGAACGGTCCTGTGATCATCGGATACTGCTCATCTCTGCGGTGGTCGGATCCGGTACGTGGCGCGACAGCAGGTAGGAGTCCGCGTCGAAACTCGCTACGCGGCGGCGGTATTCGAAACTCCAGTTCGGATACAGCCCGGCGTTCTCGCCCTTGTCGGTGGTGTAGTAGCTGTCGCAGCCGCCGCCCAGCCACACGGTATCGCGACTGCGCTGCCGCATCTCGTCGAGGAACCGGTCCTGCACCGAGGCCCTGACCTCGACGCGGTCGACATCATTGTCGCGCAGGGTTTTCAATGCGTCGACGATGTAGGCGATCTGCGATTCGATCATGAAGATCGCGGACTGGTTCCCGGCGGCGCCGAACGGTCCGAGGGTCAGGAACATATTCGGGAAGCCCGCGATCGCCGCGCCCAGATAGCTGCTGGGCCGGCGACGGTAGTGGTCGGCCACGGTCAGTCCGCCCACACCTTCGATCCGGTCGTAGAGTTTCGGTATCGCGCCGAACCCGGTACCCCAGATGATGGTGTCGACCGGATGTTCCGCACCGTCGGTGGTGACGATCGATCCGGGGCGGATCTCGGCGATCGATTCCGTCACCACGTCCACGTTGTCGCGAGTGAGGGCCGGATAGTACGCGTCGGAGAAGATCGCGCGCTTGCATCCGATCATGTAGTCCGGGGTCAGTTTCCGCCGCAGAGCGGGATCGCGGACCTGGCGGCGCAGTTGCATCCCCGACAGGGCCTGGAACGGATGGCGGAAGCGACGGTCGACGAATCCGACCAGTCCGAAGCTCTCGATCCCCGCGTAGTAGGCGCCCCGCAGCGCGGTGCCCAGCAGCGGCACCCGGCGCAGCAGTGCGCGCTCCACGCCGAGGGTGGACCGATCCAGGCGGGAGACGATCCACGGGGCGGAGCGCTGGAAGACCGTGAGCCGTTGCACCTTCGGCGCGATCTCGGGGATGAACTGCACCGCGGAGGCGCCGGTGCCGATCACGGCGACGCGCTCGCCGGTCAGATCGTGCTCGTGGTTCCAGTGCAGCGAGTGGAACTGGGTGCCGCGGAAGGTTTCGCGCCCCGGCATATTCGGAATCTTCGCCTCGCTGAACGGGCCGACCGCCGAGATCAGCACATCCGCGCTGAGCACGCCACGGTCGGTGCGCACGAGCCACCGCCGCCGCGATTCGTCCCATTGCGCGCGCACCACATCGGTGCCGAAACGCATATGCCGCACCACATCGTGGCGCTCGGCGACATCGCGCAGATAGCCCAGGATTTCGGGCTGACGTCCGTAGGTGCGCGACCAGTCGGGATTCGGTGCGAAGGAATAGGAGTAGAGATGCGAGGGCACATCGCAGGCGCAGCCGGGATAGGTGTTCGCCTGCCAGGTGCCACCGAGATCGTCGGCGCGTTCGAGAATTAGGAAGTCCTCGAATCCGGCCGCGCGCAACGCCACCGCGAGGCCGATTCCGGCGACTCCGGCGCCGATCACCGCGATCGGCGTGTGTTCGGCGGGGGCGCTCTCGGATACTGCCATCGTCGAATTCCTTTCGGTGCGGGCGTCGTTGCCCGAAACAACCGGTCTCGTGCTCACAGGTCGAGTTCGAGAGTGTCGCCCGCCGCGCGCGAGACGCAGGTGAGCATGGTGGTCTCGCGTTCGGCGGGACTCAGCCGCCGATCGCGATGGTCGACGGCGCCGGCGTGCACGGTCACCGCGCATGTGCCGCAGAACCCCTGCCGGCACGAATAGGCGACGTCGGGCAGGACCCGGCCGATGGCCGCCAGGGCCGACTCGTCGGCGGCGACGTCCACGGTATGACCGCTGCGCCGCAGCCGGATCCGGAACGGGCGGCCCTGCTGCACCGGCAGCGGCGAGAAACGTTCGGTGTGGACCGAGACGGTCGGCTCGTGGGCGGCGTCGGTGTCCAACGCGGCGGCCATGAGCGGCGGCGGACCACAGACGTAGATCGCGGTCCCGCGCGGTACGTCGGCCAGAATCAGATCCAGGTCGGCGATCCCGAATTCGTCGTCGGGCCGGACCTCGAGCCGTCCGCCGCGATGGGCCGACAGCTCGTCGAGGAACGGCATCGTCGCCCGGCTGCGGCCGAGATAGACCAGCCGCCAATCGATTCCGCGCCGTTCCGCGTCGGCCACCATCGGCAGCAAGGGGGTGATGCCGATGCCGCCGGCCACGAAGACGTAGTGCGGGGCGTCGATATAGCCGAAGGCGTTGCGCGGCCCGCGCACGCGCAACCGGTCCCCCACCGCCACGTCGCGATGGATCTCGTCGGATCCGCCGCCGCCCTCGGGCAGATGGCGCACGGCGATGCGATAGCTCCCGCGATCGGCCGGGTCACCGTTGAGCGAATACTGCCGCTGGCGCCCGGAGGGCAGGAGTACGTCGATGTGCGCGCCCGGAACCCAGCGGGGCAACTGCCCGCCGTAGGGCGCGACCAAAGTCAGCACCACCACGTCTCCCGCCTGCGTCTCGCGCCGGGCGACGATCAGCTCGCGTTCGAAACCACTGCGCCGCACCGGATTAGGTCGCGACAGCACCTCGATCGGCGGTTCCGTGGTGACGCCGCGGCGATACAGGTCGAACACGGCGCCGACCGCCCGCAGCGGCAGCGACGGCCGATACTCCGGCCGGTCGGCGGCGACCGGGTACGCCACCGCCGTCATCGTCGGCCCTCGCGCGCCGCCGGCGACTGCGCGAGATACCGCAGCGCGTTGTCCATACTGCCGAGCTGGGAGGGATGGAATCCGGGCCGCAGATATCGCGGAATCTCGGTCAGGAAGGTCGACATGCTCGGCACCACGCCACGGACGGAGGCGCTGAGGAACTGCAGCGGCCAGAACCGTCCCTTGCGGCGGTCGGGATCCTTGCCGAACAGATAGCCGCCGGCGACCACGAACAGCACCAGCAGCGACGAGCTGGCCAGCACGGCCGTGCGGGCCTTGCGCAGATATCCGCCGTCGACGTGCATGTACGCGTCGTAGACCACGCTGCGGTGTTCGACCTCCTCCGCGCCGTGCCAGCGAATCAGGTCCAGCATCGCCGGATGCATGTTCTTGGCCTCGAGCACGTCGTTGGTGAGCAGCCATTCGCCGATGACGGCGGTGTAGTGCTCCATCCCGGCGAACAGGCCCAGCCGCTCGCACAGCCACTCGTGTTTGGCGCGGCCGGTCAGGCCGTGATCGCCGAGGATCCGATCGACCAGCCAGGCCACCGTCTCCACCATCGGGGCCACGTCGAGCCCGAGCGACTCCAGGTGACGACGTGCCTGCGCGTGCGAGGTGGCGTGCTGATTCTCCTGGCCGATGAAGCCCTGCACCTCTTCGCGCAGCCGCTCGTCGTCGATATAGGCCAGCGCCTCGGCCAGGGCCGCGGCCATCGCGCGTTCCCCCTCCGGGAGAACCAGGTGCATCACGTTGATGATGTGGGTCGCCATGACCTCGCCCGGAATGTAGTGCATCGGGACGGAGTCGAAATCGAATCGCACATCGCGGGCCCTGATCGCGTGGGCTTGGTCGTCGTAGACCGAGGTGTTCATGGCGCGTCCTTGCGGGTGGTCGAAGCGATGCTCCGACCGTAATGTTGACATCACTAGATGTCAACAGCGGTCGATGTCAACAAAACGCCTCGTCACCGTCCCCCGGTAGCATCACGGCCATGGCCGATTCGCCGCACATTCCGAAAACGGGCAGCCGCCCCTGGCGTGGGCGCGAACCGGCCGATCGCATCGCCGCACGTCGCGAACGGCTGCTGCAGGCCGGTTACGAGCTCATGGCCGGCGCCGGCGCGGCCGAGACCTCGATGCGCGGAGTATGCCGACAGGCCGGGCTCACCGAACGTTATTTCTACGAGAGTTTCGCCAATCTCGACGATTTGATGACCGCCGTCCTCGAGAACACCGTCGAACAGTGCCGGGATCGACTCCTCGCCGCACTGGCCGACGCCCCCGAGGACCGGGATCTGTTGTTCGGTCACGTGGTACGCGCCTTCACCGATTTCCTCACCGAGGACCCCCGGCGCGGGCGCATCCTGTTCGTCGAATCGATCGCCACCCCGGCACTGACCCGGCGCGGCAGCGAACTGGTCGCGGTGATCACCGGGCCGATCGCCTCGGTGATCGCCGCCGACGACACCGACACCCCGGCCCCCGACGAGACCGACGCGACGCTCAACGCGATGGCCATCTTCGGCGCGCTCGCCTATTGCTACCGCCCGTATCTGATCGGCGACATCACCATCGATCGGGAGCGGTTCGACAACCACGCCGCCGCGATCATCCGGCAGCTCAGCACCGTGCGCTCGGCGCCGGTCCTGCGCTGAGCACCAGCATCCGACATCCGTCCCGCACACCGGTCCGGCACTGCCCGAAACAGTGCCGGACCTTGCCTCGCCCACCCTTCCGTAGTACCGTCCAGACACGTGTCCATCATGGATGGATCCGGAAATGCGGAAGGATTTCTCATGACGTTGGTCAAGCCGCGGCAGGTCTCCGGGGGCGAGCACGAGCACGGCCACCTCGAAGAGTTCCGCACCGATCCGATCGCGCTGATGCGGCGGGTGCGCTCCGAGTGCGGCGATGTGGGCTCGTTCCGGCTGGCCGACAAGGACGTCATCCTGCTTTCGGGCGCCGAGGCGAACGAATTCTTCTTCCGCGCGGCCGACGAGGATCTCGACCAGGGCGCCGCCTACCCGTTCATGAAGCCGATCTTCGGTGACGGCGTGGTCTTCGACGCCAGCCCCGAGCGCCGTAAGGAAATGCTGCACAACCAGGCCCTGCGCGGGGACTTCATGCGCGGGCACGCCGAAACCATCGCGCACGAGGTGCACCGAATCCTCGAGGGCTGGGGTGACGAGGGCGAAATCGACCTGCTCGAGTTCTTCGCCGAGCTGACCATCTACACCTCCTCGGCCTGTCTGATCGGCAAGAAGTTCCGGGAGGAACTCGACGAGCGGTTCGCGCACCTGTACCACGAACTCGAACGCGGCACCGACGCGCTGTGCTACGTCGACCCCTATGCGCCGATCGAGAGTTTCCGCCGCCGCGACGAGGCGCGCGCGAAGCTGGTCGAACTGGTCCAGGAGATCATGAACGGCCGCATCGCGAATCCGCCGCAGGGCAAAGAGGATCGCGACATGCTCGACGTGCTGGTCTCCATCCGCGACGAACAGGGCGAGTTGCGGTTCTCCGCCAGTGAGATCACCGGCATCTTCATCTCGATGATGTTCGCCGGCCACCACACCACCTCCGGCACCGCGGCCTGGACGACCATCGAACTGCTGCGCAATCCCGAGGTGCTGGCCGGAGTCGTCGGCGAACTCGACGAGCTCTACGCCGACGGCCAGGACGTGAGTTTCCATGCGCTGCGCCAGATTCCGCAGCTCGAGGCGACGTTGAAGGAGACGCTGCGGCTGCATCCGCCGCTGATCATCCTGATGCGCGTCGCGCGCGGCGAATTCGAGGTGTGCGGGCACAGCATCGCACCGGGCGATCTGGTCGCGACCACACCGGCGGTCTCCAACCGGATCGCGGAGGACTTCCCCGAGCCCGACCGCTTCGATCCGGGCCGCTACGTCGATCCCAACCAGGCGGATCTGGTGAACCGGTGGACCTGGATCCCGTTCGGCGCCGGACGGCATCGCTGCGTCGGCCAGGCGTTCGCCCTCATGCAGTTGAAGGCGATCTTCTCGATCCTGTTGCGGGACTGGGAATTCGAGATGGCGCAGCCCTCCGACAGCTACCGCAACGACCACTCCAAGATGGTGGTGCAGTTGCAGCAGCCGTGCACCGTCCGGTACCGGCGGCGCGGGTGAGCACCAGACTGCCGGGGACGGTGGTCGCCGTCACCGGCGGCGCGCGGGGTATCGGCTATTCGATCGCCGAACACCTGCGCGACGCCGGTGCGCGGGTGGCGCTCGGTGATATCGATGCGGCCGCCGTCGCCGAGGCCGGATCGCGGCTCGGCGCCGCGGCCGCCCTGGCCCTCGACGTGACCGACCCGGGCTCGTTCGCGGACTTCCTCGCGGCGGTCGAGACCGAGGCCGGTCCCGTCGACGTCCTGATCAACAATGCCGGCATCATGCCCGTCGGCCGCTTCACCGACGAATCCGACACCATCACCCGCCGCATCCTCGAGGTCAATGTCCTCGGTGTCATGAACGGCACCAAAGCCGCACTGCCCCAGATGCTTTCGCGCGGGCGCGGCCATATCGTGAATATCGCGTCGCTGGCCGGGGAGAATCCCACGCCCGGCATGGCGACCTACTGTGCGAGTAAACAGGCCGTCCTCGGCTTCACCGAGGCCATGCGGCTGGAATGCCGCGGCAGCGGAGTGCGCTTCTCGGCGGTGTTGCCGACCTTCACCCGCACCGAACTGATCGCCGGGACCAAGGCGCCGATGGGCCTGCTGGCCGAACCCGAGGATGTCGCCCGGGCGGTGGTGCGGCTGATCGCGCGTCCGCGGCGACGGGTCACGGTCACCCGCCTGGCCGGGGTGGCGATGGCGTTCAACAAACTCACGCCGCGCGCCTTCGGTGAATTCACCGCCCGCCGCATGGGAGTGCACCGAATATTCACCGACGAGGTCGATCGAACCGCCCGCGCGGACTACGACCGGCGGGTCGGCAACACACCGGAAGGCTGAAACCGCAAAGTTCCGGCTCGCGCCGGATATCTTCGAATCGGCGTACGCCCTGGTCATCGCCCGGAAATAGGCGAATATTCCGGCGTGCGCCCGTCGACGTCTTTTGAGAGCCGCACCAACGGGTACCCAGTCTGGGTCGGATTCAGTTGGAAGCGAGGTATCTCGAATGACACATGAACCGATCGCCCGTCGTGCCGAAACCGCCGCACGCCACGGTGCCAACAGTTATGACAACATCGAACCCTGGTTCGAGAAACTGGCCGCTCTGGATCATGCCGATCCGCATCGGGAGTCGGTCCGAGCGGAAATCATCGAACTCTGCCTGCCGCTGGCCGAGCATATCGCTCGGAAATTCTCCGGCCGCGGCGAGACGTTCGACGATCTGCACCAGGTGGCGAGGCTCGGTCTCGTCCTGGCAGTCGATCGATTCGATCCGGCACGGGGGAATTCCTTTCTCTCCTTCGCCGTGCCGACGGTGATGGGCGAGGTTCGCCGTCACTTCCGCGACTACACCTGGTCGACCCGGGTACCGCGCGCCGTCAAGGAATTGTGGCTGCGCATCGGTCCGACGACCGAACACCTGGCTCACGAACTCGGACGCATGCCCACGGCCCGTGAGCTGTCCGAAGCCCTCGACGTCGACGGTCCGCAGGTGGTGCAGGCCATGATCGCCGGCAACGCCTACCAGCCGAACTCCATCGACGCCGTCGTCGACACCGACGACGGCGCGATCATGGACAAGCTCGGTGCCGAGGAACAGTGCTACCAACTGACCGAGGACGCGATGGCGGTTCGCCCGCTCATCGATGCGCTGCCCACCCGCGAACGCAGAATTCTGATCATGCGCTTCTTCGAATCCAAGACGCAGAATCAGATCGCCGAGAAACTGCAGATCTCCCAGATGCACGTCTCCCGCATTCTGACGCGCACGCTGAAAAGTCTTCGGCAGCAGGCGCTCTGCGAGCCGCAGCCGACCTAGGGATCGAACCGTCCATCCACACGACCGAAAGGTGTAGTCATGCCCAAGGAATGGTCTGCCAAAGAAGAACGCCAATACGAACATGTGAAGTCCTCGGCTCGGAAACGAGGTGCGAGTAAGGGCCGCGCAGAGGAAATCGGCGCACGCACTGTCAACAAGAATCGCGCGCAAGCGGGCAAAACTCGTACCGCGAGCCGCAGTTCCACCAACGATATGTCTCCGCAGCGCCGCGGCGGCCAGCGGTCCGGCAAGGGGTCACAGGGCCCGACCCGTGATCAGCTCTACAACGAAGCGCGCCAACGCAATATCAAGGGCCGCTCCAAGATGACCAAGAAACAACTCGCCAGCGCGCTGGGCCGGTAATACCGAGGATCACGAATCCCCGGTACGAATCCGATTCTCGCGCACGACGTTCGAACGAAGAAGGGGTGCCCGGCCGATACGGCCGGGCACCCCTTTCTTCGGGTTACTCTCCTCACGTCGCCGTCAGGAGCCGCCGTTGCCTTGGTAGGCCTGCTGCCGCTTCTCCTCCACACCGGCTTCCGCGCGGTGCTTCTCGGCCTCGGCCTCCTTCTGGGCGGCCTCGCGCTGCGATTCGGCGCGGCTCTGCTGGGCCTTGCCCTCCTCGCGCAGGTCGTCCTTTCCGAATACCTGGCCGGCGGCTTCCTTGGCCTTACCCTTCGCGCCTTCCACGACGCCTTCGAGGCCTTCGCGGCCTCCGCCCTTCTCGTGCTCCGACAAGGGATTCACCTCCAACGCGTCGAAATCACTGACATCGGGCGCGATACCCGGCCACCCCGGCACGAAACGCCCTCCGACCGCTATTTCGGGCCGCTGTGGGCGTCCTCACCGCGTCCGGCCACCGCGCCTGCGCTCCCGCCACGGATGGGCGAACCAGGTCAGGAGAAACAGCACCGCGAAGCACACACCGATGACGGTGGCGGCGACCGCACCGGCCACCGTGTCGAAGATCAGCACCGCGACTCCGGTGAGCGCGATGCCGAGCAGCGCCAGCCCGACCAGCGCGAACGTGTGGGCAGTGCGCACCACGCTGCCGAGACGATGCTGACGGAACAGGATGCGGTGGGCGGCGACCGGCGCGATCAGGAAGACCGTCGCCGCGATCGAGGCGGTCACGACCGCCAGATACAGTCCGCGCATCGGCGTGGACATCGTGGGGAACCTGGCCTGGAACGGCAGCGTCAGCAGGAAGCCGGTCAGCAGCTGCACACCCGTCTGCACCACCCGCAATTCCTGAATCAAGCTGGTCAGATTGCGGTCCAGCTGTTCGGTTTCCGTCTCACCACCACGGACCTCGCGGTCCCATTCCCGATCGCGGTCTTCCCGGCCGCCGGCGGACTGCGCCTGCTCCATCCGACAACCCTATCCGTTCGTCCCGAGTGATCAATACTTTCGGCCATAATGGTGCCATGCACACCGTCGAGGCACCCGAAGTCCGCACCTGGAACTTCCCCCGCGGGATCGCCAGCGTCGCGGTGATGATCGAATTCGCCGCCGAACACGGGGTGGACCGGGCGCGGCTGCTCACCGGATCCGGTATCGGATCGGCCGCACTCACCGATCCCGGGGCCCAGATCCCGGCCGAGGCCGAACTGGCGGTGGTGCGCAATCTGGTCGCCGAACTCGGCGAGATCCCCGCGCTCGGCGTCGAGGTCGGGCGGCGGTACCGGCTGAGCACCTTCGGCATCTTCGGCTTCGCCTGCGTCACCAGCCCCACTCTGCGCGAAGCGATTTCGCTGGCGATGCGGTACTACCGCCTCGGATTCGCCTTCTGCACACCGATCGTCGAGTACCGGCGCGACGATGTGATCGCCTGGATTCATCACGAGCTCATCCCGCCGGATGTACAGACCTTCCTGGTGGAACGCGACATCGTCGCCATGCATCGGGTGATGGCCGATCTGCTCGGCCACGACTTCTCCTTCGCCCGGATGGAATTCGGTTACGACGAACCCCCCTACGCCGACCGGCTCGAGGCCGTGCTCGGCGCGCGGCCGCGCTTCGGGCGCGCGCACACCATGTTCACCGTCGCACCGGAGATCCTGGCCCAGCCGCTGCCGCAGGCGAATCAGCAGACCTGGGCGGTCTGTATCGCCCAGTGCCGCGATCTGGTGCAACGCCGCAGCGCGCGCACCGGTATCGCGGCCGAGGTCCGGGAACGACTGCTGCCCGGCAGCGGCGCGACCGGTATCACCACCCCGCCGCCGATCGAGGCCGTGGCCCGGGAGCTCAACATGAGCGTGCGGACGCTGCGCCGCCGCCTCACCGAGGCCGGGACCAGCTACCGGGCGCTGCTCGACGAGGTGCGCCGCGCGCTCGCCCAGGAGATGCTCTCGGGGACGCCCCTGACCATCGACGACATCGCCATCCGGCTAGGCTACGCGGAGGCGACGCCGTTCATCCACGCCTTCAAGCGCTGGACCGGAACCACGCCGGCCGCCTACCGGCGTGACCGGAACTATTGATTTTCTGGCCGTCGATCTCTGCGCCCGCCCCCTGATCCGCCCATACGGTACGGGTGGACGATCGGTACCAGGAAAGGGCGCGGCGATGGGGTTCGACTACGACGTGGTAGTCATCGGGTCGGGATTCGGCGGCAGTGTCAGCGCGCTGCGCCTGACCGAGAAGGGCTACCGGGTCGGCGTCCTCGAGGCCGGCCGCCGCTTCGCCGACGACGAGTTCGCGAAGAACTCCTGGCGCGCGCGGCAATTCCTGTGGGCGCCACGCCTGGGATGTTTCGGCATCCAGCGCCTGACCCTGTTGAAGGACACCTTCATCATGAGCGGCGCCGGTGTCGGCGGCGGCTCCCTCGTCTACGCGAACACCCTGTACGAACCGCCCGCGAAATTCTTCGCCGACCCGCAGTGGGCCCACATCACCGACTGGGACGCCGAACTGGCGCCGCACTACGACCAGGCCAAACGCATGCTCGGCGTCACCACGAATCCGGCGACCACGGCCTCGGACCGAGTGCTACGCGAGGTGGCCGAAGAACTGGGCGTGGGAGCGTCGTTCCGGCACACGCCGGTGGGAGTCCTGTTCGGCGGCAACGGCACTCGCGCCGGACAGGAGGTGCCCGACCCCTACTTCGGCGGTGTCGGACCGTCCCGGCGCACCTGCACCCACTGCGGCGAATGTATGACCGGATGCCGCCACAACGCCAAGAACACGCTGGTGAAGAACTACCTGTATCTCGCCGAGAAGGCCGGAGCCACCGTGCATCCGCACACCACCGTGGTGGATGTGGTGCCGCTGCCGTCGGGTGGGTACCGTGTCGACACCGTTCGCACCGGGCGCTGGATTCGCAAGGCACGCCGCAGCTTCACCGCCGACCAGGTGATCTTCGCCGCGGCCGCGCTCGGCACCCAGCGACTGCTGCACCGGCTGCGTGATCGTGGCTCACTACCGCACATCTCCGCGCGCCTGGGCTATCTGTCGCGCACGAATTCCGAAGAGCTGCTGTCGATCCGGAGCCGGCGCGCCGATACCGACTTCACCAAGGGCGTGGCCATCACCTCCTCGATCCATCCCGACGCCGACACCCATATCGAACCGGTGCGCTACGGCAAGGGCAGCAATGTGCTGTCGCTGATGACGACCGTGATGTACGACGAGGACGGCAGCACCTCGCGTACCCGGCTGTGGTTGCGGGAGAATTGGCGGCGCCGCCGCGATCTGGCGAAGGTGCACAATCCGCGCCACTGGTCGGAGCGGATGATCGGCCTGCTGGTGATGCAGTCGGTGGACAACTCGCTCACCACCTACACCGAACGCGGGCTGTTCGGCCGCCGGATGACCACGAAACAGGGTGAGGGACAACCGAATCCGACCTCGATTCCGGCCGGGCACGAGGTGGCCCACCGCGTGGCCGACAAGATCGACGGCATCGCGACCGCCGGTTTCACCAGCCTGTTCGGCATCCCGATGACCGGACATTTCATCGGCGGCTGCGTAATCGGCGATTCCCCGGAGACCGGCGTCGTGGACCCCTATCAGCGCATGTACGGCCATCCGGGCCTGCACATCGTCGACGGCTCGGCGATTTCGGCGAATCTGGGCGTCAATCCGTCGCTGACCATCACCGCACAGGCCGAACGGGCGCTGGCGCTGTGGCCCAACAAGGGTGAGCCGGATCGGCGTCCGGCGCTGGGCGCGCCCTACCGCCGGCTGGCCCCGGTCTCCCCCACGGCGCCGGTGGTTCCCGCCGACGCCCCCGGTGCGCTGCGGTTGCCGATCGTCGACATCACCTAGTTGCCCCGATCCGTCGGCACCACCGCTTCCGACGGTAGCTCCGGCGCGAGCGGTCCGAGCCGCAGCGACGCCTCCAGCAACATCGCGTGCACGAACGCCTGGGGCAGATTGCCGCGCAACTGCCGCTGCCGGACGTCGAATTCCTCGGCGAACAGGCCCGGTGTCCCGCACGAGGCGCGATTGCGCTCGAAGAAGCGCATCGCGGTCACCGGGCGGTCGAGCTGGGCCGCCGCCATCGCCATGGTGAAGCCGCACAGCAGGAACGCGCCTTCGCTCATCTCGAGCGGACGATCGTCGTGACGGTAGCGGTAGACGCAGTAATCGGTGGTCAGATCCCGCTGGATCGCGAAGAAGGTGGCCGCGTAGCGCGGATCGTCGGCCGGTATCGCACCGCGGATCAGCGGCAGGAGCAGCGCGGCATCCACACCCGGCTGATCGGGAGCCCGCTGCCAGCGACCCGTCGGATGCACTCCGGTGCGGGCCGCCTCGGCCACCAGCGTATCGGCCAGCGCACTGCAGTAGGCGGTATCGGCGCCGGTGTCCGGACAGGCCGCGACCGCGCGTAGCCCGGCCGCGCAGATCAGCCGGGAATGGGTCCACAGCCGGTCCTCGATCTCCCAGATCCCCGCGTCCGGGCGGCGATGGTTGTCCGCGATCGCCGACACCGCGATATCGACCGCGCGGCGGTGATCGCTGCCGAGCCGGTCGTGGCGAGCGGCCGCGGCGAACAACAGCAACGCCTCGCCGAAGATGTCGAGCTGGAACTGCCCGCGGACCCGGTTGCCGATGACGGGCCGCGCGCCCGGATATCCGGGAAGCTCGATCTCGCGCACCCGCGGCACACTCTTCCCGTCGATGGTGTAGGCGGGCGCCAGCGTGGGACCGTCGTCGAGCAGGCGGGCGGCCGTGAAACCGACCGCGGCGTCGAGCAACGGATGGGGGCCGCCGATCGCGATCGCCTGGCCGGCCAGGCATTGGTCGCGGATCCAGACGTAGCGATAGTCGTAGTTCTCGCCCCGGTCGGCGCGTTCGGGCAGGCTGGTGGTGGGCGCCGCCACCATGCCGCCGGTATCGGCGGTCATCCCGCGCAGGACCGCGAACGCGTGCGCGCTGTCGCGCGGCGCGGCCGTGGCACCGAAATCCGGGCGATCGCGCCGCCAGGCGTTTTCGGTTGCCTCCCAATAGGTATCGGGGTCCGGTAGATCATCGGGCAGGGCGCGATCGGACAGTTCCAGGATCAGATCGTGGTAGCCGCCCGCGGGCACCGAGAGGTGAGCCGTCCATCCCCGGCCGGAACCGTCCTCGTCGATTTCGGCGCCGGGCGCCCCGGTCCAGCGCATCCGCAGCCCGCCCGCGCGAGCCGTCCACACCCCGTCCGCGCAGCGCGGGTGGTGTATCGGCGCGGCGCCGAACCGCGCGACCGGCCGCAATTCCACATCGACCTCGGCATCCTCCTGCACCGCCACGACGCGCCGCATCAACACCGCCCGATGCCGATCGCCGGGAAAGGCCAATGCTTCCCGGCATTCGATCACCGCACTGCCGGACAGCCACCGTGACCGCCAGATCAGCGTGCCGTCCTCGTAGTAGCCACCCCAGACGAACGGCCCCGACGGCGTGACGGCGTACATGCCGGAACCGCCCAGCAGGCTCGCGAAGACCGCGTCTCCGTCCCAGCGCGGCAGGCACATCCACGAGATGTCGCCGCGCGGACCGACCAGGGCGCCGCGCTGACCGTCCGCGATGAACGAGTACTCCCGCAGGACATGGGGGGCGGCAGCGGAATTCGCGATCATGATCGGGGCATACCACGAGAAGACCTGCTCAACCGCCCACCCGCTACCGGCGAGGTGGGCGATCCGCGGCAGAGGGCATTCCGCCCGTCCGGGCCTTCCTCAGGCCTTGTGCTGAGCGGTGGAGCGGGCGGGATTGCCCTGCGCCGCCGCCTTCGGATCCTTCTCGTCCTGTTTCGCCCGGACTCCGGATTCCACCCGGTCGCCGAGATCCTTATCGACATTGCGCCAGTATTCGAAGGCGCGCGCCAGGACCGGCTCGGACACCCCGTTGAGCAGATGGCCGACGATATTGTCGGCCAACCGTTCTCGCGCCGCGTCGTCGAGTACCTGGCGCACGAGAGTGCCCGCTTGGCCCCAATCGTCGTCGTCACGGCGCAGTGTGTAGGCCTCGCGCACCATTTCGCCGTCGGTGTACCAGCCGGCGGTCGGACCGGCCCGGCCGGGTTCGGCGTGCGGACCGCCCTTGGAATTCGGCACGTAGACCGGGTCGCCCGGATTGTGGTGCCGCATGTGGCCGTCCTTGGTGTAGGAATGCGACGGCGACTTCGGCGCGTTGACCGGCAATTCCTTGTAGTTCGCGCCGATCCGGTAGCGGTGGGCGTCCGGATACGAGAACCACCGGCCCAGCAGCATCTTGTCCGGGCTCGGACCGGTGCCCGGCACCGCGCTGCTCGGTTCGAAGGCGGCCTGTTCGATCTCGGTGTGATAGTCGGAGGGATTGCGGTTCAACGTCATCCGGCCGACCTCGTAGAGCGGATAGTCGCCGTGCGGCCACACCTTGGTCAGATCGAACGGGTTGAACCGATAGGACTTGGCCGCCTCGAACGGCATGATCTGCACCTTCAGCGTCCAGCTCGGATAGTCGCCGCGCTCGATCGCCTCCCACAGATCCCGGGTGTGATAGTCGGTATCCATCGAGGCCATCTGATCGCCCTCGTCCTGGGTGAAGAACTCCACACCCTGGTCGGTGAGGAAGTGATACTTGACCCAGTGCTTCTCGCCCTCGGCGTTGATCCACATGTAGGTGTGGCTGGAGTAGCCGTTCATGTGGCGCCAGGTGCGCGGGATACCGCGATCGCCCATCAGCCAGGTGACCTGGTGCGCCGACTCCGGCGACAGCGTCCAGAAATCCCACTGCATGTCGTGGTCGCGTAAGTTGTTGTCCGCCCGGCGTTTCTGCGATCGGATGAAGTCCTGGAACTTCATCGGGTCGCGGACGAAGAAGATCGGCGTGTTGTTGCCGACCAGGTCGAAATTGCCGTCCTCGGTATAGAACTTCAACGCGAATCCACGCGGATCACGCCAGGTGTCCGGGCTGCCCCGCTCACCGGCCACGGTGGAGAACCGCGCCAGCATCTCCGTCCTCGCCCCGGGCTGGAAGACCTTCGCGCAGGTATAGGCACTCATATCCTGCGTGGTCTCGAAGACCCCGAACGCGCCGCCGCCCTTGGCGTGCGGCTGACGTTCGGGGACGCGTTCGCGGTTGAACGCCGCCATCTTCTCGATCAGATACGCGTCGTTGAGCAGGATCGGGCCGTCGGGGCCTATCGTCAGCGAATCTTCGTCGCTGGCGACCGGAATTCCGGCGTCGTCGGTGGTGAAACCGCCGGCGCGAGTCTTCTCGACCATCTCTCTCCTCTCCCGAACCGGATCGGCGCGGTGGTCACGCCCCGCGACGGACCCGCGGCTCTCCCCTGATCAGTGCCCCTGTCGCTGCTGCGGATCCCACTGGTCGCGAGCCTGCGTCCGCTTGCTCTCGAGCGCGATCCACGCCACGCCGCTGATCAGGCACACCGCGCACACCACACCGGCCACGATCGCCCATCCGCCGAAGCCGTATCCGGCCGCGGTCAGCGCGAGCGCCAGCGCGACGAAACTCAAGGCACACAGCACGATGCCTGGAATGTTGTACGTATCCTCGATTCCCTCACCGGCATGCTTGCGCGGCGCTCGCAGCATCCGCCGCCGCTGCGCCTGCTCCTGCGATGTGCTTCCACGCGCCATCCGCGGGTCCGTCATCATGGCACCTCCGTTTCCCGGTGTCGGCCGCACAGGGCACACTCCTCCCTGCTTGCAGGCGTACTACCCGGGTTCGGCGGTTCGAATCAGGCAAATCCACCGGGCCGGCGCCCCTCAGCCGATCGATTCGACGATCTTGACCACGACCAGCACGACCGCCACCAGCAGATATCCGCGCAGGGCGAGCATGCCGGCGGTGCGCAGCGGGGTGAACGACGGACGTTCGAGGGTGTGCAGCGCCGGGGTGCGGAAGCTGTCGCGATCCCCCGCGAGTTCGGCGCGTTCGGCATCGTGGTCCAGATCCCTCACCTGACCGGGATCGAGGTCACCGAACCGAGCCGCGGTCACAGCGGCACAGCGGCGCCGGGTTCGCCCGTGCGCAAGCAGTGCGACCGCACCCGCGACCAGACCGGCGAGGACACCCCCACCCAGCCCGAACTCCAGGGTCCGGGCACTCAGGCCGGGAAAGAACGTGGCGGCGGTGAGCGCCGCCGACAGCAGTACCAGCGCCCAGACGATGATCGCGGCGCAGATGTTCTGCCGCAGCGTATTCACCCAGGGACCGAGTACGGCGCGGTCGTTGCACAGCAGCACCAGGAATACCGTCGCCGAGGGCAGCAGCACCCCGGCCAGCGCCTGCACACCCTGCGTGATCAGGCCCAGCACATGGTCGGGGCTGAACGAGATCGCGGCCGCGACAGTCAGCAGGGCCGCGTAGCCAGCGTAGAAACCGGGCGCTTCGGACACCTTCCAGTGCAGTGAATGCCGCCGGCCGAGCGTATCGCCGAGGGTGTAGGTCGTCGCCAGCCCGACCGCGTTGGCGCCGATCAGCGAGGCGTCGAGCAGGACGATCGCGAACAGCGCGCCGACTACCGGGCCCGCGTGCGCGCGCAATCCGGCCGCGACGGCTCCCGCATCGGTGAAGCCGCCCGCCGGACCGGTTCCCGACAATCCGTAGGCGGTCGCGGCCATGATCGTGATCGCACCGGCCATCACCACCACGATTCCCAGCCACAGGTCGATGCGCTCGTAGCGGATCCAGCGCGGGGTGATGCGCTTGTCGACGATGTTGGACTGCTGGAAGAACAGCTGCCACGGCGCGACGGTGGTGCCGACGATCGCCACGATGATCAGCAGCAGGGTCGACGAGAGCCCGCCCGGCAGCGACGGGATCAGGCCGTGCGCGGTCCCCGACACGCTGGGATGGACCAGCAATGCCATCGGGAACAGCACGATGTTCACCGCGATGAGGGTCATCATCAGGCTTTCCCACCGCCGGAACGACCCACCCGCGACCACTGCGAACAGCGCGACCGCCGCCAGCGGCACCGATACCGCCTTCGGCAGGCCGAAGTAGCTCAGAGCCATTGCCACACCGATGAATTCGGTGACGATGGTCAGGGCGTTGACCACGAAGAGGTCGCCGACGCTGAACGCGCCCCAGAACTTCCCGAAGCGCGCGAAGATCAGCCGGGCATGGCCGACCCCGGCCACGGCACCGAGCCGGACCACCATTTCCTGGTTGACGTACAGCACCGGAATCAGCAGCACCAGCGTCCAGAGCAGGGCCATCCCGTAGTTCTGCCCGGCCTGGGCGTAGGTGGCCACGCCGCCGGCGTCGTTGTCGCCGACCATGACGATCAGGCCGGGCCCGATCACCGCCGCCAGCATGCGCAATCTCTGCATCCGGCTGCGACCGCCGAGGCCGTCGTGCTGCCGGATCACGCCCAGCGCGCCGACGATATCGCCGACGTGGGCGTGATCGGCGACCGCGCCGGGCGGTGCGGCCGGGGTGCGGGTGTCGTCGGAGAAAGTGGTCATTGCCGCGCTCGCTTCCTGAAACTCGGTGCAGTTCTGTGGTTTTCGAGTTCCAGGGCTAACGGAATTCGCCCGGACGACGGCCGGGGTGAGCGCCGAGGGCGGCGGTGTGCACGGGTGCCGCCGGACGGCAGGAACGCAGGTTGCGGCGCTCGAATGCGCTCAGACGGCGGTCGGCGAGCCGACGGAAGACGTTGCGGTACATGGGATCTCCTCACAGGGAAACCCGGCTGTGGGCAGGCCGCGGCACCCCGGGACCCCGCACCGGTGACGCCGATGCGGTGGATCGGGGGATGAGTTCAGGCGGACAGGCAGCGAGCCGGGAACGATACGGTTCGTGAACTCGGATACGGACTATCTCCGGATGGCATCGCCCCTCACCTCCTCGCTGCCGGGACGCACGCGCACGTCGTGTTCGGGTGATCGGCACCACGCGAGAGGGAGACCCGCCGGACGGCGGATCGCGCACCCCTCTCGTCAGAGCTTCGGCACTGGACGACGTATCCCCTTGCGGGAGAAGCCACTTCGGATCATCCCTTAATCCGGGAAGATCTGTCCTAACCCTGGGCGTCTCTCGACGTCGTCGGATCAGTGGCCTGTGTTCGTACAGGAGCCTCGCCTAGCGAGGTGCTGACGACAAAAGGGTGACCCCGGAGTTCGCGATTGTCAAATCGGTGGCCGGCGGCAGGTTGCCAGAATCGCGATGCCGGTGTTTACTTCCTTCCCGGCGCCGGTGCCCGGCGCTGTTCTATTCGGGTCGTGTCCTGGAAGGAGGTGGTCGCCGTGCCCGACGACAGTCATATACGTCGTTTTGCCAAGAATTCACTCGGCGACCATTCTCGTGTCGACGCAGCCGTGCGGATGTCGCGGTAGCCTGCGCGCGCGAGTTCTCGCCCTCCATCGAAGGGTCGTTGTCTCATGTCGACGTGGGAGATGCTGCTGCGCCTGGCCACCGGTGTCGGTCTCGGTGCGGTGATCGGTTTCGAACGGCAGTACCGGGCCCGGATGGCCGGATTGCGGACCAACGCGCTGGTCTCCGCGGGCGCGGCGTTGTTCGTGCTGTTGTCCGCGCACGGGTTTCACGGTGGCGCTGCCGACCCGACGCGGGTCGCGGCCCAAATCGTTTCCGGTATCGGCTTTCTCGGCGCGGGTGTGATCATCCGCGACGGATTGAACGTGCGGGGTCTCAACACCGCCGCGACGCTCTGGTGCGCGGCGGCGGTGGGCGCGCTCTCCGGTGCCGGGATGTACGGCACCGCGGCGGCCGGAACGGTCGCGGTCGTCATCGTCAACATCGCGTTGCGGGCGGCCGGACGCAGGGTCGACCGTCAGCCGGAATCGGGTCACGAGCAACCCGCGCACTACGCGTTCACCGCCGTCACCGACGACGCGCACGAAGCGCATGTGCGGGCATTGCTGGTACAGGCGTTGACGCGCACCGACTTTCAGCTCGTGTCGGTCGCGAGCGCCAATGCCGAGGATGCGGGCCGGGTGGAGGTGCGCGCGGATCTGGTCGGCGATCAGCGCGACGACCGGCAGATGGAGTCGGCCGTCAGCCGGTTGAGTCTGGAACCGTCGGTGACCAGTGTCGGATGGCGCACGGTCGAACCGGTCGCGCCCGGGCTGTAGTGCGCACACGGGGTGACAGCCCGGGCCGGCGGCTACGCCCGCGATACCGCCACCCGGGAACTCCCCTACATCGTCGCGGCGCTCGGCAAGGCGGTGGGAGCGCTCGCCCGCGAATGGCACAGCTGAGCAGCGACGACGCCCCGACCTGCACCGATGCCCCCGATCACTATGCTGACGCCGTGAGCAGTGTCGCGCCGATGGTTTCCGTCCCCGCCGATCCGGACACCGTGACCGCGGTGGGTCCCGAGGACGACCCCACCGCGGTCGGTCTGCGACCCGGCGACGTCGAAGCGGTGTGGGAGTCGGTGCGCGCGTGGTATCGGATGGGAACCACTCCCGCGATCCAGATCTGCCTGCGCCGCCACGGCGCCATCGTGCTGAACCGGGCCATCGGTCACGGCTGGGGTAACGCCCCCGGCGACGGGCCCGACGTCGAGCGCACACCGATCACCGTCGACTCCCCGTTCTGCGGTTTCTCCACGGCCAAAGGCGTCGCCGCGACGGTGATGGCGATGCTGATCGAGCAGGGCGCCTTCGCACCGGAAGACCGGGTGTGCGACTACATTCCGGAATTCGCGGCGCACGGCAAGGGCCGCATCACCATCGCCGATGTGCTCTCCCACTCCGCCGGGGTGCCGTTCATGCCGGCGGGCTACCGCGGCTTCGACGCCGTCGTGGACGAGGAACTCGCGGTCCGGGCGCTGATCGAGCTGCGGCCGAGCTGGCCGCCCCGGCGGTTCCGCGTCTATCACGCCCTCACCAGCGGGTTGATCCTGCGCCTGCTGGTCCAGCGCGCGACCGGCAAGCGGATGCGCGACCATCTCGCCGACCGGGTGCTGAATCCGCTCGGTTTCCGATGGACCACGTTCGGCGTGGCCCCCGAGGACGTCGACCGGGTGGTGCCGAGCGTGCGCACCGGACCGCGGCCTTCCCGAGCCTTTTCGATGGTGGCCGGGAAGGCGCTCGGCGGCGGCATGAGCGCCTCCACGTCGGCGGAATCGGTGCGCGCGTTCCTCACCGCGGAGCTGCCCTCCGGCAATCTCGTGACCACCGCCTCGGAACTTTCCCGCTTCTACGAAATACTGTGTCGCGGTGGGGAACTCGACGGTGTACGGATCCTGTCCCCTGAGACGCTGCGCAGCGCGATCGCACCGGCGCCCCGGATCCCGGGCATCGCGGGCCGGGTCAGTCGCGCCGGATTCGAGCTGGGTGGGCGCCGGTCGAAATTCGGCGCCCACACCGAAACCCATTTCGGCCGTAGCGGTCTGACCACCCAGTACGGCTGGGCCGACCTCGACCGCGGACTGTCCGGCGCGATCTTGACCAGCGGGAAGTCGACCGTGGACACCGAGCGGCCCTGGCAGTTGTGCGCACAGATCTCGGCGGTCGTTCCGCGCTCGCCCATCGCCCGGCCGCAGGGCTAGCGCCGTCCGGCCGACTCTCCCCCCTGGCGCTCCGGCAAGCGAAGTCGTTTGAGCGACACCGCGTTCAGCGCGACGATGATGCTGGAGCCCGACATGGTCAGGGCGGCGATCTCCGGCCGCAGGGTGAACCCGAAGGCCGGCTCGAACACACCCGCCGCGATCGGGAGGGCGACCGCGTTGTATCCCACTGCCCACGCCAGGTTCTGATGCATCTTGCGCAGGGTGGCGCGCCCGATCCGTAACGCGGTGGGCACGTCGAGCGGGTCCGATCGCATCAGAACCACATCGGCGGTATCGATGGCCACGTCCGTACCGGCGCCGATGGCGATGCCGAGGTCGGCCCGCGCCAGCGCGGGCGCGTCGTTCACGCCGTCGCCGACCATCGCGACTCTCCTTCCGCCGGACTGCAATTGCGCGATGGTGTCGGCCTTGTCGCCGGGCAGCACCTCCGCGATGACGGTGTCGATACCCAATTCGGCCGCGATGCGGTCGGCGGTGGCGCGATTGTCGCCGGTGAGCATCACGACTTCCACGCCCAGATCGTGCATTTCGCGCACCGCCGCGGCGGCGGTCTCGCGGGGCGCGTCGGCGATGCCGACGACCGCGACCGCCTTGTCGTCGACCGCCACCAGCACCGCGGTCTGCCCGCCGTCCGCGATCCGGGCCCGAGCGGCGGCCAAGTCGCCGAGTTCGATCCCCTCACGGTCCAGCAGTCGCCGGTTGCCGACGACGACGCGCTGCCCGTCGACCGTGGCGACGGCGCCGTGGCCGGGGACGTTCTCGAACTTCTCGGCTCGCGCCGGCGCGGCGCCGCGTTCCTCGGCGTAGCGGACGATCGCCTGGGCCAGCGGGTGTTCGGACTCCCGCTCGACGGCGGCCACCGCCGCGAGCAACCGGGGTGAGGGCTCGGCGGCCGAGGTCACGAATTCGGTGACGGCCGGTTCGCCCTTCGTCAGGGTGCCGGTCTTGTCCAGCACCACCAGATCGACGCGGGCCGCGGTCTCCAGCGCGAGGGCGTTCTTGAACAGCACGCCCCGGCGAGCGCCGAGTCCGGTGCCGACCATGATCGCCGTCGGCGTGGCCAGGCCGAGCGCGTCGGGGCAGGTGATCACCACGACGGTGATCGCGAACAACATGGCGGTGGCGAAGGTGGCACCGGCGAACAGCCATCCGGCCAGGGTGGCCGCACCGCCGATCAGCGCGACCAGTACCAGCCAGAACGCCGCGCGGTCGGCCAGCTTCTGGCCCGGCGCCTTCGAATTCTGCGCCTGCTGAACGAGATTCACGATCTGCGCGAGCGCGGTGTCGGAGCCGACCTTGTCCGCACGCACGCGCAGGGTGCCGTCGACGTTGATGCTGGCGCCGATCACCGGAGCACCCGGTTGTTTGTGCACCGGCAGACTCTCTCCGGTCACCATCGACTCGTCGACCTCGCTGTCGCCGTCTTCCACGACGCCGTCGACCGGGATCTTGGCACCGGGCCGCACGAGCAGCAGATCGCCGACGGCGACCTCGGCGGTGGGAATCTCCACCTCCTCGCCGTCACGCAGCACCACCGCGCGCGGCGGCGCCAGATCCAGCAGCGTGCGGATGGCGTCGGTGGCCCCGCCGCGGGCGCGCATCTCGAACCAGTGGCCGAGCAGCACGAAGGTGGCGAGCATGGTCGACGCCTCGTAGAAGACCTCGCCGCCGCCCGTGAGCGTGATGGCCAGCGAATACAACCAGCCCGCGCCGATGGCGACCGCCACCAGCACCATCATGTCGAGGGTCCGCGCCCGCAGCGCCTGCCACGCACCGGTGAAGAAGATGGTCGAGGAATAGCCGATCACCGGCAGGCTCAGGAACAACGCCCACACATCCTGGCGCAGCCCGAACGGCACCGGCAGGTCGATGCCGAACATATCCGTCGCCATCGGCGACCACATCATGACGAGCACCGAGAAAACCAGCGCGACCAAAAATCTGTTGCGCATATCGGCGGCCATCGCGGCCATCGACATGTCGTGATGATCGTGCGTGCCGTGATGATCGTGCGGCGGTTCCGCGGGTTCGTGCCGGTGCGCGCCGGCCGGTTCGGACGGCTCGGCCAGCGGGTCGCAGACGTGCCGGGGCACCGACAGTCCCGAGCAGTGGATTCCGCAGTCGCGCAACCATTCCCGCAGTTCGTGGACCGAGGTCCGGGCCGGGTCGAAGCCGACCGTCGCGGTCTGGGCGGCGGGATTGACCGTGGCCTCGAGTACACCGGGACGGGCTTGCAGGACCCGGGTGGCGACCTGCTGGCGACTCGCCCAGTGCAGGCCACTCAGATCCAGCACCACGGTTCCGTGACCGTTGTCCTGCATGTGCACGACTCCTCTCGACCGGCGCGAGCGACTACCACGACCATATACCCACAGGGGGTATATGCCAAACAAGGCGCTTCCACCTGCCCAGGAAGGTCGGGGCTCGACCACCGTCACGGGCCGTCGTTAACATGGTCGGTTCGGGGGGCGACTATTCGGCGAAGGATGTTTCGGGCGGCGGAGGTTCCGGTGAGGGTGTCGAACTCCCGCGGCGGGCGCGACACCGTCGATATCGCGCTGGTGGTGCCCGGCAGCGGACCGGCGGGCCTGTTCGGCCCGTCCTGTGAGGCGTGCGCCGCGCTGGCGGTGGAGGACATCAATCGCGCGGGCGGAATTCTGGATCGGCCGGTGCGATTGCACACGGTCGACGCGGGCGCGCCGCTGCCGATGCTGGCCGAGCGCATCGACCGCATGATCGGTACCGGCTCCGTCGACGGCGTCGTGGGCTGGCATCTGTCCAACGCCCGCCGGGTGCTGACGCCGCGCACGGCCGGACGGGTGCCGTACGTCTACACCACGTTCTACGAAGGCGGCGAGAATTCCGACGGCGTCTACATGGTCGGCGAGACACCCGACCATCAGCTCTTCCCGGCGTTGCGCTGGCTGCGCGCGGAACAGGGCATCCGCCGCTGGTGCATCGTCGGCAACGATTACGTGTGGCCGCGCGAAACCGCCCGGGTCACCCGGGAGGCGGCGGCATTCGGGGATATCGACATCGTCGGCGAGACATTCGTCCCGCTCGGCAGCCGCGCCTTCGGGCCGGCCCTCGACCTGATTCGACGCTCCTCCGCCCAGGGAGTGCTGCTGCTGATGGTCGGTGCCGACTGCGCAGCGTTCAATCGCGCCTTCGCCCGCGCCGGCCTCGACGAAGACCGGCTGCGGCTGAGCATGATGATCGGCGAGGACGTCCTGTACGCGGGCGGCCCGGACAGTACCCGTGGATTGTTCACCGCCTCAGGCTATTTCGAGAGCGTGGTGTCGCCCGAGGCGATGGAATTCGGCAGCCGCTACACCGCCCGGTACGGCACCTTCGCTCCGGCGCTGAACAATATCGGCGAATCCTGCTACGAGGGTCTGCTGCTGTTCGCCTCACTGGCGGAGGCGGCGCGCAGCCTCGACGTGCGCGATATCGAGCGCCATGCCGCCCGGGTGCGCTACGGCGGCCCGCGCGGTGAGGTGAAGGTCCGCGGCGCCCACACCACCCAGCCCGTCTACCTCGCCGATGCCGACGGCGTCGACTTCGACGTGGTGAGCGAATTGCGCCGCGCCTGAGCCGGATTCGGCTCGGGTCCCGCCACATCCCCGGCCCTGCGCCGGCCGAGGGCATCCTCCGGCCTGAGCCGCCCGATCAGGAGCACGATGGCGGCGCAGCCGATCCCGATTCCGGCGGCGACGATCCCCGGTACCGCGGTGACGGCCGCCTCGGCACTGCGGAACCAGGTGTGGGAATATTCGAGCCGGCCCAGGTCACGACCCTGCAGCGCCACCCCCGCGGAGGGCACGAAGAGGATGACGATCCCGACGACCGCGCTGGTCGCACGCGGGCCGATCGCACATCCCAGGGCGTAGCCCGCCATTGCCGCCAGCGCGATACAGCTCGGCACGGTCACCGCCGCCGTCGGCACGTCGACCAGCGCGGCACTCACCGCGGCCGCGATCGCCAGCACGACCGAGCCCGCGACGGCCGGCATCGGCAGCCGGATTCGCCATCCGGCGTAGAGCCCGGCGCCCGCGGCCGCGACCACCAGCACGGTCGACCAGGAGGGCCGGGGAACGGTGAGCAGAGCCGACCCCGCCGAGGCGAAGGCCACCATGACCACGATCAGCATTCCGTCCCGTTCGGGCAGCAGCAGCGCCGCCACCGTGGTGGCGAGCAGCAGTATCGCCCCGCCCACCAGAATCGACACGAGCGCGCCGCCGCGGGCCATCCACACGGACGTGGCCAGGGTCGCCGAGACGATCACGACGGCCGACACCACCGGTTTCAGCGGCACCACCGCACTGTCGTCGGGTTCGGGTTGCCGCTCCTGCCGGAACAGCACGGCCGTGCACAGCATCAGTCCCAGTGCGACGAGAATCAGCCAGACCGGGGGCGCCCCGCGCAGGATGCCCTCCCCCGGGACGGCGGACGCGAAATCCGGCGCCTGGGTGAGGTCGGCGAACAGAATCGAGGCCAGCGCACCGAACAGATAACCCCCGGCCGGCGCGCGGCGATGCCAGACCGCCGCGGCCAGACAGCCCAGGATCACGCCCGCGAGCATGGAGTCGACATAGTTGAGCGTCGACAGTGTCCGGGTCTCCAGCCGCACGAGCAGGGTGTGATTGACCAGCATCGTCGCGGTCGCACAGAAGACGGCGCACCAGGCCAGGCGACTATTGCCGATCGCCGCCGACACCGAGACCGCGATCACCGCGATCAGCGCTCCGGCGGTCAGGGCCAGCGGCATATTGAAGATCAGCAGGTCGACCTGCAGCGCCGACCCCGGCGAGAGCCAGGACTGGCTGATCGGCATCATCATGGCCAGCCCGGCGACCGCGGCGGTGATGCAGGCGGCCGAGGTTTCCGCGGCCACTCGCAGCCATTGCGCGTCGGTGATGCCGGCCGACAACCGTTGTACGTGCCCCCGGATATCCGGAGAACCGAAAGTCACAGCACTCATGCCGGACTCCGTCCCCAGCAGGTAACGCCTGGGCGTGACTACCCCGCCGATTCGTTAGCCGAATGATTGCGGGACCGACACTACCGGAGCACGGAAGTGCCCTTCGAGCCTCTGATCGGTATCTGGGGTCGGAAATCGGCAATTCGATGAGGATTTGCTAACGGTTCGGTCGCGACGGATATAGCTTTCGTATCAATTCCGTCCGCCACCGCGTGTCACCACCCGTTCGCCCAGGTCGCGCCTTGTTCATACGGGCGCGCCCGTTGCCGGATCGTGTCCGAGGTACCCGGACCGGCCGGCGACGGGCGCCGCGTCATTTATCGGGCTACGTCGTCGGCGGGCGCCTCCCCGCCCTCGGGTCCGGCCGGGGAACTCGCACTGCGAAACAGCGGACGATGCGCCACCCCGCCGGCGGGCGCCGGCGTCTCGATGGGTACCGGACTGTGGCTGAACAGATTCGGCTGCTCACTCATATCGGATGTCCTTCAGATTCTCACCATCGACGGCCCGTCCGGCCAGCGAATCGGCCGCACCGCTCGCGCGCACAGCGCACTGTGCGATTACCGACAGGACTTACAGTACACCCCCGATAACCGACCGCGGGCCGCGACGAGCCGGACCGGTCATTCGAGTCGCGGCGCGGAATCGGTTCGGCGGGCACACATTCCGCGACCACGCGGCCGTCAGCCGCGACCGTGCCGCAGTTCGTACTGCTCGCGTTCGGCCGCCGCACGCTGCCTTTCCGCGACATCGGCCAGTTCCGGGTCGAGTCCATGCTTGAGCAGGCGATGCCGCCGATACACGTACATCAGCGCGATGGTGAAGTAGACCAGCGGCACGTACAGCAGCGCCGCCATCGACAATCCGATCCACAGCGGGCCCGGAACCAGCAGGAACAGGCACAGCACGGGGATGATCGGCACCAGGAACCGCAGCAGGTAGCGGCGGGCGGCGCCCGGCCCGGTCAGATCGCGAAGCACCCACTGCCGCATCGAGGGCGGCAGGGTGGCGCCGCAGATATAGCGCACGCGCTGAACCGGATTCGGCTTCTGCTCACTCATCGGTAGCTCCCTGGGTATCGGCGAGCGCGGCTCGCCGTGCGGCCTCGTTGACGCGGGTCAGCACCTCGCGTAGTTCCTCCAGATCGGCCAGGCTGACGCCCAGCCGCCGCACGACCGCCGGTGGGATCCGCTCGGCCTGGCGGCGCAGCGCCCACCCGGCGTCGGTCAGATCGATCAGCAGTGTGCGTTCGTCGCGCGGATCGCGGCGGCGGGTGATGAGGCCCGCCGACTCGAGCCGCTTGAGCAGGGGGGACAGCGTGGCGGAATCGAGTTGGATCGCCTCGGCGATGGCCTTCACCGACATGGGCGCCTCACCCCACAGGGCCAGCATCACCAGATACTGCGGATGGGTCAGTCCCAGCGGCTCCAGCAGCGGGCGATACACCGTCAGCACCGATCGGTTCGCGACGGCCAGCGCGAAACACACCTGCCGGTCCAGCCGCAGCGGGTCCTCGACGTCGGTCGTCATGGCGCACCTCCTCGTGTCGAAGCCAGATTAGCGTGCTAATAGTTAGTGCACAAACTATTAGTGCGCTATCACACACCCGACCGCGGCGAACGCGTCGTGGTCCCCAGTTCCCGTCCGAAGGGGGCGAGCCCGGATTTCGCGGCGAGCGGCGGAGAGGGCGGGGCGTAGTGGCCGCCCGAGAATGCGGAATGTGCGGCGGATCGGCCGGATCCGCCGCACATGTCACGGTGAGCAATCGCTGTGCCGCACCGGTGAATTCAGACGAGAACCTTCTGCTTACGGATCCGCCGCTGCACATCGCGCATCATCATCTTCGTCCCGGAGAACCGGATGAACTTGGGGATGAACCGGTTCACGAATCCCACGAACAGGAAGAGATGCTCGAATCGGCGCTGATCGGCCGCACTCCACTCCACGCCCATCTGTTCGCGGAAATGCGGAGGCAGGAATCCGGCGGTGAGGAAGCGCAGCAGCCCGCCGAAGAGCAGTCGCATGTACCAGTGGATCATCCGAAGATGCAGCAGGTCACCGATATACGCGCGGAACGCGTCGTCGACGATCACCTGCCGGCAGGCCTCGACCCAGTACTCGTCGAAGTCGGCGCGCGTCTTCGGCCACATGTCGGGATGCACCTGCAGCGTGGTGCCGAAGGTATCCGCCCCCTGATAGAACGCCTCGAGTTCCTCCGGTGACATCTTGCCGTTGATCAGCTGGTGGGAGTCCTCGAACCCGATGTAGATACAGGCCGCGACATACAGCTGCAGATTCCGGTCGAAGGCGTTGTACTTCACCTTCGACCCCGGCTTGGACCGCACCTGCCGGTGCGCGACGTTCACCGCCTCGCGGAATTCCTTCTTCTCCTCGGGCGTACCGAGAATCGCCACCGCCAGATAGGAGGCCGTGGTGCGCAGTCGTTTCCACGGATGCACCATGAGCGCACCCGATTCCACGGTGCTCTCCATGACACCGGCCGCCACCGCGGGGTGCGCGAACTGCATCGCGACGTTGGCGGCCGCGCCCGCGAACATCCAGAAATCCAGGGAGTCGGGCAGTTGCGCGGGGCGCTTGCGCGGCGAGCGATGGAAGTCCGGGATGTGGATGCGCGTCTGCTGCAGCGTCAGCGGCGGCGTCTGCGCGAGGTCGGGGTGTGGAGCTCGCTCCTCCTCCGTCCGGCCCCGCCCGACCGGCACGGATTCCTCCGGGATGTAGGAATCACTGTGCGGGTCGGTGTAATTCGGCTCCCAAGGCTGCGTTGCCGTTGTCATGCGAGTCCTCTCTCGGAACGTTTCGCCGGCGCGACCGGAGATGCGCCGGGCCCCGCGCTTCGGGGCGCGGGCGGTGCCGCCGGGATCGGCGGCACCATGCGACACGGGAGCCCGAGGGCCCACCCGGCAGACCGGCTCGTCTCGGAGCCGACGCGACAACCACCGATGCGCGGTTACCGGCGCTCTCGCGGGTTTCTCCCTCTGCCACGGCGACACCCCCTCGGATACTCCTCAGGGTCGGCCCGGCCTTCATCATGTTACTCACAATTCTGATCTGATCAACGCGTCGGGAACCGCGATATTCGGTTCTTAAGCCTAGGTCCGCCAACTAAGTTGTCGAACATTCCGACGGCTGCACGTCTACCGCGTGGCGAGTCGCCCGAACAACGTCATCTCCATCAGCCTGACCACATGGGCACGAGGACACATCTGCTGGTTGTTGCCGAACAGCCGCCCGAGACCGACGACGAGCCCGAACCCGGCATGGACGAGGATGCGAGCCTGCGCCCGCGTCAGCTCCGGCCGCGCATCCACCAGCAGCTCCACCCATTCGGCCACCACCAGCCGCTGGATATTGCGCAGCACCGTCCGCTCGTAGGCGCCGACATTGCCGAATTCGGCGTAGTAGACGAACGTCAGCTCGCGCTCGGCGAACGATCCCGCGACATAGAGGTCGATCAGTTTCGCCAGCGCCTCCTCGGAGGTCTGCGACGCCTCCACCGCGGGTGCGATCGCGGCGGCCATCCGGTCGGCCACCCGCCGGAATGCCGCCGCCAGCAGGGCATCCTTGCTGCGGTAGTACCGGTACACCGCCGAGGCCGCCGACAGTTCGGCCGCCGCCGCGATCTCCTCCACGCTCACATTCGGGTAACCCCGCTCGTGGAACAGCTCGACCGCCTTGTTCAGCAGCACCTGATGTTTGAACGATGGCGGAATATCGTTCGCCCGCAAGGGTTCCGGCGGGTCGGCGGCAACCGGCAGGTCGGTTCGGATCAACGACCAGGCGGCCTCGCTCAGCACCACCGCGAGCGATTTCGCCGGCAGATGCGCGTGGTGGTCGCCGATACTGCTCACCACACTGAAGGTCGCGACCGCGCGCACCAGACCCTCGCGGCGGGCCGATTCCGGGCGTAGTTCGCCGATCAGCGCACGCAGCGCGGAGATCGCGGTCTCGAACCGTTCGTCGAAGGTCCGGCGGTCGTCGCGATCGAGGTAGCGGGCCTCCCACCGCGCCAGCGCGGCCGTCGGCCGGTTGGCGATGGTATCGGCCACGATGGCGTCGATGACGAGTCCGAGTCGCGCTTCCGCGCTGTGGCCCTGCACCTCCGCGGGCAGCGTCACCGCCGTCACCGCGGCGGCGGACAAACGCAGCAGCTCCTCGCGGAACAGTGCGTACTTGCTCGGATAGTGCCGGTACAGCGCCGCCGAGGAAATCCCCAGCCGGGCGGCGATATCCTCCATGCTCACGCCGTGATAGCCCAGCGATCCGAAGGCCGCCGCCGAGGCGGAGGCGATCTGCGCCCGGCGGTTCTTGGGCCGGCGGCGGATCACGCGTTCGGGGTTGTGCGTGGCCGGCGCCGTCGCCTTCGCGCGACCGTCCTGTGCGCGACTCAAATTGTCTGCCAATCCTTTTCGCCGAGGACCGCTACGACTGCGGCGGCAGCGGAGTCAGCGGCGTACTGATCTTGTCGACCAGCCAGCGGTCGCCCTGCTTCTGCAGTCGCATCACCGTCGACAGCTGTCCCGGTTCCGGTTTGCCCTGGGTGCCCAAGCTGGTGATGGTCTGCCCGATCACCACGATCGCCTCCGCGGAATTCTTGTCCCCGGAACGGATCGCGCACTGCACATCGGTCGACTTCGCGACGACCTCGCCCTTGGCCAGGACGTCGCTGAGATCCTTGCTGTTGGATTCGAACTGCTTCTTCCACTCACCGGACGCGCCGGCCAGCACATCGCGAACGTACTGGTCGAGATGTTTGGAATCGTAGGTCGAGACCACGGGACCATAGGCGCAGGCGGCCCGGCGGGCCTGCGCCTGCGCGTCCAGCACCTCCTCGTGATCCTTGTTCTGCAGGTAGAAGTAGATACTCGCGCCGATCGCGGCGCCCAGGACCACGGCCACCGCCGCCCGCAGGCCGATCCGCACACCGCGTCCGCCGGCGGCCGGACGCAGTCGCGATAGTGGGGAACTCTTTGCCGCGGTGGGCGTTTCGGTGGGATTCGTTTCAGTGGGATTCGACTCGCCGGTGTCGGATGTCCCCGCCGCATCCGATCCGGCCGTGTCGGGTTCCACAGCTGCCGCGGTCTCCGGTTCGTCGACGGCGTCGACCGTGGGTTCGCGCTTCTCGGCGCCTCCGCTTTCCTTGTCGCTCATCGTGTTCGCTTCCTAGTTGTCGGGTATGGGGCCGGACGGGATGGGCCGCGACATCTCGTTGCCGGTGACTCCCGGCGGCGGTCCGGATCCGTTGTCGGGGAGGTTCGGCCGCGGCGCATTGGCCGAACCACGCACCTGCAGTGCGGGATCGGCGGTGAGGCAGTAGTTGTACAGCCGCACCCGGGTGTCGGTCATGATCTTGGTCGGGGTGACCGGAATCGTGTCGTAGTCGCAGGTCGGACGCGGCCAGAAGTCGGCGAGCGTGTGATACGCGCCGTCGTGGGCGGGCACCCCGAGCGCTTGAATGCCTTGGCGCAGTGCGGGAAACAGTGCCTCGATCGCCGGCTGGCGCAGTTTCGCGGCCTTGGTGATGGCGACGAAATTGGTGACCAGATCGGTCAGCGGATCCTGATTCTTCGCCACCACGTCACCGAGGGTCGCCAGTTCACCCGGGCCCTGGTCGAGGAACTTCCGGATTTCGTTGTCGGCGGCGGTGGCCTGTTGGAACAGCGCGCTGCCCGCCGCGGTGAGGGTGCTCAGGTCGGGCTGGGCGTGCGAGGTGGTCTCCGCGATCACCTGCAGGTTCTCGAGCAGCTGCTGGGTCTGCGGCAGCAGATCGGACAACCCCGCCATCGCACGGCTGATCCCGGAGATCATGTTGCGCAATCGATCCGGGCCCCCGCCCAGCGCCGTGTCCAGCTCGTCGACGATGACGGTGAGCCGGTCCGGATTCAATCCGCCGATGAATCCGCTGAGGTCGGTCAGCAGATTCTGCACCGGGATCGGCACGCTGGTGCGTGCGCGCTCCACCACGGCGCCCTCGGACAGATACGGACCGGTATCGGCGTCGGGCCGGAAGTCCAGGTACTGCTCGCCCGCCGCGGACAGCCGGCCGACGTGCACCGCACCGCCGACGGGAATCTTCGCGCTGTCGTCGATCTCGGCGATCGCGTCGATTCCGTCCCCGGAGACCCGCACATCGGCGACCTTGCCGACCCGGGTGCCGCGGAAGGTCACGTCGTTGCCCGGGAGGATGCCGCCCGAGGTCGCCAGTTGCACGGTGACGGTGAAGGTGTGCGGAATCGGATTGAACCGCAACACATACCGGGCCAGATATCCGGACCCGATCACCAGCACCACGATCAGGCTGAGGTTGGCCAGAGCGATGCGCCGCCGCACCACCCAGTTCCACAGCGGAGTATTCATCGCTCACCACCCTGCTGGGAAGGTTCGGTCGGCGCACCGGGCGCGTCCGGCGGATTCGCGCCGGGAGGCGTCGTACCCGGCACCGGCTGCGGCGGACTGACGACCCGGCCGAACACTTTCTCGAATACTTGCGCCAAACTGCCCGCGAACGCCGGAACGTCGCCGATTTCGGGCCACCGGCTGCCGTGCGGATCACTGAGTGCTCCGATACTCAGATACGACACCACGGGCATGACGGCCAGTCCGGAACCCCGCAGGCTGGCCATCAGCGGCGGATAGATGTCGTTGAGCCCGTTGAGCGCCTCGGTGAGATTGCCGCCCATTTCCGTGAAGCCCGACATGAGTTTCTGAATGCTGTCGAACAGGCTCAGGAACTGCGGGCTGGTGGTATCGGTGAAATCGCCCAGCGCCGCCATGGTGGTCGACACCTTCGTCGTGAGATCCACAATGCGCTGATTGTTCTCGTTCACCAGGCCGAGCAGTTGCGGGAAGGTGTCGGCCGCCGCGCCGAGTTCCTTTTTGCGCCTGGCCAATTCGCCGGAGAGGGTATTCAAACCCTGGAGGGTCGCGTCGATATCGCCGGTGCGCTGATTGAGCGCGGAGATGACGCCGGTCATCTCGCTCAGCAGATGCGCCAATTGCGGTCCGCGCCCGGCGAACATCGAATTCATCTGCGTGGTGATCTGCGCGGCCTGGTTGATACCGCCGCCGTTGACCAGCATGGCCACCGACATCATCAACTGCTCGACGGAGGCGGCGGTGCCGGTGTGATCGACGCCGATGGTGTCTCCGTCGCGCAACGGCGGGCCCGCCTCCTGCGCGGACGGCAGGGTCATGGCCACCGACATATCACCCAGCGGCGTGGCCTGGCGCAATTCCACCGTCGTCCCGCGCGGCAGCACGATGTCGGATCTGATCTGCATCCGCACATCGGCGACGAAATTCGTGGTCTCGATACCGGTGACGGTGCCGATATCGGTGCCGCCGATGCGCACGTGCGCGTGATCGGGCAGATTCAGCACATCGGTGAACGCGGCGTGCACGGTGTAGCCGGGACCGCCGATACCCGGCTTGGGCATCGGCACATTCTCCAATGTCAGCCCGCATCCGCTGATGCCGAGTGTGGTGGCGCTCGCGAGGGCGATGACAACGAGGCCGCGACGGGATGCTCTGCGCTGTGATCGTGTCATTTTCCGCTGATCCCCAGAAGTGCGGCGGTGAGTCCGAAATCGGGCCCCATATCGGCGATCCTTCCGGTCCGGCAGCCGTCGAGGCGCATCATCACCCGCTCGCAGAAGGTGGACAGCGCTTCACCGTCGAGCACGGATTTGTCGAGCAGGCCGTGCAGGCGCAGCGCCTGATGTTCGTAACTGGTGGCGTTGGCCAGGTTCTCGAACATCAGCGGTGCGACATCCACGATTTCGGTGAGATTGCGGGCATTGGCGCGCATCTGATCGCTGATTGCGACGAACCGGGTCAGAGCTCCGGCGAGCTGGTCCTTGTTCTGCCCCACCACCGTGGCGGTATTGGCGACGAAATCGTTGAGCTGGGTGAGCACCGCCTGTAAGCCGGGCGCCTGATCGCCCATCAGCTTCAGCAATTCGGTGAGCCGGCCGCTGAAATCCCGCACGGTCTGATCGTTCTGGGCGATGACCTGAGTGACGTCGTTGAGCTTGACGATCGTATTGGAGATCTGGTCCTTGTTGGCGAACGTCGTCTCGAACGCGCCCGACAGCGCGTCCAGGGTTTCGCGCAGTTTGTCGCCGTTGCCGTTGAGCAGCGGGAACAACACCCGGCTGGCCATCGGCCCGGTGTCGCTGTCGCCCTTCAGCGATGCCCCGAGCTGGTCGAAGGTCTGCATGATGCGGTCGAGCTCCACCGGTGTCCTGGTGCGCGGCAACGGAATATGCGCGCCGTCGGCCATGGTGGGGCCGGTTCCGTCGTAGGCCGGCGCCAGTTCGACGTGGCGGTTGGTGATCAGCTGTGGATTCACCAGTGCGGCCATGGCGTCGGCGGGCAGTTTCACGCTCTTGTCGACCTTCATGACCACCTGCACGTAGGTGCCCTTGGCCTCGACCGATTCGACGGTGCCGACCGGCACACCCAGCACATCGACCTCGTTGCCGGCGTAGAGCCCGGCAACGTTGTCGAAATCGGCGCTGATGCGCATGTTGTCGCCGAGCACCTCGTCGGTGGTCGTGCCGAGCGAACCCGGCAGCAGCGAACAGCCCGAGCCGGCGGAGGCGACCAGGCACACCGCGGCGAGTTGGGCCAGTGCGCGCAGTTTCATCACTTACACCCCTGAACGACCTGTGCGAAACAGATCCAGTTGTCGGGGAACAGTCCCCACGGCACATACACATCGCCGTACGGTCCGTTGCCCAATACGTTGTTGAACTGCCGCAAGGTGACCGGCATGATCTCGTAGAGCCGGTCGAGGTTGGTCTTGTTCTTCTCCAGCCCCTCGGACATGGTGTTCAGATCCCGGATCATCGGGCCGAACTGGTTGTTGTTCTCCAACCCCATGTCCTGCAGCAACTTCGACAGTGCGGCGACATTGTCGAGCAGGTTCTTCAGCAGTTGCCGGCGCTTCTGCACCGCCTGGCCGATGGCCTCGCCACGGGTCAGCAGCATCAGCACGCTGTTCTGGTTGTCGGCGACCAGCTGGGAGACCTGATCCATCCCCTTCAGCAGGGTGTCGACCTCGTCGCGGCGGTCGTTGATCACCTTGGCCAGCGAGCCGATGCTGTCGAGCGCCTGCACCGCCAGCTGCGGCGAGTCGCCCATCTGCTGGTTCATGGTGTCGAGCGCCTCCCGCAACTTCTGCGGGTCGATCCGCTCGATCCGTTCGAACGAGGCCTTGTACTGCGGGTCCTGGATCACCTTGCTCAGGTTGTAGGGCACGCTGGTGTGATCGAGCTTGATCCGGTTGCCCGGCAAACCTTTTCCGTTCCCCGGTACGAGGTCCACGTGCAGCCGCCCGAGGATGGTCGACATCTTGATCGCCGCCCGCGCGTCCGGTCCCAGCCGCAGATCGCCGCGCACCTTCAGATCCGCGACCACCTTGGCGCCGTCGAGCCGCACCGCCCGCACCGCACCCACCTCGATCCCCGAGACGTCGACGGTCGCACCGGGACGCAGCCCCGCGGCTTGCGCGAATTCGGCGTGAATCGTCTTGTCCCCCAGACGCGCCTGGGTCAGCGCGCTGGAGCCGAGCAGCAGGATCAGCACGGTCGCCGAGGCGATCAGGCCGAGCCGCAGATACCGGTTGCGCAGGAAGCCGAACATCTTCGGCAACCTCGGTCGCGCGAACCTCGCCATCACCGGCACACCTCCGAATGCGCGTTGCCACCGATCTGGGAGAACAGGCCCGGCGGCAGGAGCACGCCCCACAGCGAGACGTCGAGACCGCAGAAGTAGGCGTTGCCGTAGGCGCCGTAACTGGAGAACTGAGCCACCCGGTTCAGCACGTTCGGCAATTGCACCGCCGCACGGTCCAGCGACGCGCCGTTGAGCAGCAGCAGCGCCACACCGGTGGTCGCCTTGTTCTGCGCGGCCGCGATGCCGGGCTTGACCTGGGCCACCAATCCGACCAGCGAATCGGTCGAGGTGGCGACCTGGTCGACCGACGACTTCAGCGCCTCACCCTGGGCGTAGAGCCCGTCCATCAGCGAACGGGTCTGGGTGATCAGTGTCTCCAGCTCGTTGCTGCGATGTGCCAGGCCGGACATCACGCTGCCGAGGTTCGAGACCACGTCACCGAGGATCTTGTCGCGCCGGCCGAAGGTTCCGGCCAGCTGCGCGGCCTGGGTGATCAAGGTGCTCAGCGAGACCTGGTTGCCCTGCAGCGCCTGAATCAGCGTCTCGGACAGCGAATTCACCTGATCGGGTTGCAGCACCGAGAACAGCGGTTCGAAGCCGGACAGCAAGGCCGACACGTCGAACGACGGCTCGGTGTGCTCGAGGGGAATTCGCCCACCCGCCGGCAACGATGTGCCCGCCTCCTTCCCCGGCGCCAGCGCGACGTAGCGCTGGCCGATCAGGTTCTGGTAGCGCACCATCGCCTTGGTCGTGGTGGTCAGATGCTGGTTGCTCCGGATGCTGAACTCCACGCCGGCCTTGTAGTCGCCGACGAAGTCGATCTTGTCGACCCGGCCGACCCGCACCCCGGCCATGCGCACGTCGTCGCCGACCCGCAGTCCGAGCACATCGGAGAAGACGGCCGAATACCGGCTGGTCGAGCCCGGCACCGTGCGTTGCAGAGTGCCGTAGATGGTCGAGGTCAGCGCGATCGCGACGACCGCGAAGATGCCGAAACCGATCAGTGCCTTCGTCGATTTCACTGTGTCACACCGCCTTCCGGCGTCTCACCGACGGTCAGGTAGCCCCCGGCGAGGACCGGCCCCAGCAGCAGGAGCTGCGCCAGATTCGGCGGCCCGCCGACCACCGCGGCGACCGCGGCGGCCCCGCGCAGGGCGGCGGGACGGGTGGCCGCCGGATCACCGGGCGTGGCGCGGTAGGCGGCCGGTGCGGTGATGCCGGGGATCAGCGGCAGGCTCGGCAGACCGGGCAGCGCCGGAACACCGGGCAGGGCGGGCAGGCCGGGGACCAGCGGCTGCTGCGCGGGCGCGGCCGGCGCGGCGGGAGCCGGCGTCGGACGGGGTCCGGCCGCGTCGAGCCACCGCGGCAGCTGCTGTTGCGGATATTCTTGCGGCGGAGCCACATTCGGCACCGACGCACCACCGCAGCGCGGACCGTACTCGTCGCCGTAATGCGGGCAGTCCTTCGCGGTGTACTGCTGGAACGGTGTGAGCGAGGCGTCCATCGCCCACACCATCTGTTGTTTCGGACCCCAGTGGAACGTGGTCTTCAGACGCTGCAACGCCGTGTTGAGGTTGGCGGCGGTGAACGGAATCGCCTCCGGATCCCTGGCCAGGCCGCCGAACAGATCGTCCAGCCCGGCGACGAGGAATTTGCCCGAATCCGGATTGCGTGCGAACAGGTGGTTGACCGAGTCGACCGCGCCGCCCGCATTCGTCAGCAGCGCAACGAGATTCGAGCGGCGCTCGGTGAGGGTACGCGCGGTCGTCACCGAGTCCGACAGCACTCCCACCAATTCCGGCGCCGACTGGCTCAGTGCGGTGGCGGCACGGCCCAGATCACCCAGCAGGTCGCCGATATCGGGAATGTCGTGAATCTGGGTGAGCCAGGTGTCGAGCCGCTCCACGGTCGAACCCGGCACCCGCGCCGACGGTTCCAGCGCCGCGGACAGCGTCGCCAGCACCCGGCCCAGCTTCTCGGGCTGAATATTGCTCAGCACATTGCGCAGCACGTTCAGCGTGGTCTGCAATTGGATGGTCGCGGCACCGGTGTCCTGCGCGATGGTCGAGCCGGAATGCAGTTTCACGGCATCGGGCCCGTTGTCGACCAATTCGATCGCGGTCACGCCGAACAGGTTGTTGGGAATGACACGGGCGGTGACATTGGCCGGAATCGCCTCGGCGACATGTGGTTTCAGCGCGATGTCGGCGCGCTGGCGCTCCCCTTTCGCCACCACCTCGACCGAATCGACGGTGCCGACGACCATGCCGCGGAATTTCACGTCGGCATGTTTGGGCAGCCCGTCTCCGGTACTGGTGAGAACGGCGTGGACGGGCACCTTCTCGGTGAAACGACCGGTGTAGCGCAGCGCGAGCAGATACAGCAGCGCGGCCACCACGAGCAGCATCGCGAGACCGGCCAGCGTGAGCTGGCGAGCGGTCGCACCGCGGCCACTGGGATCGAGAATCACGAACGACACCTATCCTGAGATCCGGAATCCGGGGTCGATGCCCCAGATAGCCAGGGTGAGAAAGAGATTCGCGAACACCATCACGACGATCACCATCTTGATCGCCCGCCCGGCCGCCACGCCGACTCCCTCCGGCCCGCCGCTGGCGACATAGCCGTAGTAGCACTGGATGAAGGTGGCGAGCAGGGTGAAGATCACGACCTTCAGCAGTGAATAGAACACGTCCGGCCCGATCAGGAACTGGAAGAAGTAGTGGTCGTAGGTCCCCGCGGTGGTGCCGCCGAGGAACAGCACCGTGAGTTTGGTGGTCAGGTAGGCGGCGGCCAGACCGACGCTGTAGAGCGGGACGATCGTCACCGTCGCCGCGATCATCCGGGTGCTGACCAGGTAGGGCAGCGGGCGGATCGCGCACGATTCCAGCGCGTCGATCTCCTCGGAGATCCGCATCGAGCCCAGCTGCGCGGTGAACCGGCAGCCCGATTGAATCGCGAAGGCCAGGGTCGCCAGAATGGGCGCCAATTCCCGGGTGGTCGCGAAACCGGCGATGGCGCCGGTCAGCGGGCTCATGGTCAGGAGGTTCAACGCCGTGAACGACTCCATTCCGACGATGATCCCGCCGAACGAACACAGGATGAAGACGACGCCGATGGTGCCGCCACCGACGATCAGCGACCCGTTGCCCCAGCTCACATCGGCCGTCAGCCGGGCGAGCTCCTTCCGATAGTGCTTGACCACGAACGGTATCGCGGCCAGTGCCTGGAAAAAGGTGATGGCCTGATGCCCGAGGCGCTGGTTCGCGTGCACGGGGGCCAGCGCCGCATGTCCGACGGCCCGCAGCGGCCGGGCCGCGGGCGGCGTGTAGGAGCTGGCCATCTCAGGCGACCTTCGTCGGGAGCAGGGTATTCGACAGCTGGGTCAGAATGATGTTGGTGGCGAACAACATCAGCGCCGAGCTGACCACCGCGGAGTTCACCGAATTCGCGACACCGGCCGGGCCGCCGCTGGTGTGCAGACCCACATCGCAGGCGATGATCGCCGTGAGCGCGCCGAAGATCGCGGCCTTCGTCAAGGCGATCAACAGATCGCTGGCCACCGCGAACGACGCGAACGATCCGATGAACGATCCGGGAGTGCCGGATTGGGCGTACACATTGAACATGTACGCCGTCGCGAATCCGACGAAAACTATGAAGCCGCAGAGCAATACGCTCACCAGCACCGCCGCGGCCAGCCGCGGAGCGACCAGCCGGCGCACCGGATCGACACCCATCACCCGCATGGCGTCGATCTCCTCGCGGATCGTCCGCGAGCCGAGGTCGGCACAGATCGCCGAACCCACCGCGCCGGCGATCATCAGCGCGGAGACCAGCGGCGCGCCCTGACGGATGATCCCCAGTGCGGCAACCGAACCGATGAACGTCGTCGCGCCCACCTGGTTCACCAGCGCACCGACCTCGATGGACACCACGACCGCGATCGGGATGGCCACGAACACCGTCGGGGCGGCCGAGACGTTGGCCATGAAGGCGCACTGCCTGATGAACTCCTGGTACGGGAACCGGCGCTGGATCATCGCGACGAAGAGCTGAACGAACGCCTCTCGCCCCAGCGCGACCTGCCGGCCGAGGGTTTCCAGCGAACGTTGCGGATGCCGGCGCCAGAGGCCGCCGGCGGCATCGACGAGTCGCTGCAGTTCGCCCTCGTCGGTGGTCCGCCACGGCGGAGCCGGCGGGTCCGGCCGATCGGAGGCTCGGGTCGACGTCACAGCGGTCGTTCCTTTCTCACGCTCACCAGTTGTCGCGGACAGCCGCAACCGAGCTGCCGGGCGTTGAGCGTGTGAAGTGTTACACACCGATTCGGTGCGACACAAGATAGTAAGTTATCGACTGTTCTCGCATATCGAATCAGGTCGGGCGCGAGATTACACAGGATTGAGCGTAGAACGCGGCGGCATCAAGTTATGGAATATTCCGTCTTCAGACGACCACCACCGGGTCTATTCGGGGAGATTCTCCAAGTAGTGCTGCAGGAGCACCACCAGCGCCCCGAGCAGTGCGATCCCGGCGCCCACCGCACACGACACCGCGACCCACAGGCCGAATCGGAGAACAGGATTGACCTTGATTCGCCCACCGAGGATCTTGACTCCGATCACCACGATGTCGATGAGCCACACCAGCGCCATCATGACTAGGTCATGCAGACGTTCGAGAAGGTGAGCACGGGCCAGCACACGATCGATCCCAGGAAGGAGATGACCACGTCGATGCCATGCATCTGCTTCAGGTGCGAGGTGTGCGTCAGGGTCCAGATCACCCCGATGATGCCGTAGGGCACGGCGAGAATGATGAGTGTCCCGAGGAATTCGGACACCTTCATCTCGTAGCTCAGTAGCCGATCGAGTCGCTTCAGCATTGCGACGCAAGTCCTTTCACCCATCGGCCGGACATCCGGTGCACGCGCCTCTCGCAGGCACCGGATACGGGCACCCTTGCCCGTCGGCCGCGGTCCCCCGGCGATTCGCGGGCCCGCAGATGCGTATGTTACTGGAAATTCACGTTTTGTGAAGTTGTCGCCCGGAACTGGCCGGACGGTGAATAGTCGGTGCTCATACGATCAGAGGCGGCAGCCCAGGAAGTCGTCCGCGAGCTGGAAGTTACCGATAATTCCTGCACATCCGGAGTTGCAAGGATTAACATGGAAGGGTGCCGCCGACCGTCGGATGCGAACGGCCCACGGGTGTGACCACGACGGGCCCGGCACGACCGGTGCGTGAGCCCGGCGATGTCGCAGGGGGATCGCCGGTCTCGGCAGCGGATCCCGGCCGGCTCGATTGTCGTTCACCGACGCCACCGGGTCCACCGAATCGAAGGATCACCGTGCCCAGCGAAATCATCCATCCGGACGGCGCATCCGGGCGGCGCAGTATCGCCGCTGTCCGATCGCGCGAAATTCTCAACTACTTCGGCAAATGCCAGGCCTGCGGCTACCCGGCACAGGCCGTCCTGCGAACCACGCTCTACAGCGACGGCACGATCACCGATGCGGTCATCGCGACCTGCGCCTCGCCGTGCGGGTGGTCCGGCACATCGGCGCCCACGGTGATGACGGCGCGCACGGAGCTGTGATCTCAATTGCGCTGGGCGCCAACATATCTCTCGTCAGCGGACCGGCGGCCCGACCCAGCGCAGGGCCGCAGCCGGGCAGAGTTTGATCGCCTCGGTCGCGAGGGCGGGGTCCGGTTCGGAGCCGGTGAGGATGGGATAACCCCAGTCGTCCAGAACTATCTGCTCCGGCAGCACGTGCGCGCAGATGCCGTGGCCGGTGCAGGCGATGCGATCGACCGCCAGGACGCCGGACGGGGGCCGGGTGATACCGAGGGCTCGAGTTGTCAGGGACACGATTCATCCTTGTGCGCCGAAAATTGCTCGCTCCCTGGGCTTTCGACGAGCAGCGAGGTGCCGAACACGTCCAGCGCGGAAGCCAGGAACCGCGCCACACCGTCGGGAAACCGGCAAGCACCTCGCCCCGGAACACGGGTGAGCCCGCGCAGGAGCCGCTCGGCGGTCTCGGCCGAGGCTCGCCGCTCGAGCAGGTCGCTCAGATCGTCGCGCAGCGCGGGCAATCCGAACATGCACGGGCCGCACTGGCCGGCGGATTCTCCCGCCGCATAGGTCAGCGCGGACAGCACCACCTGCCACGGATCGCTGCCGGCGGTGAGGACACGAAAGGTGCCGACGCCGGTCCCGATTCCGAACGGCGCCAAGGTTGATCGCGACCACAGCGTATGTCGCGCCTCGGCGGGCAGGAATCCGCCGCTCAGACCGTTCACCCACAGCGCTTGCGGAGAGGCGGTGAGACCGCCTGCCCGATCGAGGATTTCGGAGACCGGCAGGCCCGCCTCCGCGGCATGGACACCGGGGGCGCGGACCCCGTCGGCAACGGTCACCAGGCGCGGTCCGGGCTCGTCGGCAGTGCCGTAGGAGCGAAACCAGCCGGGCCCGTATTCCGCGATCTGCTGGATCCGCCACACCGTTTCGACGTTGAGAACCAGTGTCGGCGCGAGTCGTCGCCCGCGCGGGTCCCGGCCGCCGCCCGTGATCGGGGCGAACCGCATCACCGGTCGCGCCGGACCGCCGTGCGCCAGCCGGACCAGCGCCGATTCCTCCGACGACACGTACCGCGGGGGCACGGCGAGGGTGTCGACCCCCGCCGCCTCCAGTACCGCCAGGGTCCGCGAACCGCGGTGCGCGGCCACCCGCACCCGTTGCGCCATAATGCGCCGGGCGCCGTCGAGCACCTCGGGCAGATGATGCGCGACGACCCACGCGTCCTTGGCCGAATCCCATTCTCCGTCACAGGCATTGACGATCAGCTCGGCCCGGTGGCGGGCGGCGAGTTCGAGTTTGGCGGCGGTGGGAAAGTTCGCTCCGCCGCGGCCGCGCAGCCCGGCGGCCGCCAGCATCTCCACCAGTCCGGTCACGTCCACTCCTGAGCGGCGATGTCCGAGCGGCGATGTCGGTCCGCGTCGGGAAGGACCCAGCGCCATACGGCGCCGCCCGCCAGCGCCACACCACAGGCCACGGTGACGGCGAACAGCGCCGGATCGTGCGCCGAGGCCATCGTCAGTCCGTGCACGACCGCCGCCGGCGCCATCACGTACGCGAGCAGGTGCACCGCACGCCATATCCGGATCGGCAGCCGGTGGCGCAGCACGGACGTCGCGACGACCGCCAGCAGGATATCCAGGGCGAGGGTGCCCAGCGCGACCCATTGCCGTTCGTAACCGGCCGTGAACGGCACCACCGTCGACAGCCATCCGAGATGGACGTACGTATCGACCGTCGCGGTCACGACGTGCGCGGCCAGGAAGACGATCGTGCCGAGGGCCAGCGTGCGATGCAGACCCATCGCCACGGCCGATACCGCGAGTCGGGGGCGCACCCGCGCGGCCGTGAACATTCCGAGCAGCGCGACCAGGGCCAGCAGCACGAGGGTGACCATACCGGCGGCGCGCGAGACATACCACAGCCACGGACTGGTCATGACACGTGCCGCTTCCGCGTCGCGGTCGGGGCGGGCCACCCCGGAGTCGTCACCACCTCGTGGTCGACGGTCATCAGGCAGGCGGGCACGCCGCGATCGGTCAGCCATCGCGGCGCCTGATCGTCGAGGATGATCGCGGCCGTCGAGGCCGCATTGGCCTGCACCGCATCGGGTCCCGCGCAGGTGACCTGCGCCCACCGCGTCCGGGCGGACAGTCCAGTGCGCGGGTCGATGATGTGATGGCGGCGAATGCCGCCGCGCACCCACGTGCGCAGCCGCGTCGACGAGGTCGCGAACGCCTGCCCGGTCGAGGTGACGACCTGCACCACGGCGTCGTTCCAGTCCCGCACCCCGATGGACCAGCCCTGCGGCGGGCCGGTGCCCGCGACGGCGATGTCGCCGCCCAGATTCACCAGATAGCCACCGGGCCCGATCGCGGCCAGTTCGGCGGCGATCGTATCCGCCGCCCACGCCTTCGCACTCGCGCCCAGATCCAGTACGGTTCCCGGGGACAGCGCCACCTCGCCCCGCTGCTCGTCGAAGATCATGTGCCGCAGAGGAATCGAGATCTGATCGGCTGCGAGCGGGCCCATGTCACCGCGGGCGCGCACCGCATCCAGATCGTCGTCGTAGCCGCAGGCGATCAGCGCCGCCCCCAGGGAGGCCGAGACCAACCCCGAGGTCAGGCGCTGGGTGCGCATCGCCGCCCGCAGACACGACCCGAGGGTCGTGCCGACAGGGATGCGCACCTGCTCCGAACGACCCGCGCGGGCCGATTCGGCGCTGCGCGAATTGATCACCGCGAGTTCGGAATCCGCGCGAAAGCGCGAGGCGGCACGATCGAGGTCGTCCAGCCGCGCGCGGACCAGATCGGCCGCACGAGCCAGCTCCCGGGCATCGGTGCAGACGACCACGACCGACGTCCCGATCGCCGGAAACGTCTCCGAGGCCGCCGCCGCGCCTCGCGCGGTGCTCATGACCCGGCGGTGTGCTCGTGCGGCTCGCTGTCGGAATTCTGCACCGGCGGCGTGGGCGTCCACTCCCCCGACCGGCTGCTTTCCGGTTGCGGTGCAGGGGAAGTCGGCGCCGAGACCGGATCGGCCGTGTGCACGTCCACGGACACCCGCTGCACGGTTCCCGCGGGTTTCGCCGCATGGCCGATGGTTCCGCCCTGCACCGCCAATTCCACGGCGAGTCCACCGACGGCGACCGTCGCGGCGACGAATATTCCGGTGGCGCCGCGGCGGATTCGCGAGAGATTCGGGTTCGTTGTCATCTGTGTTCTACCTTCGCCTCTGATACCGCTGTCGCCCGCGAAATCGGCGAATCACCGGTTGGTCTGCGGGATTTCGATGCTCAGCGGCATCCGCAGTTCGGCCATGTACCACAGCACGAACTGCCGCAGGAATTCGTCGAACAACCAGGTCGCATCCGCGGTCGGCGGGATCACGCCCATCACACCCTCGCGCACCGCGACGAACGGTCCCCAACTGAACTTCAGCAACGGATCCCACACCGGCTCGCGCGCGATCCGCAGATCGTCGGCGATCTTGTCGCCCAGGATGAATCGGGTGAACGCACCCAGAATGGGCTTGCTGAGCAGTGTCAGATCGAGGTCGAAGCCCAGGTCCATGAGGTTGTGCGCGAGCTCGATACCTTCCGGCGTCGCCTCGATGATCGGGTCCAGTTGCTGCTTGGCCTGGGCGTCGGCCTGCTCCCACGTGGCGGGAATGTATTCGTCGCGAATGCCGAGGAAGTGGCCGGCCAGCTGCCACGTGTGCAGGTAGCCCTCCGCTTCGGCCACCGGGATCTGCACATTCCAGGTCCGGAAGGTCCGCATGATGGTCGTGGCGAGGCTGTGCCAGGTGACCATCTTGTCGTCCTGGCTGATCGGGGTGTGCTCGGACGGCCAATGCGGCGACTGTGGGAGCAGATGCCGGACCGCGGCATGGATGATGCGGGTCTTGACGCAGGTCACGATCATTTCGCCGCCCGGCTGATAGGCGTTGACCGTGCCGATGTCATAGCCGAATTTCGCGGTTTTGGCGATGCGGTCCTTCAGGTGCGAACCGCCCCGGGAGTAGTAGACCGCGCGCGCCTCGTGCGGGATGACGTTCGCCATCATGCCGCTGGCGAAGGCGTAGAGCACGCCCAGATACGTGCCGCGCTTCTTGTTGAATTCGAAGCCGGCCGCCATCTTGGCCTCGTCCGCCCACGACGGCAGCTGCCGCGCGTACTCCATGAAGTCGCGCATATTCTGCGGCAACCCGGCCGGAATGGGCTGCTCGTTGCGCACCCAGGTCCGGAGCAGATTGTTGATCCGCGGAATGTCCTCGTGGTCCATGACGTCGGCGATCACCGGATCCGCCTCCGGATCCCACACGGTCAGCGGGTCGGCCCCGCCACCGCTGCCGACCACGGAACCGCTCGGCGACCATGTCCACGGCTCCGCCCGCGCGGTCCGCGCGCCGAGTGCCAGCGCGCCCGCAGCGCCGATCAAACCACTGCCTGCTCGCAGGGCATCGCGCCTGCTGAGACCCAGTCCGTCCATGCTATTGTCCCTCTTCATTGAGAAGCAGATACAGAGATACAAACCCTGTTTCTGAGTATCTTGATGAGACCACACCGTGGCCGCGATCACAAGAAGTTGTCAGGATTTTCGAAACGAAGCGCGTGAGAGGACACCGTGAAGCTGGGATCACCGCCCTCGAAGGGTTCAGGAAACGGCACGTCACCACTCGAACGCGCGTACACCGACGCGGTCGACCGCGTCGACGAGGGTGACGACATCCGCTCGCGCATACTCGACGCGGCGGTCGAACAGTTCGGCGCCCTCGGCGTCCGCCGCTCGACCATGGACGATGTGGCCCGGCGGGCCAACGTCTCCCGCATCACCGTGTACCGCCGTTTCGCGACGAAGGACGCCCTGGTCGAGCAGGTGATCGTGCGCGAATACCGGCGCTATTTCGACCAGTTCCTGGTCGACATCCGGCACGCGCGCACGGCAGCCGACCGGGTCGTCCTCGGTTTCGTCAGCTCATTGAAGGTGATCCGCAAGAACCCGATCATCGGCGGGCTGCTCGCCGCCGAACCCGACATGCTCGTCGGATCCATGATCGGCGATCAGGGCCATACGGTCGCCATGGTGCGCCGGTTCGTGGCCGACCAACTCCGCCGCGAGCAGCGCGCCGGCCATGTCGCCCAGGAGGTCGACGTCGATCTGGTGGCCGAGTTGATGGTCCGGATCTCCGCCTCCTATCTGGCGGTCCCCAGCCAGGTCATCGACCTCGACGACGACGATCAGGTAGCGGCCCTCGCCCGGCAGTATCTCGTTCCGATGCTCGAGCCGCCCCTAGACCCCGGCGCGGATGCGCCCGCTACTGGGCGCTGATCCCCGCGGATCCGAGATCGAGCTGGTTGAGCAGATTCTGAATCAGGACATAGGGGTTCATCGTCGAAGCCTCCGTCTCCACGGTGAGCGGGCAGCTGCCGCGAGCGGTGCGGGCCCAACGGTCGGACTCACCTCTTGGCAGCTCAGAATATTGATTAACATACATAACTAAGCCCAGGGCTGTCTATACTTTCAGCGAAGAATGGTGAGCAACTTATGGGGCTGCGAAGAGTGTCGCGAGGCGGCTGGGAGCCGGTGGAGGACAGCAGGCGAACGGTCGCGATCCCGCACCCCGAGGCGACCGAGCAACCGGCGCGCGACCGCGGAGTCGACGGCGATACGGAGAGTTAGCCGGGGCTGGGAACGACGATCGCGACGAACGGAATCGACAGGCGCCGTGGAGGATTCAGCGCCCGGAAACGACTGTGGGCCTAACGCTCCACAACCCGAACACTCTCACGGTGGACGGTCCGGAGATCTGGATCAAACCTGTCGGCACCCGCCGGGCGGCACCGGAAGGTGATCGGTGAACTCCGCGAACTCGGTGTCGATACCGACCGCTTGCCACCGCGCCGGCCCGCGATCCGCTACTGCGTCGACTGGAGCGAGCACCGCCATCACTTGGCCGGCGGCCTCGGCGCAGCCCTGACCGCCGACTATTCGACCTGGACTGGGTACGCTGGGGCGCTGCCCCGCGCCTGGTCCACCTGACCGACCAGGGCGACGCGGGCCTCGAGCAGTCACTCGGTCTGGTATTCGTCAGAGCTTGAACATCCACCGCCACAGGCAGCGGTGCCCTCCGCGATCACTGCTCGTTGTGCGCTATGCCGCGCTGCGTGATGAGTTGGTCGAGGATCGCCTGCACGGTTCGGGGGCCGCTGTAGTGGTAGCCCTGCACCAGCGAGAAGCCGAGGTCGGTGAGCACTGCCGCTTGGTGCGCGGTCTCGACCCCTTCGGCGATGACCTCCATGTCGAGCGCGGTGCTGAGCGCCTTGATCACCCCGAGCAGCGGTGGCGCGGGTGAGTCCGCGGTGATCGCCGCGACGAAGGACCGGTCCACCTTGAGGATGTCCGCTGGAATGGCCGCCAGCCTGCTCAACGATGAGTAACCGGTGCCGAAGTCGTCGATAGCGATGCGTACGCCGGCGTTCCGCAAGGCGCTCAGGTTGTCGATCGCGATCGGTGACTCGGCCTCCAACTGCGTCTCGGTGACCTCGAGCACCAGCTGCCCAGCGTGCCAGCCGGTGCTGCGCAGAGTACTCCGTACCCGATTGCCGTAATCGCTGTCGGCCAGCTCCAGACCGCTGACATTGACGTTCAGCGTGAGGTCGAGATCTGCGACAGTTCTCCGCAGCGTGACTGCGTCCACACAGGCCCGACGTAGTACCGCCTGATCCAGGTCGGCAATCAAGTTGTACTCCTCCGCGGCGCGGATCACCTCGATCGTGCTGAGGCCAGGCTCGGTGGCCGAAGACCAGCGCAGCAACGCCTCCACACCGACCACCTTGTCGCCGAGCGGCAGGCTGACGATCGGCTGGTACAGGACTTCCAGGTTGTTGTCTTCCGCGATGGCCCGGCGCAGTTCGTCAGCCAGGGCAACGCGCTGCCCGGATTCCAGCCTGGTCTGGTTGGGACCTGCCTGCTTGGCCCGATACCGGCCCACATCGGCCCGGCTGACCAGCATCGACGCCGGTTCGCGCGGCTGCCATGACGTGACGCCGGCGGAGCAGCCGGTAGTTGTCGCCGCGCGCATGCGGTCGGTGAGCCCGACCGCGGCCCGTTCGGTCGTGTCCGGCAGCAGCACCGCGAACAGGTCGCCACCGAGCCGGGCCAGCGTCTGCTCCGGCGTCAACAGCTCACTCCAGGTGTCGGCGACGTGCTGCAGCACCGCATCGCCCGTGGGCTGGTCGAGGTGGCCGTTGTCGTCCGTCCGAAAGCCGTCCAGGTCTGCCAGCACCAGCGCGGGGCGTTGGCCGAGCCGCCCGGCCTTGGCGATCTCGGCGTTCAGCAACCGATCGAAACCGCGCCGATTGAGCAGGCCGGTGAGCACATCGATGTCGGCTTCTGCGGCTCTGCGGGCCACAATCGTGACCACCACACCGACCATCACGGTCACCCCGGCCGCGATCACCCCGGTCCACCATTGCAGGTGCTCGCGCGTGCCCAACACCGCCATGCAGCACACCACGGCGAACCCGATCTCCAGGCCGGTGACGTACGTGCTGAAGAAGAACGCGGCATCGCACGCAACGAACACGTATATCGACGACAGCGTGACCGCGGCGGTGTCGCCGGGGAGCCAATGAATGGCAATGGTGATCAGCACGGTCCCGAGCGATACCAAGATCGGGTGCGCGCGCACCGGCATCCGCTCACCCACCAGATACACCAGGATGCCGGTGAGCACCGCGACCAGCGCTGCCCCGAACACGACCGCGCGACTACCCGGCCCCTCGCCTGTCAGTGCGGTCACCACGGCAGCGAGCAGTCCGCCGACGAAAAAGAAAGCCCCGGTAGTCCTGGACATGAGGCTCGCTGTTGCTACCACTGATGCCGCCCGCGCCCGAGTACGGGAACCACCCCGGGTTCCGACTCCTCGCATCTCTCCAGACTAGCCACACCATCAAGGTCGGAATACCCAGGTCGGAGCACTAGCCGAGCCTTAACCGGGTACGGCCGGATACAGACCGGGCAAGTGGCCGCCAACAGAAAGTGCCACCGGACGCCGACACACGCCGACATCTCCGCGCTCGAACTCGTCGTCGCGGCTCGACGGTGACCAGCAGCGCCAACGTCGGCAGCATCACCAACCACACCTACGCTCGCGCCACGGTGGTCCCCGGCACCTTCAGCACTCACACACTGATCTGCCGCGACAATCGCGGCGACGACTGGCCGTCCACCCCATCTGTGAGGAACACGGAGACCAGCCGGCCCGGACCAAGGGGGCGGCCGCCACGTCCCCGCGCGTGACCGGAGCGCGGTCGACAGGATCGCCCGGCACCCATTCCGTACGATCCACGGCTGTGAAAACCGGTTGGAGGGCTCACCGAAGCGCAGTGGAACCGGGAACCGGTATCGAAAGGCACGGAGCGAGGTCGGGAAGCCGGGCGTATTCCTTGCGTAACAGCGCCTTCGCAGGCGCACCGGACAGTCGGCCAGGTCGGGGGGTGGTCACGCAGCAGATCTAGTACCAACTCCGCGATGAGCCCGTTGTGCGTCATCGGGATCGCAGGAGCCAGGTCATCGGGGCCTTGGAGACCTGCACGACACGGCCACCCCAATGTCAACCACGCAACGCGTTCGCGCAATGCCACACAGCGAAGCAGCCGCCCGCGACTCGGATCAGGCCAGTAGGCACTCGACAGAGTGAACCGCGGCGTGACCGCGACGACCGGAATACGCCATCTCGGCCGGCGCGGTGAGGGGATGTGGTGCGCTGGCGTGGATCATGATCGACCTGCTTCGCGTGCACCCGGTACCGCTGCCAGCGCCGCGTTCGCCACGGTGTCCTCGGTGGTGGAGAGGACGACCTGCAGGATGACGACGATGCCGCGCGCACTGCATACGTACATCGTGTTGAACAGCTCGAACCGGTAGGGGTCCAAGCGAATTCGATGGCTGCCCAGCTGGAGGTGCCGAGTGGAGGGTGACCATCCGGTGGGGTCGTAGACTACCCGCCGCACCGGTCCCAGGTGCGGCCGGAGGACGGTGAGCAGTCCCGGGAGTTCGGCGGCGAGGTCCTGTGTGCGAGGCCACCAGACACCGTCGACATGGCCGGTGCCATCGCGGCGCGGCCGCAAACGCAATCGTGGTGTGCAGAGCGGTAAGCGACGAGCCGGTGCGGGATGCAAGCTCGTCGAGTGTGGCGTCATGAGACGCTCCTGTCACAGCCTCCGCGAGGGGCCCGGAATTCGAATCGGAGACGACGCGACCGTGTCTGGCCGGCATGCGAGGTGCCTCTATTGCCCAGCCTACGCGTTGACACCCGTCGCCGACGTGCGCGAATCCACGAGATGTTCGCTCATCGCCGCGATGTCGACCGGGTGCGCTCGGAGCAATCACCGGCAGACCGCTGCCGCCTGTCATCGAGCTTGTACGAACTGCCGTGAAAAGTGGCCTGATATCGACCGGAAAGACCTTCCTACAACTCCCTGCGGAACCTCGACGGTCAACCCTTTTCTTCTCTGCCGGCGGTGACATCATGTGCAGTGGCACCCTCGCCAGGCTTCGGCAGGGTGGCCGTAAGGCCGGCCAGCAGGATGTCGAGCCCGCGTTCCAACTCGGCTTCACCGTCGTAGTCGGCCAGCACCGGCGCGAGTTGGCGCAGCAACGGGAACTCGGTGACCGGCAGCCGATGCAGGCCGAGTCGCAATACTTCGTCGGACTCTTCCGGACGTTCCACCAATTCCTGCAGCTCATTGAGGACATGGCCATAAAGGAAACCGAACAGAGCGCGATAGATGTGCAGCGCGTCGGCGCCGGAGAAACCGGCACGGGTGAGCAATGCCAGTACGTCCTCCAGCGGCCGTAACACCGCCTGGGAACGCTGCCCGAGCGGTGTTGCCAGTGGTCGCGTCACCAGCAATGGCACCACCCGCGGATGTGACAGCGCCAGTTCGCGGAAATCGCGAGCGACTATCCGCAATCGGCCGCCCCAATCCGGGTCGGAACTGTCCACGCTCAGTTGCCCGAAGACGAGCTCGGCCACACCGTCGAGCACCGCCGCCTTGTTCGGTACATGCCGGTAGATCACCATCGGATCCCGGCCCACCACGTCGGCCAAACGGCGCATCGATAACCCCTCGACGCCGTCGTTGTCGACAATCGCCAGTGCGGCCGCCAGCACGCCGGCACGCGTGACCCGGCCGGCCATACGACCGTTCGCGGCACGACCCGAGTCGGCACTGTCCGCGAAACCCTGCCGGTCCGGTGACGATTCGTCCATGACACAGCCTCGCTCACTGCCGGAAATGCTGTAGCGATGAAGTGTAGACCTACAGCGTTGACATTACCTCTACATGGGCGTCTACTGGAGGGACCGCACATCTTCCAGCACCGACTCGTGTGTTCTGAGCTGTCGATGCGGAACCGGGCACAGGTCGAGTGCCGATTATTTCGGCCGCCACGCTCCATCTCGACGAGCAGAGGACCGGTCGCCATGGCAATTGCTCACACATTCGCGCACAAGACCGCGGCCTTTCCAGAGGCAATCCGGCGCTATCTCGACCCCGTGCCCGAAGACACCTCGAACGCTCCGGCTCAACCCTCGAACCGACTTCACGAACCTGCGGCCACCCACCATCCACCGCGACTGCGGCTGACGCCGGAAGACCGCCGTGCGGACTACATCGACGGCGCGTGGTGGCCCAGGTCCACCGATCTCGCTACCGAGCTTCCAGAACTGTTGGCGGCCTTGACAACTCGGCTGGGTCCGGTCGATCGGATCGTCTACGATCCGGACAGCTGGTCCCCACCGCCACGGCAGGTGACAGTGGCAGAACATTCGATCAGCCTCGAGCCGTACCGGTTCCAGTTGCGGAACACGATGTACGTCGTCGGCTCCCATTCCGCCGTCACGGTGCTACGCGTGATCCCTTCATCCACCGACAGCCGTACCGCCCGCTCCGCGATGGCAGACGCCGTCACTCTGCGGCAGGAGTAGATCATGCCTCGCCTGCACGTACGACGCACCGTCATCAGCGGCTTCGAATCGGACACGCCCGCACACGACGAGCGGCAGCCTTTCGGAACACCCACGCGTACACCGCGTTTGATGCTGCGTGGGCGAAGTGCCCCTCCTGGAAACGTCGACGGCGCCTGGTGGCCGTGGACCACGAACCTCACGTCCGAGCTACACGACCTGATCAGTGCGGTCACCCCACGCCTCGGGCCCACGATGCGCGTCGGCTTCGAATGGAACGCGACCAGCATCGCCCAGCGACGCATCGACACCGACGACCACATCCGCGTGCACGGTGCCAGTGACGGCCAGCCTCCCGACGTGATGCGCCTCTACGGAGCACACGGCACCGCGCTGACGCTGCTCGTCATCCCGGCGGACACGACACCCGAGGTCGCACGCGAACGCATGCGCCTCGCGGTGGCAGGACACATCAGCCCGCCCGGATCCTGACACCGGAACGCGGCTGACACACGAACGAGGCAGCAACGTCGCTATGACACAAGACAACACCCGTACGCAGCGGCAAAGCTCCGACCCGGTCGACGGCCGAGCATCCCGACTGCGGGTGAAACCGGACTCGGCGAAGACCGGCTACGTCGACGGGGCGTGGTGGCCGCGCAGTGACAATCTCAGGGGCGAATTGCCAGCACTGCTGGCAACCGTGACAAGCCCCGATCGACCCAGTCCGCCGGATCACCTACCGCCTCGGCGAGTGGGCGAGCGCCCCAGCGATCTGGGCACTCGCGACCGTCGACTGGTCATCCTGGCTATCCCGCCCTATACCGACGACCATCAGGCCTTCGCCGCAATAACCGCCGCATCCGCCACCGGCGACGTCTCCACCGTGGACGAACTGCCGATGATCAGTCCCGGAGAACGACGAATGCGGTCCGTGACGATTCCAGGGCCATGCGACGACCAGTGCCTTTCTTCTGAAGCCCGGCACGCTCGGGGATTTCAGTACTTGATCACCGAGCGGATGCCGATGCCGCGCTTCATCTACCGTCGCGCCGACGACTGATCGGACATGACGAACGGATCGATCGACACCCGCACGCCGTCGGCCACCTGCCCGGCGACGACACTCGAACGAATCAGAATTAGGTGCCGAAATGGCAGGGTTTCCGTGGGGCTGAATCAAATAAAATAGGTCAGGTCCGGTCGAAGACCGGGCCTGACCTGTTATTTCTGTGGAGCTAAGGGGACTCGAACCCCTGACCCCCACACTGCCAGTGTGGTGCGCTACCAGCTGCGCCATAGCCCCAGATTTTCGCACCTCGGGGGTGTTCCCCGCGTGCTTGAAAGAAGTTACACCACCTGGGTTCGGCGTACCAAATCGCCTGCGTACAGGGGTGGTGGAACACACGTTCGAACGATAGACTCGAACACATGTTCGATAGCAGAGAGCTTCAGGCGATGAGCGACGAGGGGCTGGTCGATGCGCTGCGACGGGCACATGGGGCGGCTGCATTCGCACAGGCGGCAGAGGTGCGGGCGGTGCGCGAGTTGTATCGGCGGCATCGCGCCGGCAACGCCGCGCCCGGGCCGGGCGGGGTACGGGCGGGAGAATTCGCCGCGGCGGAAGTCTCGATGGCGGTGCAGGTTTCCGAGCAGGTCGCGGCCGCGCTGATCGATATCGGGCTGGCACTGGACGCGCTGCCGCATACGCGGGAAGCGTTCGGATCCGGCCGCATCGATCTGTCGCGGGTGCAGGTGATTGTCGACAATGCGCGCGGACTGTCCTCCGATCTGCTGGCCGATCTCGAAGTCCCGCTGGTCGAGGCCGCCGCACGAACCACACCGGCCCGGCTACGGCAGACCGCGCGGCGCTGGTTGAGCCGACTCGACGGCCCGGGTGAGCAGCGGCGGCGGGAACAGCGTGAGGACTGCCGCGATATCCGCCTGACCGCGGTCCAGGACGGCGCCGCGGTCGTGGCGGGTCTTCTGCCCGCGGACGGGGCACAGACGGTCGCGACGCGCCTGCGCGATATGGCCCACGAGGTCTGCCCCGCGGACCCGCGCACCATGCCGCAACGCCGCGCGGACGCGCTCGTCGCCCTCGCCGAGGGGGCCGAGCGGCTCGACTGTGCCTGCGGACGCGGAAAGCGCTGTACCGCAACAATTTCTGAGAACCTCGAGTCGGCGCGACGCACGTCCGGACGTGCCAGGACTCGCCGCCCGCTGATCCGGGTAGGTGTCAGCGCCGAAGCTCTGAGCGGAGAGAGCGAGGAACCCGCCTATCTGGCGGGCTACGGGCCGATCGACGCGGAACTTGCGCGGCGGATCGCCGAACGGGGCGAATCGGTCACCGTGGCCGAAACCGCCGCCCGGATCGATGGCCTGTGCGCATTCCCGGGCTGCGTAACGCCCGCCGCGACAACAGACTTGCCCGTACCGGAGGGGAGCACGGGCAATACCGACGTGGACGCGAGTTCGCCGAGCGGACAACGGTTGACGTTATGTTCCCATCATTCCCGCTTGGCGCTGCTAACCGTGCAGCACAGGACCCGGTGGGAGGTGCGCCGGCTCGATGCGGACCGGGTGCAGTGGACGAGTCCGACCGGCGACGTGCACATCACGGTCGACGAGGTGGCTCGCTACCTGTTCCCGCATCGGGATATCGAGACGCCGATGGTCGGCTCGGGCCCGGTATCCACATCCGTTGCGGCATGGCCTGTTTCGACGCTCGACCCGGCCTATCCGATCGGGGATCACGCCCTGGTGCATCGACGCCTCGCGGAGGGCACACCGGAGGACTGCCTCCTCGCCGGTGAAAGTTACCGGCGCTGAGGATCTTTCGTTCCACCACTGCATACACGAGTGATCGGAGGACACCGCGAACACCATGACTTGCCAGGATCGTCCACCCGCGCCGACCGTTATCGACGCCGGTGTGGAACGGGAACGGATCGCCGCGCTCGAGAAGTTGCGGCTCCGGCTGGAATCCGAACTCGACCGCACGGCCGCGGGCACCGGTTATGCCGCCATGGCAGGGCAATTGCGTGACACCGTGAACGCGATCGCGGACGCGCGCAATCGCATCTACGAGGTGCTACTCGGCGACGACGAGATCTGTTGAGCGCCGGTGCTACGACTCCGGCCCGGGCGGTTGGGGATACCGTCCGGGCCGGGACCTCGACAAGCGCGACAGTGCCGCGCGGAGGTGGTCAGCTCACCAGCTTGGTGACCCAATCCGAATTCTCCACGTCGACGTTCTTGCCGCCGTCGAGCACGGTGGGGGTCTGCACCTGGCCGACCGCGTCCTTCAACGCCGCGAGCGACGACTGGGCGTGGTTACGGGCCGAGTCCACCCGGTCCCCCTTTGCGATGCAGGATTGCACCTCGGCGGACGCACCGGAATCCTTGGCGATCGCGGCCAATTGATCGTTGGTCAGATTGCCGCCGTCTTCACTGGGCTGCTTCGTGGTGAACAGCGCCATGTGGAATTTCGAAAACACCGGGCCGTCACCGGCATCGGCCACACATTCGCTGGCGGCCACCGCGCGGGTGGAATAGTCCTTACTGCTCGACTTGGGATCCAGGAAGTTCACGAACCGGTAGCGCACCGCGAGCTTTCCCTGGTCGATCGCTTTGGCGATCTGCTGTCCGTAGTAATGCTCGAGCGCCCCGCAGGACGGGCACATCGGATCCTCGAACATATCGATCGTCTTCGCCGCGGCGGTCTTACCGAGCACGATCGCGCCGTCGGAATCCAGTAGCGCCTGCACGGCGGGATCGTGTGCGGCGCCGTAGCCGTCCTCCTGCACCGTCAGACCATGGTCGCTGTTCCAGCGCACGACGAGCACCACGATCACCGCGACGACGACCAGCGCCACCGCGCCCAGCGCATACGTGGTGCGGTTCGACATCGGTCGCGGTGTGTATTTCGAATCCGAGGAATTCACGGCGTCCACTCTGCCAAAACCGGTCCCTCGCCGGAATCCGGCCGTCCGATTTCCCGGCAACCGGATATCGCCGGCCTACGCCCGCGGTTCCTCCGCCTCGCTCGCGGGCACACCGACCAGCCCGTAGAGGACCAATTCCTCGAGCGAGCGGGCGAACCCCTCCGTATCGTCGATATCCCGGATACACATGGCGAACAGCGCGGCGCCGGCGATCATATCCAGCACGGTGTCCGAATCGACCCCGCCGCGGACGGCCCCGGAATCCAGATACCGCGCGAGTTCACGCCGGGTCGGGGTATCAAGCCGTGCCGAAAGTTTCTGATACAGCCCGGAATCCGCACGCATCTCGGTCATCAGCCCGGGCATGGCCTCGCGCGCGGGCCGCGCCCCGAAGAGCTGGATCGTGCCCCGGATCACCGTGCGGATCTCTTCTACCAGATCGGTCGCCACCTCTTCGCCGCCCACATCCGGAAAGACCGCTCGCGCGATCAGATGCGCCTTCGACGGCCAGCGCCGGTAGATCGCGGGCCGGCTCACCCCGGCGCGGGTGGCGATCGCATCGATCGACACGGCGGCATAGCCCCGTTCCACTAGCAGCTCGCGGGCGGCCTCGAGGATCGCTCGATCCACCTCCGGATCGCGATGCGGCCCGAGCCGATGGCGAGCGTTCACGACACAACCGTCCTTGTCAGCGCGAGCATCAGTCGTTACAGTCTGTCACATCTGAGTCGTTACATTCTGTAACTGCTGAATTCGAGGAGACGTCGTGTCCACTACCGACCAGCCGATCGCCGCCACGGATACCTATCGGCCACTCCCCCTGCTCGAGGGCAAGGTCGTCGTACTGTCGGGTGTGGGCCCGGGTCTCGGCCGCGCGCTGGGCGCCGAGGCCGCCCGGATGGGCGCGGATCTGGTGCTGGTCAGCCGCACCGAACGCCGGCTGGAGAAGATGGCCGAGGTAGTGCGGTCCCACGGTCGCAAGGCGCTGGTGGTGCCCACCGACATCACCGAGGAAGAGCAGCGCAGTGCGCTGGTCGAGCGGGCCCTCGCCGAATTCGGCCGGGTCGACTGCCTGATCAACAACGCCTTCGCCATCCCGCCGATGGAACCGATCACCGGTATCGAGCTGGACGCGCTGCGCACCGCGAACGAGACGAATGTCTTCGCGCCGCTGCGGCTTTCGACACTGTTCGCCGATGCGCTGGCCGCCACGCGCGGCTCGATCATCATGCTCAATTCCTGTGTGAGCTTCGATTCCGAGCCGATCTACGCCGGGTACAAACTGTCGAAAGGCACACTCGCCCATCTCGCCTCGTCGCTGGCCACCGAACTGGGCCCGCGCGGCATCCGGGTCAACAGCGTCGCGCCCTCCTACATCTACGAGGACGTGAACAAGGCCTACTTCGACTGGCTCGCCACCCAGGACGGCGTCACCCACGAGGAGATCTACCGGCGCAAGGCCGAACCCACCGACCTCAAACGCCTCGCCGCCCCGGAGGAGGTGGCCCGCGCCGCCCTGTTCCTCGCCAGCGACCTCGCCTCCGCCGTCACGGGACAGATTCTCACCGTCGACTGCGGCGAATACCACAACTGAAATACTCACGGCTGCAAGGAGTTCCGGTGACCGACGCGAAGAAGCGAATCGTCCTCTGGGGTACCGGGGTGGTGGGCTCCATGGTGCTCGCCGAGATCATCCGCCATCCGGTCTTCGAACTGGTGGGCGTGGGTGTCAGCAACCCGGACAAGGTCGGGCGCGACGCCGGACTGCTGTGCGGCGGCGGCGAAACCGGTATCCGCGCCACGGATTCGGTGGCGGAACTGATCGCGCTGCGCCCCGACGCGGTGGTGCACTACGGGCCGACCGCACAGTTCGCCGACGAGAACATCCGGGTCATCGGGTCGTTCCTGCGGGCGGGGATCGACGTGTGCTCGACCGCGATGACACCGTGGGTGTGGCCGGAGATGACGCAGACACCCGCCGCCTGGCGCGATCCGATCACCGAGGCCTGCGCCGAGGGTGGCGCGTCCTGCTTCACCACCGGTATCGATCCGGGCTTCGCCAACGACCTGTTCCCGATGACACTGCTGGGTCTGTGCGGGGAGGTGGAGTCGGTGCGCGCCTCGGAGCTGCTCGACTACACCTCCTACGAGGGCGATTACGAAGTCGAGATGGGCATCGGGCGGCCGCCGGAATTCCAGGCCATGCTGGAGATCCCCGAGCTGCTGATCATGGCGTGGGGCGCCACCGTGCCGATGATCGCGACGGCCGTGGGCATCGAACTCGACACCATCACGACCACGTGGGAGAAATGGGTGACTCCGGTGGATCGGCCGTCCGCGAAGGGTGTCGTCGCGGCCGGCAACGTCGCCGCCATCCGGTTCACGATCAACGGCGTCTACCACGGCCGCGAGGTCATCACGCTCGAGCACGTCAACCGCATCGGCACCGACGCGGCTCCCGACTGGCCCGCCGGCACGAAGGACGATGTGTACCGGGTCGACATCGTCGGCTCGCCGTCCATCTCGCAGGAAACCACCTTCCGGTTCACCGACGGATCGGGGCGCACACCCGCTGTCGCCGGATGTCTCGCCACCGGGATGCGGGCCCTGAATGCCGTTCCCGCGGTCAACGCCCTGCCGCCCGGTTGGGTGACACCGCTGGACCTGCCCCTCGTCCCCGGCGTCGGCACCATTCGCTGATATACCGGAAGTCGCTTTACCGCCGCGTCTTTCGGGGAGCCGCTCCGAATTCGCGCCGGAGGCCGAGTAGGCCGGCGACGCGAACTCGGAGCCTGTACCGTACTCACTTCGCCGGCTGCCCCTTCGGGACGAACGGCTCGTTGATTGTGGTGAAGTACTGGATCACCGAGGCGACCGCCACCGGAGCCGCGACCAGCAAGGCGCCCGCGAAGGCGCCGATCCCCGCACCCACGGCCATCCCGGCCAGACAGCCCGCCAGGGGCCCCGCACCGAACAACGCCGCGAGAATGCCGGTGACGACGGCGCCGACCAGCGCTCCGCCGACACATCCGGCGATACCGCCGATCGCGGTGCCGACCCCGGCACCACCAGCGGCGGCGGTCGTAATCTGTAGCGCGGCACGGGAAAACGCCGCCTGCTCCCGCTCGTAGCGGGTACGCCACGGCGCCTCGTCCTCGAACGGCAGCGCAGCCGGGGTGAGGATGGCGGTGTGGTCACGAATCGATGCCTCGACCGGATAGGCGACGTCATCGATACGAATCGTCAGCGGGATTCCGGCCAGCACCGCGCCGGCGGCGGATCTGATCCGGAATATCCCGTCCGAGACGTCCATCGAACCCGAATCGGTGGTGATCACTGCTGCCGCACCGGTATTCACGGCCCGGTAGTGCACGGCGCCGTCCGTGGCAGCACTGTTCGGTGCCGGCGCCGCGGCATCCGGCAGGGCAGGGTCGGCCGCAGCGTGGGCGGACGAGGCGGTGACGGTCGCGATGGCGAGCGTGGTGGCGGCTACCCAGCGTTGAACCCTCATCGGTTCTCCTCTCGAAAATCACCGTGGCACTGCGCAATTGCGGACATGGCCGACGGTGATACGCAGACAACATGCCTGTGGAACATGTCACAGCGCGGCGCGGTCAGGGAGCGGCCTCTCGTTCAGCGGGACACTGGCGGTGAACCGGGGATCCGCGCCGGATCACCGGCTGTCGGCACATACTTCGGTCAGCGCACTACGAATCGCCGCCGGCTCAGGCTGGCGGCGAGACACCCTGTGTCACAGTGTGTTTCAGTGACCGCAGGAGGTTGCGGTCGGTTCGCCCGCCATCACCCGCGCCACGAAATCCTGAGCATCGGCCAGCGACGCGGGCACACTGCCGCGATGATCCTGGCCGTCGTAGACCCGGTAGTCGATGCGAACTCCCCTGCCGCACAGCGTTTTCACCAGAGCGTCGGTACCCGGTTTCGCGACGGCGGAATCGGCCGTGCCCTGGGCGATCATCGTCGGCACGGTCGGGGTCACGCGGCTGGGGTCCTGCTCGTCCAGATACCGGGTCAGCGGTCCGACGTCCGCGTTCGGCGCGAAGACCTGCGCCGGCGGCACCGGTGGCACCGCGCGGATCTGGGCGAGGCAGCCGGTGCGCGCGGCCGTGAGCAGCGGCGCGGCCTGCGGCGTCACCAACGCGTCCGGATCGATGGCCGGTTCGGCGGCGTGCGCCCCCAGCAGAATCACCGGCAGGAAAGCCTCGGCCCCTTCGGCGCCGGGGCGATTCGATCGTAGGTAGTCGACGGTCCCGCTCAGCCCCACCCCACCGGGCGCGATCGACACCGCACCCTTCAGCTCCAGTTCGGGCGCCCGCGCGGCCCCGGCCTGCGCGGTGAACAATGCCGCCTGCCCGCCCTGACTGTGCCCGGCGACGACCCAGCGCTTCCCGATCGAGGGCTCCAGCGCCCGGGCCGCGCGCACGATGTCGACGACCGCGTCGGCCTCGCTCGTGCCGTTGATGTACGGATGCCCGCCGGGAGTGCCGAGCCCTTCGTAATCGGTCTGAACCACGGCATAGCCCTTGGCAACCCAACTGCCGAGGATCCGGTTCACCGGCCCCAGGTAGTCGTGATCCGGACCGTCCGCGGTGTCGGCGGAGGGCGCGCAGGTGTCGGCGTAGCCAGTGGTGCCGTGGGCCCAGCTCAGCACCGGCCAGCCGTCCTTCGGCGGTGCTCCCGCAGGCACCGCGACGGTGCCCGACACCACGATCGGCTGCCCGTGCGCATCGTCGGAGGCATAGGTGATCAGGCGCGTGCTCGCCGCACCGGGCAGGGCGGCGGCACTCGTCAGCGGCCGCGCGGTCAGCAACTGTCCCGCGCGCAGGGTGGCGGGATCGGTATCCGGCGCGCCGGAGCAGGCGGCGGCCGACAAGCCCACTGCCAGGACACCGACGCCGATCCGAGCCGATTTCCGTATTCGACGAGCCGGCACGGTGATCTCCGATCTGTGGATCCAGTAGGTCGGCCACAGGGTAGGGGGTTTCGGCGATCGAAGGCCGATGCTCCCGCCAGGTAGGACAGCGCGGGCGACGTCGCGGAAATCAGTCGGCGGACGCGGTGACCAGATGCCTCCGTAGCGGCTCGCGCACCACCGTCCATCCGGCCGCGGCCACCACCAGCAGCGCACCGGTCACCGTGAGCGCGAATCCGAACGACACCCGCTGCGCCAGCCACCCGATGGCGATCGGCCCCACGACGGTGCCGAGATCGGCGGCCATCTGATATCCGGCCAGCACCGGGCCACCGCGCGCCCGCGGGCCGATCACGTCGGCGACCGCGGCCTGCTGCGCGGGTGTGTACATCCCGGAGCCGAGACCGGCGACGAACGAGGCCCCCAGCAGCCACACCACATTCGGCGCGAGACCCAGCGCGATCGTGCCGGCCGCGCACACCAGGGTGCCGGCGATCAGGAAGGGTCTGCGCCCCCATTGATCCGACAACCGGCCGGAGGCGAGCAGCACCGCGGCATTGCCCGCGGCGAAGACCGTCAACGCCACCCCGGCGACTCCCGGAGATTCGCCGAGTACCTCCACGACCAGCAGCGGAACCAGCGCCATCCGCACGCCGAACACCGCCGCGCCGTTGGCGAAGTTGGACCACAGCACGGCCCGGTACACCGGATCGGCCAGTGCGCGACCGAAACTCACCACCGGCATCGGCTCGGCGCCCACCGGTTCGGCCAGATGCGAACCGCGCAGCTTCCAGAACACCACCGCACTCGCCGCCAGCAGGGCCACCGCGTAGATCGCGAACGGCGCACGCAGCCCCAGCCCGCTCAGCGCACCACCGAGCAGTGGACCGGCCAGCGAGCCGATCAGGAAACTGGTGGACCACAACCCGGACACCCGCCCCCGCTCACCGGGCGGCGACAGCCGGATGACCAGGCCCAGCGAGGAGACCGTGAACATGGTCGATCCGATCCCGCCCAGCGAACGCAGCACGATCAGCTGCCAATAGGTCTGCGCCAGCGCGCACGCGCCGGTGGACAGGGCCACGATCAGCAGGCCGGCGAGATACAGCGCGCGCTCACCGTACCGCTGTACCAGCCGCCCGCTCACCGGTGCGAACAGCAGGCGCATCAGCGCGAAACTGCTGATGATCGCCGAGGCGGCCGCGACACCGACGCCGAAGCTGCGGGCGAACTGCGGCAATGCCGGTGCGACCAGCCCGAATCCGAGCGCGATGATGAATGCCGCGCCGATCAGCACCCAGGTCTCGGCGGGCAGCCGGGAACCGGCACCGTGACTGTCGTTCACCACATCTCCGCGAATCAGTCGACCGCGGGCTCCTCGATGCCGAGCGCGCGTCCGACCACTTCCTCCGCGGCCGCCTGCACCAAGGCCAGATGTTCGGGCCCCTCGAACGATTCGGCGTAGATCTTGTACTTGTCCTCGGTGCCCGACGGGCGGGCCGCGAACCACGCGTTCTCGGTGGTGACCTTGACCCCGCCCAGCGCCGCGCCGTTGCCGCGAGCCCGGGTCTGCACCGACAGCACCGATTCCCCGGCGATGTCGGTGGTGGTGATGTCGTCCGGTGTCAGCGCGGCCAGCCGCCGCTTCTGCTCGGCATTCGCGACGGCATCGATGCGCGCGTAAGCCGGTGTGCCGTAACGCTTTTCGAGTTCGGCGTAGCGCGCCGACGGACTCTGGCCGGTGACCGCGGTGATCTCGGCGGCCAGCAGCGCCAGCAGGATGCCGTCCTTGTCGGTGGTCCACACCGTGCCGTCGTGGCGCAGGAACGAGGCCCCGGCGCTCTCCTCACCGCCGAAAGCCAGGGAACCGCTGAACAATCCGGGAACGAACCATTTGAAGCCGACCGGCACCTCGTGGGTCTGCCGGCCGAGCACGCCGACCACGCGATCGATCATCGAGGAGGTCACCGCGGTCTTGCCGATCTTGGTCAGTGCGTCCCACCCCATCCGGTTGGCGACCAGATATTCGATGGCCACCGCCAGGAAGTGGTTGGGATTCATCAACCCCGCATCGGGCGTCACGATGCCGTGCCGGTCGGCGTCGGCGTCGTTGCCGGTGGAGATGTCGTAGTCGTCGCGAATCGCCACCAGCGAGGCCATCGCATAGCGCGAGGACGGATCCATCCGGATCTTGCCGTCGCTGTCGAGGGTCATGAACCGCCAAGTGGGGTCGACGAACGGATTGACCACCTCGAGTTCGAGGTCGTAGCGCTGGCCGATCTCCTCCCAGTAGTCGACGCTGGCGCCGCCCATCGGGTCCGCGCCCAGCCGGATTCCGGCGCCGCGCACCGCGTCCAGATTCAACACGTTGGGCAGATCGGCGATGTACTGGTCGAGGTAGTCGTAGCGCTGCACACCGGTGGCCAGCGCATGCTGCAGCGTGGTGCGTTTGATTCCGGCCAGCCCGCCACGCAGCAGTTCGTTGGCGCGCTCGGCGATGGCGTCGGTCGCGACCGTATCGGCCGGCCCGCCGTGCGGCGGGTTGTATTTGAAGCCGCCGTCGCGGGGCGGATTGTGCGACGGCGTGACCACGATGCCGTCGGCCTGATGGCGGGTGCCGCCCCGATTGTGGCGCAGCACCGCGTGACTGAGCGCCGGGGTCGGCGTGTAGCGCCCGCGGCTGTCGATCACGGCGGTCACATCGTTGGCGGCCAGCACCTCCAGCGCGGTGGTCCACGCCGGTTCCGAGAGCGCGTGGGTGTCGCGAGCCAGATACACCGGGCCGGTGATGCCGCGGGTGGCGCGATACTCCACGATCGCCTGGGTGATGGCGAGGATGTGGGCCTCGTTGAACGCGCAATCGAGGCTCGAACCGCGATGTCCGGATGTGCCGAAGACCACCTGCTGGGCGGGTTCGGCGGGATCGGGGATGCGGCTGTAGTACGCCGTCACCAGATGCGGCAGATCCTCGAGATCGCTGGCCCGCGCCGGTCGGCCGGCTCGATCGTGGGCCATGCTCGGGCCTCCCTTCCTCGGCGCCTGCGCCCGGCTCGTCATCACAATCACGGCGACACCCCGCCCGACTGCCACACCTGGACCGCGGACAGGGTCACGGTCCCGGATTCGAAGAGTTCGGCATTGGCCACCACGAAATCGCGCAGCAGCTGCGAATCGTCGATGATCATCACCATCACGGGCAGGTTCTCGGCGAGATCCAGCATGCGGGTGGTGTGGATGCGCGAGGAGACGCCGTAGCCCTCCATACCGCGCCAGACGCTGGCCCCGGCCAGGCCGCTGTCGCGCGCCCGCCGCACGATCTCGTGATAGCGGGGCCGATGCTTGTAGTGGTCGTCCTCACCCAGCAGCACCGTCAAGCGGGCCGCGGATCGCCAGCGTGGATCCGGCTGCCACGCATCGGCTTCGGTGACGATCTGCATCGCGGACTCGTCCGGTGCTTCACTCATCGCCAACCCCCTGTCGTCGTGCCGTACCAGTTGTCCGTTCTGCCGCGCCGCGCGCTGTCACCACCGTCCGCCCACCGATCCGAGCGGCGGACCCACCACACCCGATCCGTGCAGTCTAGAGCGTCGTCCGATCGGGCGGAGCAGCGGTCGCATATGCCACAGAGAGCTGTCCAGACTAACGGATTCGCTTGCGACGAGCAAAAACTCGTCCGGACCACGCTCGGCCCCTCCGGCGTGACCACCACCGCGGCGCCGGTTCGCGAACCCACCTGGTGCACCTCCCTGCCCGACCGAATGTGTGGAGACATGCTAACTGTCAGCGATCGCGCCGCGGCCCGGCATCCGGGTCGCGCGGGCCCGCCACATCGACTGCGCGGCCCCGACCGGGCGATGTCCGGGCGACGGATTCGGCCTGCCCTGTTCGGCTCCCATCCGCGATCCGCGGTGCCGCACACGACTCGGCAGCCCCCGTCCCGAACCGCTTCACCAGCGCCGCCCTTCCGCTAGCCGTCGGTTTGCTCTCCGGCGGCACGGAGAGGAGCAACCGAATTCGCACCGGTCACTGCCCGGACGGGCGCCGGCGCATCGCGGCCCCGTCCACGGCAGTAGCCACCGACCGACGCTCGGGCGCGTCCCTCGTGTCGCCGCGGCCGGCCGGTGGCTCCGGCGACGAGACGACGCGGCCCGTGCCGTACGCACTCGGGACAGCGGCGGACCCGTTCGCGGACTTCACCCAGCGCGACCCGCACCGATAGACGACGGTGCCCCGGACTCGTCGAGTCCGGGGCACCTATCCGATTGTCACGCAGGGCGATTCACCCTGTGACCGCGGTCGTGCTCAGTGCGCCAGCACCGGCTCGCCCTCGGCCGGGGCCGGTGCGGTGCTGGGCATCAGCACCGCCGCGGCGACCGCGCCGACCACGAAAATCGCTGTCGCCCACCAGAAGCTGGTGGTGTAGCTCTTGATCAGCGATTCGGCGACCGCGAGCTGGGTGGGCTGGCGGCCGGACAGGTAGTTCGCCGCCGCCGAGGACGCGATGGTGCTCAGCAACGCGGTACCGATCGAACCACCGACCTGCTGGCTGGTGTTCACCATCGCCGAGGCCACACCGGCGTCCTCGTGGTGCACACCGGCGGTCGAACCCTGGAAGGCGGTCGACATGGCGCCACCGAGACCCAGGCCCAGCAGGATCAGCGCCGGGAGGATGTGCGAGGCGTAGCCGGTGTCCAGTCCGATCCGGGTCAGCCACGCCATCCCGGCGGCCGCGATCAGGAAGCCGGAGGCGACGGTGATCTTCGGTCCGATCCTGGGCAGCAGCAGCGAGGGCACCGTGGTCGAGGAGGCGATCATCGCCGCGATCATCGGCAGGAACGCGACGCCGGTCATGATCGGCGAGTACTTCAGCGTCAGCTGCATGTAGTAGGTCAGGAACAGGAAGATCGCGAACATCCCGATACCCATGACGAAGACCGTCATGTAGGAACCGGCCCGGGTGCGGTCGAGCAGGATCCGCAGCGGCAGCAGCGGGTGCTCGACCCGGGTCTGGAGCCACGCGAACACGCCCAGCAGCACCGCACCGCCGATGAGGAAGGTCAGGGTGAGCCCGTTCGACCAGCCGTGCGACTCCGCGTGCGAGAAGCCGTAGACGATGCCGAACAGGGCGGCACTGACCGTGATCGTGCCCGGGATGTCGAGCTTGGGCCGGTGCTCGGCGGTGTGCTTGGCCAGCAGCAGCACGGCGCCGACCAGCGCGACGGCGGCGAAGATCAGGTTGACGTACATCACCCAGCGCCACGAGGCCCATTCGGTGAGCGCGCCACCGAGCAGCAGACCGAGCGCGCCACCGGTACCGGCGACGGCACCGAAGATGCCGAAGGCCTTGGCCCGCTCCGACGGTTCGGTGAAGGTCACCGTCAGCAGCGACAACGCGGCGGGCGCGAGCAGCGCGCCGAACACACCCTGGGCGACACGAGCCACCACGAGCATTTCGAAGCCGTTGGCCGCGCCACCGACCGCGGAGGCGACCGCGAAGCCGACCAGTCCGATGATGAAGGTGGTGCGCCTGCCGAACAGATCGCTCAGCCGGCCGCCCAGCAGCAGGAGGCTGCCGAAGGCCAGGGCGTAACCGGTGACCACCCACTGGCGGTCGGCGTTGGAGAAGCCGAGGTCCAATTGGGCCTCGGGAAGTGCGATATTCACCACGGTCGCGTCCAGCACGACCATCAGCTGGGCGACGCCGAGCACGGCGAGCACCCACCAGCGCATTGCATGCGAGCCACGGCGGCCCGCGGAGCCGGACGAGTGCCTCGACGGCAGGTCCGACCGGCTCTTTTCGAGATCGATCGCGGATGTCATGGGGTTCCTTGTCCGACGGCGGTTGAGGTGGAAGTTGAAGTGGAGGAGTTGCCTCCGCTTGCATGGAAAGCTATCACGATAACGGAGAGAGCGCCTCCGGTTAATCCCCGAACTTGGTAATATCACGGTGTGAATCACGCCACGGCCGCTCCCGCTCCCCGGCGCCTGCGCGCCGATGCCGCCCGCAACCACGCGCGGATCCTCAGAGCGGCCAGAGATCTGTTCGCCGATCGCGGCCTGGAGGTGACCCTCGACGACGTCGCGGAGGCGGCCGGCGTGGGCGTGGGCACGGTCTACCGGCGCTTCGCGAACAAGCAGGAGCTCATCGGCGAGGTCTTCGACCAGACCGTCACCGATATGGCCGAGGCGACCGAGGCCGCCTATGCCGATCCCGACACCTGGCACGGACTGACCGTGCTGTTCGAGTGGTGCTGCGAACATATGGCCAGCAACCGCGGCTTCGGTGAGGTGATGCTCGAGCTGCCCGACGCCATGGAGCGCTTCGTCTCGGTTCGCGAACGGATCAAGCCGATGGTCACCCGCCTGTTCGACAAGGCCGCCGCCGAGGGCGTCCTGCGACCCGGCATCGCCGCGTCGGACTTCTTCGCGATGATCAACATGGTGGAGGCGATCGCAAGCTTCGCCAAGCCGGTGAATCCCGAGGTCTGGCGCCGCTACATGGCCATCGTCCTGGACGGCGTGCGCGGCGACTGCATCCCGCGGCAACAGCTGACTGTTCCGCCTCTGAACGACGACGACGTCGATCAAGCGAAGGAAGCCGTATTCGCCTGCCGCAGAAGGTAATTCCCTGTCCGGCACCGTGCACCCGCCAACGTTACCGAGCGATCACCCCGCAACGTAAGTGCCGCATCCCGATCGCGGACGTGTGATCGGACACGTTCGCGCTCGAACGAGGGCTGGCGCACAGTTCGGCCATGTTCTAAAGTTGGACGCATGACCAATTCGTGGGTGAACTGGGCCGGCGATCAACGGTGCGCGCCGGCCACCTACGCCGCTCCGCGCACACGTGACGACGTCGCCGAACTCCTGGCCCGGGCCGAGGCCGAGGGCCATACCGTGCGCGTGGCCGGAGCCGGACATTCGTTCACCGACACCGTGCTCACCGACGGCACCCTGTTGCAGCTCTCGCAGCTGAACCGGATTCTGCAGGTCGACCGCGCCACGGGCCTGGCGCGAGTGGAGGCGGGTGCGACGCTGAACGAGCTGAGCACCGCCCTGCACCCGCTCGGCCTGGCCTTCCCCAACCTCGGCGACATCGATGTGCAGTCCATCGCCGGCGCTACCGCGACCGCCACCCACGGCACCGGCGCGGCACTGCAGAACATCTCCGCCGCACTGCATTCGGTGGAACTGATGCTCGCCGACGGAAGCGTGATCGAACTCGACGAACGCAGCGATCCCGACGGCTGGCGCGCGGCACGGGTGAACCTCGGCGCACTCGGTGTGGTCACCGCGGTGACGTTGCAGCTGGTGCCGTCGTTCGTCCTCGAGGGAGTCGAGCGGCCCGTTCCGGTCGAGGAGGTGCTGACCGATCTCGACGAATTCGTCGACGGCAACGAACATTTCGAGTTCTACATGTTCGCGCACAGCCCACTGGCGATGACCAAGCGCAACAACCGCGTCCAGCTCGCCGAACAGCCCCGCGCCAAGGCCGTGGACTGGTTCGCCGACATCCTGATGTCCAACCACACCTTCGACGCGCTGTGCCGCCTCGCCCGCCGGCAACCGAGCCTGATCCCGTGGATCCACCGCGGCGCGGCCTATGCCGGCAGCTACCGCCGCCAGATCGACCGCTCCTACCGAGTCTTCGCCTCCCCCAGGCTGTTTCGCTTCACCGAGATGGAATATGCCATCCCGCGCGAATACGCCGTCGACGCCATCCGCGACATCAAAGCCGTTGGGCAGCACTTCGATTCGCCGATGCCGACCGAGGTGCGGTTCGTGGCGCCCGACGACGCGTTCCTGTCCCCCGCCGGAGGTCGCGACACCTGCTACATCGCCGTGCACCAGTACCGCGGCATGGACTACGAACCGTATTTCCGTGCCTGCGAAGCGATTTTCGATCGCTACCACGGCCGCCCGCACTGGGGTAAGCGCCACTTCCAGACCGCGGAAACGCTGCGCGGACGCTATCCGGAGTGGGATCGCTTCCAGGATGTGCGACGGCGGCTGGACCCGAAGGGGCGCTTCGCCAACGCTTATGTCGAGCGGGTTCTCGGGTCCCTCGACTGAACGGATTGCCTCCTCCGGCTCCGGGAAACGGTGGCGGCGAGGCTGTTTCGTCTGCGGTGCGGCCGCTACCTCGCCCGCGCGGTGCGGCCGCGATCGGCGAGCCGCAACTCCAGCGACACCGGCACGGCGTCGACCTCCAGCGCCTGCCGCAGCCGGCCCACCGCATCGGAGAGAATGCGCCGGCGCAGCGCGGTCAGATCGGCGTCGGGCTCCGCCGTGACCACCAGGTGCAGTTCCGGTGCGCGACCCGGGCCCGACAGCCTGGCCTGCGCCGACCGCACCTCCGGATAGGACTCGATATCGGTCGCCACCGGAGCGGCCGCGACATTCGAATCCATCAGCGTCTCACCGGAATTACCGACCGTGCCGATATGCCAGCGCATCCGCGCCGGCAGCCGCGCGAACTGGGCGGCCAGCCACCGCAGCGCCGCCAGGCCCACGACCACCGCGCCCGCCACCACCGCCACGAACACCCACTGCGACGGCTCGGCGGTGCCGGGCACCAGCGGCGCATCCCGATCGACCCAGTGCAGCACGCCGGCGTACGCGAGAATGGCATAGGCGCCCGCGAGAATCAGCGCCAGCCCGATGAGCGCGAGCAACGCCCGATTGAGCCGTGCAGGACGATTGGCCGAACTCACAACACCTCCTGTGACCTGCGGGACACCCGCACCCGGTCGGTGTCGCGAGCCGCTGCGCGATTGTCGCTCACAACACCTCCTGTGACCTGCGGGACACCCGCACCCGGTCGGTGTCGCGAGCCGCTGCGCGATTGTCGCTCACAACACCTCCTTGCGAACGTGCACTCGCTTGTCCACCCGCTCCGGCTGCTGCGCCGCGCGCAGACGGGTGCTGACGGGCGGGGCGGATTTCGGGGCGATGCGGGCCAGGCGGTCGCCGACGGCGGCGTTGACCGTCTGCTCCAGATCGGCGTGGTCGGGGTGGGCGGCACGTCCGCTGACCCGAATGTTCTTGCGGCCGCGGCGAACTCGTGCCGCTTCGAGGCCGGCGACCGAGCCCGCGGCATCGGTCAGGGCGCCGTCCAGACTGCGCCGGGTGATTCCGGCGTCCATCCCTTCCTCGGCGTCCAGCGCTTCCACCACGCGCCGGCCGGGCAGCAGCGCCGCGAGCAGCAGCACCGCACCGAGCACCACCAGCGCGATGCCGACACCGAGCACCCAGTAGCTGTGCCAGGTCGTGTCGTGCAGATGCACCGCGATGCTGTGGTAGGACACCAATTCCTTCGCGTTGCCCAGGTTCTGGATCAGCGACACCGCCACGAGGACCGCGATCACCAGCAGCGCCAGTGCGACCAGTACGGCCGGGGTGATGCGCCGGGGCCTGCGGTTCATCGCAGCCGTCCGGCGGGTTCGATCGTGTTGACCAGTTCGGACACCTCGATGTCCACGCGCGGAACGACCAGTCCGGACAGTTCGTGGGTGCGCTGCATCAGGTGCTCGCGGCACGCCTCGGTGACCACCGCGACCGGCGTCGGATAGTGGACCGGCAGGCGTACCCGCAGCACGGCGGTATCGGCCGTGACGCGCGCGGACACCTCGGGGCCGGCGGCCACACCGTCGACCTCACGCGCCGCCCGCGCCGCCAGGCGCCGCACCGCACGCTCGGACACGGTGGTGCGCCCCCGGAACTCGGCCGCGGAGAGCAGCGACGCCGGCGCCGTCTCCGCGGCGGCGCTCATTTCCGGCCCCGATCCTGCGCCGAACGGATCAGGCCGGACAGGTCGACATGGCCGTCGAGCCAGCGGCCGATCACCAGTCCCAGCGCACCGAAGATCAGCACCACCGCGAAGGCCCCGAAACCGCCGAACGCCGCGGCGAAACCGAGGGAGAGACCGAAGATCAGGCAGATCGTGGTGGCGTTCATATCACTGCACCCGTTCGCGGGCCGGCGGCTGATCCTCGTCCTCTTCGATGAAGACGTCGTTGACGTTGATGTTCACCTCGACCACCTCGAGTCCGGTCATCTGCTCGATCGCGGTGATGACGTTGCGGCGCACCGCGCGAGCCAATTCGGCGATGGACACGCCGTATTCGACGACGATCTCCAGGTCCACCGCCGCCTGCGTCTCGCCGACCTCGACCGAAACCCCTTGTCCCACACTGGCCGAAGCACCGGGGATGCGATCGCGGAAGGCGCCGAACGCGCGCGCCGCGCCACCGCCGAGGTTGTGCACCCCGCGCACCTCGCGGGTCGCCAACCCGGCGATCTTCTGGACGACGGCGTCGGCGATGGCGGTCGTTCCCTGATCGCTGACCAGCGCGCTGCTGGTTCGGGCGGGCGCTTTGGCCGCGGCTCCGCCCTGGCCCGCGCCGCCCCCGGTGTCCTTACCCGCTTCGGCCCTGGCGTTCTCCGCGCCCTTACCGGCTGTCGTGCTGGTCATGATTACCTCCAGTTCAGTTCCCTTGCGATACAGCGGATAACGAACCTTCACTAGATACGACCCCGCCGACGGCGAAATGTCACGGGCGAGACCGATGATCTAGGTAATCGCGGTGTCGAACGCTTCCGCGTCCAGATCGGTGACCACGATCCGCAGTCGCGCACCGGCCCACCGAGTGGCGTCCTGCAGTTCGCCCACGGCCGCCGCGAGCTTGTCCAGCAGTGGCGGCAGCGGCAGCGCCGAGGCGATCACCCGGATCTCGACGACCTCGGCACTCACGTCCACCGCCGAGTGCGGACCCAGCCGCGGCACCCACTCGGCGAGGTCGACGCCCGGCGGCACGGCCGGACGCAATCCCGCCACCGATTCGATCGCGGCGACGATGTCGCCGGCCAGCTCGTCCTCGCTCACGGCCGCCGTCACGACGCTCCCGGTGCGATATCGAGAATCGCCACCGACACCGCGTCGACGAGCATCCCGGTCTGTTGCGCGACCATCCGGACCACCTCCTGCTGTACCGCCTGCCCGACCTCGCCGACCTGGCATCCGCCCCGCACCGACAGGTCGACCTGCACCTTCAGCCAGCCACCGCTGTGGCGGACGCGCACGCCCGCACCGGGTGCGATGTCCTGGCTGCTCCACCACTGCCGTCCCGTCCGGGCCAGATGGCCGAGCAAACCGAGAACACCGGGCTCCAGCCGCGCCACCCCGGGAACCGAGGCCGCGGCCCGAGCCGCTACTGCAGCGATTACCGCATCCGAGGCGATATATTCCGCTTTCTCCGCGAATCCCGCGCTCACGGCTCCTCCTGGTAGACGTCCACCACGGTGATGTCGAGCCGCTCCAGCGCCAGACCGGCCCTGGCCGTGGCCGCCGCCCGCACTCGTTCGCGCACCTGCGGAACGACGCGTTCGACCGTGGTGTCGCCGTGCCGCAGCGAGATCGACAGCGCCACCGTGATCGCGTGGCGGCCGTCGGGATCGGCCCCGTGGTCGTCGATACGGCAGCTGCGGGCGCGCACACCCGGCACGGTGTCGGCGGCATAGCGCAGCACCGCCGCGATGGCCTGCTCGCTCACCTCGATCGAGCCCGGATGCGGCGTGGTGAGGCTCACCATGCGTCCGCGCCGCACCTCGGCCCGTACCGCCGACATGATCCGGTCGAACATCGCGGGCGGCGGTGGATCCGGCTCGTCGACGAGTTCGCGGGTGGCGGCGCGCAGCGTGAGCAGACTCTCGCGCGCGGCCCCGCAGTGCGGGCACTCCGATTCGTGCTCGTCGGCCAGCCCTGCCTCCACGGCGTCGAGCCGGTCCCACACCTGTTCGACGCTGCGCCCGCAGGGCAGCGTGTAGTCGCTGTCGGTCATCTCCTTCAGCGCCACGGCTTCATCACCTCCGCCAATTGCGCCCGGGCTCGGGCGATCCGCCCCCGAACCGCGGTGGTGTTGGTGCCGACGATCTCGGCGATCTCCTCGTAGGAGCGGCCGTGCACCTCCCGCAGCAGCCAGCAGGCACGCTGTTCGGGTGTCAGCCGCTGCAACGCCGCGGTGAGCGCGGCCATCTGGTCGTGCACCTGTGCCGCGTGTTCGGGCTGGGTCGCACGTTGCGGCGATTCGGTGGTGTCGAGATCCACGTCGGCGCGGTCCGGCCGGGACCGGATGACGTTGAGGCACCGATTGGTGGTCATCCGGTACAACCACCCCGAGAAGGCGCTGTCGTCCTGCAATTGAGCCAGGCGGCGCCACGCGGTGAGGAACACCTCCTGGATGACGTCCTCCGCCTCGGACCGGTCGGCCAGCATCCGCGCCGCCAACCGGAACATCGCTCCCTGATATCGCAGCACCAGTTGCTCGTAAGCCCGGACATCGCCGTCACGTGCGCGCCCGGTCAGGGTGGCGTCGTCCAGCGCTGCCTCGGGTGCCGTTGCCGCCTCGGTCACACAGCACCTCCTCCGCTGCTCGAATCGATAGACACCGGCCGGCAGGAATCCTCACGTTGGATTATGCGTGATCGGCGTCTCACGAGTCGCGGACCGCGGATTCCGTGTCCGGATCGACAGCTGAGCGGACGCGGGCGCGGAGGTTATTCGTTGACCAGTCGTAAGGCGGGGGTGCGCACGGCGCGCCGGTCGACCAGCCACACCTGCACACTCTGATCGATTGCCGGACTGAGTGTTTGGATCTCGACCTCGACCTCGCCGCGTTGCGGATGGTCGATGTGCAGCGCACCGGACCGGAATTCGGTGACCCGGTGTTCCCGCCAGCGGCAGGAGAATTCCGGAAATCGGTGCAACCCCTGGATCAGCGCGTCGAGCCCGGGATCGTCGGGCCAGTGTGTGCGCGCCGAACGCAGCATCGACACCATCATCTCCGCGGCGACCGGCCAGTCCCGCCACCGCTGCGGCGCCTGCGGATGCGCGAAGAAGTAGGTGGCCAGATTGTGTTCGGCGACCTCGTCGAGCAGTCCCAGCGGTTCGGCGAAATCGCGCCACGCCGGATTCCAGGCGAGGATGTCGAGCCACCGGCCCACCACGAAGGCCGGGGTGGGATGCATCGCATCGAGGACGGCCTGCACGGTATCGGTGACCTGTTCCCGCGCCTGACCCGAGGACGGGCATTCACGCGCGTGTTCCATACCGACCGCGAGATTGCCGAAATGGTGGCGTTCGACCTCGTTGAGCCGCAGCGCCTCGGCCAGCGCACCCAGCACCGCCATCGAGGGGTTGGTATCGCGGCCCTGTTCGAGGCGGGCGAGATAATCGACACTCACCCCGGCCAGCGCCGCGACCTCTTCGCGCCGCAGTCCGGGGGTGCGTCGCCGGCGGCCGACCGGCAACCCGACATCCTCGGGTTGCAGCTGCGCCCGCCGCGCGATGAGAAACTCGCCGAATTCCGATCGTGCCACCACACCATCCTGTATCTGTCCGGGCCCCCTTATCCACGCCCTGGCAGTCCCAGGATAACCGCGGTGTGGCTAACCGGACCACGGTCCGCAAATCTGGTGGACATGACCACTTCCGAGCAGACCACTCTCGCTACCGGCTCCTGGGCCCTGGACCCCGCCCACTCCTCGGTGAACTTCACCGTCCGCCACCTGGGCATCTCCAAGGTCCGCGGCCGCTTCAACAACTTCGAGACCAGCTTCGTCGTGGACGCCTCGGGTGCGGCCACCATCGAGGCCACCATCTACCTCGACTCGTTCGACACCGGCAACTCCCAGCGTGACGAGCACGTTCGCAGCGCCGAACTGCTCAACGTCACCGATCGTCCAACCCTGCACTTCAAGGCCGTCGAGCCGGTGCGGGTGGCCGAGGAGTTCGAGGTCACCGGTGAGGTGACCCTCGGCGGCGTGACCAAGCCCGTCACCCTCGACGTCGAGTGGGGCGGCGTACAGCCGTTCGCGGACGGCAGCCGTCACGCCGGATTCACCGCCACCGGCGCCATCAAGCGCAGCGAATTCGACGTCGCGCCCGGCCTGCCCACCGCCATGCTCAGCGACAAGGTCGCCATCGAGCTCGACATCCAGCTCGTCGAGCCGCAGGCCTAGTCCACACCGATCACGGTCACACCGCTACGGCCGCGTCGCCGGGCGGAACGCAGCACCTGCCGGTCCGGTTCTCCGGGCCGGCAGTCGCGTATCCGGGGCCGATCAGCGGCGGACAGCATTACGGCAGCAGACCGCAGCGACGCGCCCGGACCACCGCCTCGTGCCGGGTGTGGGCGCCGAGTTTCGTCATGGCACTGCGCAGATAACTTTTCACCGTTTCCGGGCGCAGCGAAAGTCGCTGCGCCGCTTCGCTGTTCGTACAACCGAGGGCGACGTACGACAGCACGTCCAGTTCGCGTGGGGACAGTCCGGGCGCGGCGTCGGCCGCCACGGGCTCATCGGACCCGCCCATCAGGCGCACCAGGGTGTCCGATACCGCGCGCAGCCGCTTGCGAGCCTCGGCGTCGGTGAGCGTCTGCGCGATCCCACGCACCTCAGCGTGCAGATCCCGAAGTTGTTCCGCGACAACGACATCCAGTGCCGGGGCGGTGGTGACTTCCGCAGTCCCGCGCGCCGCCGCCTGCAGGCGCAGCCGCCGGTCCACCTCGTCGCGCACCGCCAGTTCCACCGCCAGCCGCCGGCTCGACCGCAACACCAGCTCGGCGATCCGATCGCCGATCGGCCCCGGTTCGCGACTGGCGACGTAGAGCACGGCCCGGGAACTCCCGTCCACCACGACCGGTACCCCGACCACGGCGCGCAGCCCCTCCATCGAGACCGGCGCGTCGTAGTGATGGGTGATGGTCGCCGCTGCCCGATAGTCCGCGACCGAGGTCGGACGCCGGCTCGCGACGGCCGCGCCACCCACCCCCGAGGTCGGCGAGACCACCAGTCCGCGCATCGCGGCGGTCCGGGTGCCGAAGAACTCGCTCAGGATCAGCGCCCCGTCGCAGACCTCTCCTCCGAACACCACCGGCATCCCGGACAGGGCCGAGACCTGCCGCAACTCGGCCCGCAACGCATCGGCGTCACGCGGGCGGAGCAGATCGGCGGAGGCCATCGGCGGTACCCCTTTCCGGGGGTGGTGGAGAGCAAAGTGTGACGTGAATCCTATATCCGTGAGCGCGAGTATGGGCCGGGTCCGGCCGGTCAGTTATACGCACGGGGTATGGGATGTGCCGCTGCTGGGCGAGACGATCGGGGCGAATCTCGATCGCACGGTGGCCGCCCACGGTGATCGAGACGCACTCGTCGACCGGGTGACCGGAGTGCGCTGGACCTACCGCGAATTCGCCGCCGAGGTCGACGCCGTGGCACTCGGCCTACTGGAATCCGGAATCGGCAAGGGCGACCGGGTCGGCATCTGGTCGCCCAACCGTGCCGAATGGACGCTGGTGCAGTTCGCCACCGCGAAGATCGGCGCGATCCTGGTCAACATCAATCCGGCCTACCGCAGCGAGGAAGTGCGCTACGTGATCACCCAGGCCGGGATCCGGATGCTGATCTCGGCACGGGCGCACAAGAGCTCGAACTACGCGGAGATCATCGGCCGGGTACGGCCCGAATGCCCGGAGCTGGAGCGGGTGGTCCTGTTCGACAGCGCCGAGTGGGAGGCGCTGGTCGCCGCCGGTCGCGCCGCCGATCCCGCGCGCCTGGCCGAGGCCGGAGCGGGACTCGCTGCCGACGATCCGATCAACATCCAATACACCTCGGGCACAACGGGTTTCCCCAAGGGCGCGACGCTGTCGCACCACAACATCCTCAACAACGGCTATTTCGTCGGTGAATTGTGTGGTTACACCGAGGCCGACCGGATCTGCATTCCGGTGCCGTTCTACCACTGCTTCGGCATGGTGATGGGCAATCTGGCGGCGACGAGTCACGGTGCGGCCATGGTGATTCCGGCGGCCTCCTTCGAACCGGGGGCCACCCTGGCCGCCGTCGCCGAGGAACGCTGCACCTCGCTGTACGGGGTGCCGACGATGTTCATCGCCGAACTGGCCGATCCGGACTTCGAATCCTTCGACCTGAGTTCGCTGCGCACCGGCATCATGGCCGGCTCACCGTGCCCGGTGGAGGTGATGAAGCAGGTGATCGAGCGGATGGGCATGGCGGAGGTGTCCATCTGCTACGGCATGACCGAAACCTCCCCGGTCTCGACTCAGACCCGGCGCGACGACACCATCACCCAGCGCACCGCCACGGTCGGCCGGGTGGGCCCGCACCTCGAGATCAAGATCGTCGATCCCGACACCGGGCTGACGGTCCCGCGCGGTGAACCGGGTGAGCTGTGCACGCGCGGCTATTCGGTGATGCTCGGCTACTGGAACGATCCGGACAAGACCGCCGAGGCGATCGACGCCGCCCGCTGGATGCACACCGGCGATCTGGCCACCATGGACGACGACGGCTACGTCGCGATCACGGGCCGGATCAAGGACATGGTGATCCGCGGCGGCGAGAACATCTATCCGCGCGAGATCGAGGAATTCCTCTACACCCACCCCGACATCCTCGACGCGCAGGTCGTCGGAATCCCGGATCCGAAATACGGTGAGGAACTGGTGGCCTGGATCCGGCTGCGCGAGGGCGCGGCCCGGTTGGACGCGCAGACGCTGGCGCAGTTCTGCGGCGGACGCCTGGCCTATTACAAGATTCCGCGCTACGTCCACGTCGTCGACGAATTCCCGATGACGGTCACCGGCAAGGTGCGCAAGGTCGATATCCGCGCGACCTCGGTCCGCCTGTTCGGCGAGCCGGAGCAGGATCAGCAACAGACAGGAGTGCAGTGATGACGTCCAATACCGAGGTGTATCGCCAGGCGCGCGACCGGCTGGTCGACCTGGCGACCGACTACGACACCGCGGTGCGGACGTTCCACTGGCCCCGGCTGACCGGCGCATTCAATTGGGCCGTGGACTGGTTCGACGTGATCGCACGCGGCAACGACCGCACCGCGCTGTGGATCGTCGAGGAGGACGGCAGTGAACTGCGGGTGAGTTTCGACGAGATGGCGCGGCGCTCGGATCGGGTGGCGACCTGGCTCGCCGAACTCGGTGTGCGCCAAGGTGATCGGGTCATCTTGATGCTGGGCAACCAGGTCGAGCTGTGGGAGGCGATGCTCGCCGTCGCCAAACTCGGCGCGGTGGTCATGCCCACCACGGGCGCGCTCGGGCCGGCCGATCTGATCGACCGGATCACCCGGGGCGAGGTGCGCTTCGTCCTCACCAACGCTCGCGACACCGCGAAATTCGACGAGGTCCCCGGCGACTACCGGCGCATCGCGGTCGGTGGTCCGGTCGAGGGCTGGCACGACTACGCGGAGGCCGCCGCGGTGGAGTCCGCGGGCCCCTTCCCCACCGTGACGCAGGTGGGCGACGAACTGCTCGTCTATTTCACCTCCGGCACGACGAGTAAGCCGAAGATGGTGCAGCACAACCAGATCAGCTATCCGGTCGGACATCTGAGCACCATGTACTGGATCGGCGTCCGTCCCGGCGACGTGCATCTCGCGATCAGCGCGCCGGGCTGGGCGAAGCACGCCTGGAGCTGTTTCTTCGCACCCTGGATCGCCGAAGCGACGATCTTCGTCTACAACTACGGCCGGTTCGACGCCGAGGCGCTGCTCGGTCAGCTGCGGCGTGCGGAGGTCAACACCTTCTGCGCGCCGCCGACGGTGTGGCGCATGCTGATTCAGGCCGACCTCGGCGAGCGTCCGTCCGGACTGCGCGAAATCCTCGGCGCCGGCGAACCGCTCAATCCCGATGTGATCGCCCAGGTGGAAAACGCCTGGGGACTGACCATCCGGGACGGGTTCGGGCAGACCGAGACCACCCTGCAGATCGCCAATACCCCCGGACAACCGGTCAAGGCCGGCTCGATGGGCCGCCCCATGCCGGGTGTGCCGGTGGTGCTGGTCGATCCCGTCACCGGCATGCCCGCCGACGAGGGCGAGATCTGCCTGGATCTGAGCGCCCATCCGGTCAATCTGATGAACGGCTACCTCCGGGACCCGGAACGGAACGCGGCGGTGATGGAGGGCGGCTATTACCACACCGGCGATGTGGCGGCACGCGACGAAGACGGCTACATCACCTATATCGGCCGCACCGACGACGTGTTCAAATCCTCCGATTACAAGGTGTCGCCGTTCGAACTCGAAAGTGTGCTGATCGAACATCCGGCGGTGGTGGAGGCCGCGGTGGTGCCGCAACCCGACGACACCCGCCTGGCCGTCCCCAAGGCGTATGTCACGCTGGCCGCCGGCTGGGAGCCGGACCGCGAAACCGCAAGGGCCATTCTGGAATACGCGCGTGATCACCTCGCACCGTATCTGCGGGTGCGGCGGATCGAATTCACGGAACTGCCCAAGACGATCTCGGGCAAGATCCGCCGCGTCGAGCTGCGGCAGCGCGAGGAGGCCGCCCATGCCGCAGGCACCGGGATCGCGGCGGAATTCCGCTACGAGGATGTCCTTGCACAACCGACCGTTTAGCGGTTCGCCACAGCTTTGCCGATGAGTTGCTCGCCGCCGGAGGCTTGCCGGCGGCGCTACACTTTCGGTGAATAGTTTGGTCGAAACCGCCTGCGGGTACAGAATTCTCACGCAGATTCCTCGCGGCCGTCGAAATGTGAAAATGGCACATTTGCCCGGATGTGGCGCGTTCGGCGCTGGCCCGATTCCGACAGCGTGACAAGACTGACGAAGTACGCGCAGCGCGTTCCGGATGTGTAGCTACGACCGATGGGAGAAGCACCGTGTTGTACACCTTCGAAACCGCCACCCAGTACGTGATCGCCGAACTGGAGGCCAAGGGCACGGCGACCCGCGAAGACTTCGATGTACCGGCCATCGTCGCCACCTCCCACGCCATCGCCGAGAGCTGGGATTTCCAGGCACTGGACCGGCATACGTTCTGGAGTATCGCGGCGAGCAATCTGCGGGCATAGCGCAGCCCGCGGTGCCGCTCGATCACCCGCTTCGGCGTCGGTGCTACACCCGCACGCCGAGGCCGGTGATCGAACGAAGCGCTCCGCGGCTACGCAGCCCCGCGATCAGGGGCGCGTCCGGTGAACTAGGCCTGGCAGTCGGCCGATCCCGCAGTGCGCGTGTGCGCCACCATCGACCAGCGCCGCGCCGCACGCCGCATCGAGCCGGCGTCCGCGTAGCCGAGCAACGCCGCCTGCCGCTCCCGGCTCAGCGGTCCCGCGGCCTGGGCCCGGGCCAAGCGAGCCCGATCCAATTCGCGCCGCCATGTGGTCCCCGCCTCGGACAGCCGCCGCTGCAGGGTGCGCGGACTGATGGCGAGCCGCCGCGCCACCTGCTCGAGCGAGACCTCGCCCTCCGCGAAGGCGTCGGCCAAGGCCCGCGAAACCCGCTCCGGCCAGGCCGAGGCCAGCGGCGGTGGCGGCGGCAGCGCGGCGGCCAGCGGTTGCAGCACATCCGCGAGCACCGGATCGGCGGTGGTCAGCGGCAGATCCATATCGGCCGACCGAAAGGTCATCGAATCCACCGGGGCACCGAAATTTACGTCGGCCGAACCGAATACCTCGGCGAATGCCTCCAGGCGGCGCGGAGCCGGCTGTCGCAGCGCTACCCGGACCGGGTCCAGCGGCGCCGCCACGACGCGACGGGCACGGGTCAGCACCGCGACCAGTCCCCACAGTTGCACCAGTTCGCGGCCGCGACCCTCACCCTCGATCATGTCCAGGTAGAGGGTGGTTTCGGCCTCGTTCTCCGCCACCAGATCGAAACGGTGATTGGTGGTCACGGCCGTGACATACGGACCGCAGGTCGCCAGGCCGGCGCCCACGGTCGGCGCACTGGCGAACAAATAGTCGTAGAGCCGGGTAGCTGCCAGCTGATATCTGCTGGCCACGTGCAGCGCCACATCGGGATCGTCGAGCCAATTCTCCCCGATCTCCCATAACCGGGAAAAGACCCGCGCGGGCACATGAACGCCTTCGCCGGCCAGTGTCCATTCCGGTAGTTCGCATTCGCGCAGCAGTCGGTCACGATCGATCCCGGCGTCGGTCATCTGCGAGATCACGAAACGATGCAGCAATGTCTGGTCGGTACCCATATCCCTCCTGCCCTCATTCGCGTCCCCGAACACGTTGGAGGAAACGCTAATCACTCGGACCAGCGTTTCGACCTAAATTCACTCCGATTGTGGTGGTCAGCACGTTGCGGTAATAGATTGATCCTGGTCACCAGGCTTTCGATCCCGAATTGTGACAAAACCAGCCACGCCGTCCGATTCGTTCAAGACGGCACCCCCGGCGGCGCTCTACGGTGACGCCATGGCACCTCAACTCAACGCAATCGGCGTGGTCGTCTCCGATCTGACGGCCGCGCTCGGCTTCTACCGGCGGCTCGGTCTCGAATTCGGCGAGGTCGTCGGGGGTGGGCACGTGGAAGCGCCGCTGCCGGGCGGATTCCGGCTGATGCTCGATTCCGAGGAGAACATCGCCCAGGACGTCGGCGGCGATCGGCGCTGGAACGCCGCGGCGGGCCGGATCGGATTGGCCGTCGAATGCGGTTCGGCGGCGGAGGTCGACGCGGTATTCGACGATCTGGTCGCGGCCGGATACCACGGGGAGACGAAGCCCTTCGACGCCGTGTGGGGCCAGCGCTACGCCACCGTGCACGACCCCGACGGCAACGGCGTCGATCTCTACGCGCCGCTGGGCTGAGCGTTCCCGGGGCGCGCGGCGGCCCCCCGGATACGGCCGGGAGATCGCCCGGTCAACGCCCGGACCTCGCGGGTCATATGGGCCTGATCCGCATATCCGGCCAGCGCTGCGGTTTCGGCGAAACCCACGCCCGTGCGAGTCAGATCCAGAGCCCTGCGCATCCGCAGCACGCGGGCCAGCATCTTCGGCCCGTATCCGAAGGCCGAAACCGAGAGCCGATGCAGCCGCCGCGCACCCAGCCCCAGTGCGTCGGCGGTGGCCGCGACCGTCTCCCCCGCATCCAGCCGGCGCACGATCTGCGCCACCACAGGGTCGGGCGGGGTGGTCGCCGCCGCGCAGCGACGAGCCACCTCCTCGAGTCCGCGCAGCGGATCCGGCGCCGCCGCGACCACGTCGGTCATGACGCGGGCCCGCCGCGCCGACCACAGCTCGTCCAGCTGGGCGCGGCGATCCAGCAGTTCCGGCGCACGCACGCCGAGCAGTCCCGGCGCGGTGCCCGGCGCGAAACGAATCCCGTACACGGTCTGCGCGGCAGCGCCGCTGAAGTAGGCGCGGGTATCCGGGCCGGCCACCACCAGCCGGCCACCGAGCCACAGCAGATCCATACAGCCGTCCGGCAATACCGTGGCCGACTCCCCCGTCACCTCCCGCTGCCACACCATCGCGCCCGCGGACGCCCGCGAGCGGCGTTCGCGATAGAGCTCCGGCGAATTCTCGGCCACGCCGGAAAGGTTATCGTCCGGGACCGACGGATTCGGATCCGAACACGTGATCGAGCCCACAACGAGTTGCTGCTGGTTCGCTGCTCGCCGTTAGACTGCCGGTCCGAGACAGCGTTGATGTGTTCGGATCGATCGTGAGGCTGACATGCTCAAAGGGTTCAAAGACTTCCTGATGCGCGGCAACGTCATCGAATTGGCGACCGCGGTGGTGATGGGCACGGCCTTCACCGCGATCGTCACCTCGGTGACGAAGGGAATCGTCGAGCCGCTGCTGGCGGTCGTGGGCACCAACGGGCAGCTCGGATTGGGCGTGCAACTGGTCGCCGGAAAACCGGCCACGTTCATCGCCCTCGGACCGATCATCAGTGCGGCCGTCAATTTCCTCATGGTGGCGACGGTGTTGTATTTCGTGCTCATTCTTCCGATGAACACCTTGCAGAAACGGTTCAGCCGCAAGAAGAAGGCCGTGCCGACCCAAACGGAATTGTTGATCGAAATCCGCGATCTGCTCGCCGGCCGGAACGAAACCGCAACCACCGACGCCCTCGTCGACACCGATGCGACCGAAGCGCAGCGCCGGGTGGCCGAGATGGTTCACGAGCGCTGAACCGAATATCGGTGTCGTCGTTACATTTTCGCTCCGACGAAGTCGACGGTGGCGACCATCTGCCGGGCCAGCTGTTCGGGATCGGCGCCGCCGAGTTCGGAGTCGGTGAGCGCGCCCTCGCGCCACAGTGACGCGAAGCCGTGCACGAGCGACCAGGCCGCCAGTTCGGTCGCCGGTCGCGCGGATTCCGCGACGCCCAGTTGAGCTACGCCGGAACGCAACTCCTCGCCGGAAACGGTGCGCGCCGCGATCAGCTCCGGATCGTCGGCCCGCAGCAGGTCGTGCCGGAACATGACGTCGAAATGCCCGGGATGGCGGCGCGCGAAGCGGATGTAGGCGACCGCCATCTCCCGGAAATCGTCACGGGCGTCCCGCAATTCGTCGGCCAGCAGCTCGTATCCGCGGATCGCGAGCGCGGTGAGCAAACCCTGCCGATTGCCGAAATGGTGGGCGGGCGCGGCATGTGAGACGCCGGCTCGCTGGGCCAGTGCTCGCAGCGACACCGCGTCGACGCCGTCGGCAGCGATCTGCTCGGCCGCCGCCGTCAGCAGCGTGGCGCGCAGATCTCCGTGGTGATAGGAGCTCTTGGTCACCCTTCGATCGTGGCGCAGGGACCGGGTCCGCGTCCACCAACACGCCCGGAGCGAGCGCACCGTGAACCGACAGCGTGCTACCAACCGGCCCTCGAGCTGTACACAGCTGCGCGCGGTTTCTGGAAGATATGAACACTCCGTCCGGCCGTCCGCTCCGGCGCGCACTGGTTGTCGCGGCATTCGCTGTGATACTCGCGATTTCGGGAATCGCGGTGGCACATGTGGCGACCGGAACCGCCGCGGCACATCCCGGTTCCGGCAGTGGTCAAACTGCTGATCGCCCTGGACGAGTTGAAAAGCCTGAACTGGCAGCCGGATTCGGATACCGCCGCGCTGCTGTCGCCGATGCTGTCGGCCAGCGACGACGATATCGCCGACGCGCTGTGGGATACCGACGGCGGCCCCGGCATCGTGTCCCGCGTCGCGGCGGACATCGGACTCGGCGCCACCCAGCCGCCGCACGATCCGGCTCAGTGGGGTGAAACACTCACCACTGCGGCCGATGTGGTGCGGATCAATCACTACATCGGTGCCGAGATCCCACAACCGGCCCGCGATCTCATACTCACGGCACTGCATCAGGCGAGCGCTACCGCCGCCGACGGAACCGATCAGTACTTCGGAATCCCCGACGCCCTCACCGGGACGGACTGGGCGATCAAACAGGGCTGGATGACGCTCGACGACTCCACGACGCTGAATACGACCGGTCTGGTCTCCACCGATCCGGACCGGCCCGGCCGCTACGTGGTCGTCGTACTCACCACCCAGCCCGCCGGAACCGCGTGGACCACCGGCGGCGCGGCCGTCACCGCCGCGGTCACCGCACTGCGGCAGACCCTCGGGCCGACCTCGGCGGTTGCCGCCGCTTCCACCGAAACTGTAACATGTTCTAGTATGTGCCCTGTCGGCTATGAGTAGCGAACTCGGCAGAACATCAAGGTCGCGCGACCAGCGCGGAACGTCCTAGTTGGATCGCTGTGAGCTGGTATAACAAGAGAACTAATCGCGGGTCGTCTCCTGCTTCATCGTGAGCAGAGAGGCGAACCGCTATTTACTTATGGGTGGTGCGGCGACTAGTCTGACGCCGATACCGATCAGAAAGGACCTCGTATGAAGCTCGAGAATGCGGTCGCCGTGGTCACCGGTGGCGCGTCGGGTCTGGGCCTGGCCACGGTGAAGGAACTGCACGGCCAGGGCGCCAAGGTGGTGATCATCGACCTGCCGTCGTCCAACGGTGAGGCGATCGCCAAGGAGCTGGGCGACGGTGTGGTCTTCGCCGCGACCGACGTCACCAACGAGGAGCAGGTGAGCGCGGCACTCGACGCCGCCGCGCAGCTGGGCACCCTGCGGATCGCGGTGAACTGCGCCGGTATCGGCAATGCGATCAAGACGGTCAGCAAGAAGGGCGCGTTCCCGCTGGCCGACTTCACCAAGATCATCAACGTCAACCTGATCGGCACGTTCAACGTGATCCGGCTGGCCGCCGAGCGCATCGCCGCCACCGAGCTCGAGGGTGAGGAGCGCGGTGTCATCATCAACACCGCCTCGGTCGCGGCCTTCGACGGCCAGATCGGTCAGGCCGCCTACTCCGCCTCCAAGGGCGGCATCGTCGGCATGACCCTGCCGATCGCCCGCGACCTGGCGAGCGTGAACATCCGCGTGAACACCATCGCGCCGGGCCTGTTCCACACCCCGCTGTTCGCCACCCTGCCCGAGGAGGCCATCAAGGCCCTCGGCGCGCAGGTCCCGCACCCCGCCCGCCTCGGCGACCCCACCGAATACGCGGCCCTGGCCCGCCACATCGTGGAGAACCCGATGCTCAACGGCGAGACCATCCGCCTCGACGGTGCGATCCGCATGGCGCCGCGCTGATTTCGTACGCGAAGGCCCGGCTTCCCCGGAAGCCGGGCCTTTTGTGCGCTACGGCTCAGCTCCGGTGTCGGGCGCGCACGCCACATCGGTCGCGGGCAGCAGGCCGTCGGCGAAGAATCCGTTGATCGCCGCGCCGACGCAGCGGCTGAGGCCGGGGCGAAACGTCATGTGAATCCGCACATCCGCCAGTGTGACGAGGCGGGACGCGCTCAGATCGCGATGAAGTGCGACGGCATGATCGTACGGGGTGCGGGGGTCGCCGGTCGCCTGCACGATCAGCGCCGGTACCGAATTCCGCACCGTGGTCATGCTTTCCACGGGCCGGGGCCAGAAGGCGCAGGGCTGAATGTTGGCCGCCAGCGCGCCGAAGATCGGCTGCGTGGCGCGGCGGCGTTCGATCTCCGACCGGTAGTGCACCGGATCCTCGGGCGCGGCGTCGTCACCGCAGGCGACGAACGCCAGCGCCGAATCCTCGTACTGCCGAAGGGAATCCAGCGTATCCGTCAGCCAGGGCGTGTGGACGGCCGGCGGCGTTCCGCCGGCCGCGGCACGCAGTTCGGCGACGGTGTCGGCCATCTTCTCGTTCAGCCGGAAGTTGCCCAGCAGATTGTGCAGCAGGAACGGCAGCCAATGATCGTCGACGACGAAGCCGTTCACCGTAATCGGCTGCCGGGCAATGTCGTTCATCAACTCCTCGACCGCACCGCGTACCTGCGCGCCCGACGTGCCGAAGTGATAGTCCGGGTCGCGGCGAGCGGCCCATCCGGCCCAATCATCCAGTGCCGCTTCGTCGGCGGCTCCCCAGTCGTGCACCATCGCGTTCCAGTATCGGTCGGGATCGATCGCACTGTCGAGCACCATGCGATCGACCGACTGCGGAAACATCTGCGCGAACACCGCGCCCAGATAGGTGCCGTAGGAGACGCCGTAGTAGCTCAGCGACGGTTCCCCGAGGACGCGCCGGATCACCTCCATATCGCGTGCGGTGTTGCGGGTCGTCAGTTGCCGCAGTGAGGCGGAATCGCCTGTCAGACAGGCCATTGCCAGACGCGCGGCGCGGGCGGTGTCGGTGAGGAATCCGTCCGGTCCGACGCCGGCGGAGCGGATCATCTCGCCGATCGGCCAGCCGCAGGTCCGGCCGCCGTCGGAGCGACCGACGCCGCGGGGGTCCATTCCGATCAGGTCGTACTGTGCCCGGACCTCCGGCGCGAGAACATCCCCCAGCAGATCGACGGTGTCCAGCCCGGACGCTCCCGGCCCGCCGGGATCGGCCAGCAGGACACCACGCCTGCGGTCCGGGTCGGTCGCGGGCACCCGGGATATCGCGATGTTCAGGGTGCGGCCGTCGGGATCGGCATAGTCCAGCGGTACCCGCACCGCCGCGCAGGATCCTCCGGCGGCGTCCAGCGTCTCCACTGCGCAAGGCTTCCACTTCGGCTGCTGCCGGTAGAAGCGGTCCATGCCGGTGACGGGCGACGAGACCGCCGAGCCGGACGTGACGAGGACGGCCGCCACCGCGAGAACTGCCGCACCCCATCGAAACACTCTCGACATCAACAGCTTCCAGCGCCACACTCGTCCACGTCGTCACGGTAGCCGAGGGATTCGACAGTCACCCGTGGCGGGAAGAAGCGCAGCGGCCCTACCGTTACCGGTTGCCGATCAGCAAGGTCTGGATGCTGCGGCCGACCGGTCCCTTCTCGTCGTAGAGCCGGGATTCGGCCATCCCGATGCCGCTGCGTTCGGGATAGGTGACCGCATCCAGGCAGACCCACTCTCCCACGGGTTCACGATGCAGCGTGACGGTGAGGTCGGTGTTGATGAAAAGGTAACGCTCCCAATCCAATACCGCGCTCACGCCGTTACCGGAGTCGGCTGCCGCGAGGGTCCGCTCCAGTGGGCTCGGCGTGGTTCCGGCGACGATCGGATACCGCAGCTTGATCCAGCACACCGCCGGTCCGGGCTGCTGGAAGGAGCCGGCGACGAAGCGGTAGTCGATCCCGGTGTGGAATCCGACGGGCTGGTTGCTGGGAAACTCCCCGCTGTGCGGCACGGTCTCCGGCCCGGGATACGCGCCGACGGCGACCGCATCCGCCGGGACCTCGATTTCCGGATCGGCCACCCGCAACCGCCACGCGTTCGCTTTCAACACCGGTCCGCGGTCGGTGGCGACGGTGGCCTCGATCAACTCCACACTGCGCCCCGGCCGCACCACCCGCGCCTCGGCCCGCAGCGGCGCGATGGGAACGGGCCCGAGAATTTCGACCGCCACGCGGCCGACCCGGAATCCCGGCCGCGGCTCACAGCGCTCGATCACATGCCCGAGCAGCGCCGACGGCGGCCCCGCGTGCTGCGCATCCGGCGACCACGGACCGCGGGTCAGCTCGGTGGAGTGGAACAGCGCGGGATCCGTGGGATCGGGTCGATAGAAGGCCTCCATGGATCCTTACTACCGCACGGGCACCGTACCGATTCGCTCGCCCTGACCTGCGGGAGTTGTGGAGAGATTCCGACGGCGCCGATCGTGGCGCTACTCCGTTGCCGGTGTGTGCAGGCGCGCGCTGAGGAACTCGAGAATCTCGTCGCGGGCCGCACGGGTGGGGTGGCCCTCCTGGTCGACGAAGTGCGCGGTGACGATGCTGTGCGGGGTCTGGACGATGTCGCGGAAGAACGGCGGCGGGGCGGGGTTGGCGGAATCGCCCGCCAGCACGCGGCCGTCGAAGGCGTCGCCGAGCAGTGCCCGATAGGCGGCGAAGCGGCGGCCGGTGCACCAGCGGTCGTTGTCGAAACGGTAGGCCAGGACGGTGAGCCCGTCGCGCCGGATACGGTCGCGGATCGCGGACGCGTCCTCCTCGCTCAACTCGAGCCCGGCCGGATCGTCGAGCGGCAGCGAGGGATGATTCACCACCGGCGCGACGACGGCCGGTTCGAGGGTCATGGTGAGCGCGAAATTGCCGGTGAAACACAGTCCGAGCGCGCCGACTCCGGGGCCGCCGCATTCGTCGTGGGCCAGCCGCGCGAGTCCGCGCAGCCATCGGGTGACGGGACTGGTGCCCCCGCCCGCGAAGGCCCGGAATTCGGCACTCACGCAGGCGCGCCGCACGACTTCGGCGCCGTCGTCGACCGTCGGATAGGCGCCGTCGACGCCGAACAGCGACGGCAGGTACACGGTGAACCCCGCATCGCGGATCCAGCGCGCGAGCCGCAGAACGTCGGGGCTGATGCCCGGCATCTCCGGCATCACCACGACGGCCGGGCCGGATCCGGCCGTGTAGACGGTCTTGCTCACCCCGTCCACGTCGACGAGACGAGGCTCGAAGGCGGCGATCGGGTTGTCGTCGATAGTCATTCGGTCAGCGTCGGCCGGACCGGTCGGGAAAGCGAGCGGCGGGATCGCCAGATCGAGGGGTAATCTCGCCATCGGACGAGGAGGCGGGTCGTGAGCGCGTATCGGGTCGGTGTGCTGGCATATCCGGGCTGCTTCGCATCCGAGGTGTTCGGGATTCCCGATCTGCTGACGATGGCCGCGCATGTCGCGGGTCCGGACCGCGCGGGGTACGAGGTGACGGTGGTCTCGCCGCGGCGCCGAGTGGTGGCGTCCGGTGGTGTGGCACTGTCGGTTTCGCCGTTGCGGGAGGTCGACATCCTCGTGGTGCCCGGCTTCGAACTCGTTCCGGGACTCGATCCGGATGCCCGGCTGCCACCGCTCACCGCCGAGATCACCGCGATCCGCGACCACGCCGCCGCGGGGGGCGCCGTCGTATCGGTCTGCGTGGGTGCCTTCCTGCTCGCCCGGGCCGGGCTGCTCGCGGGCCGGCAGGCGACGACGGCCTGGTTGTTCGCCGACGAACTCGCGCAGCAGTGTCCGGAGGCCGATATCCGGCCCGATCGGCTGGTCGTCACCGACCGCGGTGTGACGACGACGGCCGCGTTCAGCGCCATGTACGACTTCGCGCTGGACTTGATCGCACACCACAGCGGCCCACGGGTCGCGCGGACCACCGCCCGGATCGCCCTCGTCGACGACGCCCGCTCGTCACAAACCCCGTATGTCGACGCCCACCTGCTGCCGCAACCCGGAAGTATGTTCTCCCGCAGGGTGATGCGTCACCTCGACCGCCATCTCTCCGCCCGCTACGACCTCACCGCACTGGCGAACACCTTCCACGTGAGCACTCGCACACTGCTGCGGCGCTTCGCCGACGAGACCGGGCACAGCCCGCTCGACTATCTGCAGTCCGCGCGCGTGCGCCGCGCCCGCCATCTGCTCGAAACGACCGACCGCACGGTCGCCGACATCTGCGGCGCCGTCGGGTACCGGGATCCGGGCACCTTCGCCGCCCTGTTCGCCGCACACACCGGACAACGCCCCGGGGACTACCGCACCACCTTCCGCCGCACCCGTTCGTGAATCGACCGATGAGTTCCGCAGCGGGGCCACGTCTGTATCTACAGCTCGCAAGCCGAACGGTCAGGGAGGACCCATGAGCACCACAGCACTGCCGCCCGTCGTCGACGCCGAGACCTGGCAGCGTGAACTCGACGCGCTGCGGGTGCGGGAGAAGGCGGCGACTCGGGAACTCGACGCGGTCGCGGCCGCGCGCCGCCGCCTGCCGATGGTGAAAATGCCCGACTACACCCTCGAGGGCGAGGAGGGGCCGGTTCGGCTGGCGGACCTCTTCGACGGCAAGTCGCAGCTGATCGTCTACAACCACATGTGGTTCCCGGGCGAGACGTGGCAATGCCCCGGTTGCACCGGATTCACCTCGCAATTCACCCGATTGGAGTTCCTGGACAACTGGGACGCCCGCTTCGTCATCGTCACCCAGGGACCGATCGACGAGGCCTTGGCCTACAAGCGGCGCGTCGGCAACGCGATGACCTGGTACTCGACCGCGAACAGCGCCTTCGGCGCGGACGTCGGCGCACCGCCCGGCGGCGGCTTCGCCGTCAACGTCTTCCTCCGCGACGGCGACACCGTCTACCGCACCTGGCACACCGACGGCCGCGGCACCGAACAACTCGGCTACAGCTTCGCCCTGATCGACCTGCTGCCCTACGGCCGCCAGGAGGAATGGCAGGACTCCCCCGAGGGATGGCCGCAATCGCCCACCTACAGCAAATGGAGCGGGTCGAAGGAGATCGCGGCGGCCTACGGCGAACCCGGCGCCTGAGCAGCTACAGCACCGGCGGGCGCTGATCGTCGGCCTCGGCCCGGACCGCCTCCTCGAACCCCGACTCGTACTCCTCGCAGTACAGCAGCCGGCAGCCGCGGATCGCGTCCAACAGGTCTTCGAGCAGGTCGATGGCCGGGCGGGCCGGGTCGAGGCACGAGATCCGGAATTCGTCGGTGAGCGCGGTCAGGCCATCCTCGTCGAGTTCGTCTCCGCGCAAACGCCTTTCGATCGCCTCGGCCGCCTCGATGATCCGGGCCGGGTTGCGCACCCGGCCCTCGGCGGCGGCGAGCGCGTCGGCGATCAGGTCGACCACGACCGCGGTCGGGCTCTCGCCGGCACACAACCGCTCCAGCACCAGTGTCGGCGTCTCCACCCGGAGCGCCTCCAGATTGTCCGCTTCCGCGACCACGTGCACCGGATGCACCTCGGCGGCCTCGGCCGCGACCTGCGCGGCGAGGTACAGCCAGCGCGCAGCGGCCACCGCGGCGGCGGCCGGGTCGATATCGGTGAACCGGTCGATGGAGGCGAGCGGGTCGGCGTAGAGCAGCGCATCGGCCGCGTGCACCTGCACCGGCGAAATGTCGGCCCGCGACAACTCCACGGCCTGCCGCGCCCGTCCGGACAGATCGCCCAGCTCCGCCGCCTCGATCGCCGCCTGCTCGGTGCGAACCTCGGCGACCAGGGCATCCACCAGCGTCGCGTCGCCGATCAGATGCGCCACCCGCCCGATCCGATGCGCCGCCTCCTCGATCACGCTGTAGGAAACCGCCATCATCCCGTCCGCGTCCGGCAGATTCGGTTCCCGCACGGCCGCCTCGACCTCCGGGAACCGATTGCGCTCCTCGGCCCGATGCCACGCCACACTGTTCGGCACCTCCGGATCCCCCGCCGCCGACGCCGGATGCGTATAGGTCCGCCACTGATACTCCGACAGCTTCGTCAGCGCCGCCGCCAGCGCGAGGGCTACCTCCGCCTCCACCGTCCTCGGCAGAGTCGCGATCGTCTCGGCCACATCTCCCCGGCCGGTCCCCCAACTCGCGACAAGTGCGCCGGCCCCCTGCTCATATGCATACCGCGTCACGCTGTCAGTTCTACCCTCGCCGACAGCCGTAAGCCGAAAGTTGCGATCGCGGCGTTCGGTGTGGGCCCCCGGCATGCCGGTTACCCCCCGCGCATGAAAAAAGCCCCTCACCTGGGGCTCAGGTGAGGGGCCCTAGTGGAGCTGCCGGGAATTGAACCCGGGTCCTCCGCCGCTTCTTCAGGGCTTCTCCGTGTGCAGTTCGCTAGGCCTCTACTCGGATCTCTCGGTCACGCGAACAAGCCGAGATGACGATCCCAGTCGCTGTTTGCTGTCCCGTACGACTCCGCGACCGAGCCGGACGGTGAAGCTCTCTAGCTGATGCCAGTACCCGGGCCGAGAGCAAACCCGGACTGACAGACACGCTCTACTGCTTAGGCAGCGAGAGCGTAGTCGCGCTGATGAGAATCGGCGCTTATTGGGTTACAGCGACGCTTACGGTGGTCTCCTGCCTGCACCGACACGCTTCCCCTGAATCGACGTACGCAGTCGAAACCGATCAGCCCCGTAGTCAACTCAGTTGAACACCCGGCTGGTGGGCCGGGCTGTTCATACTAACATCACTTCGCCTTCATCCATTCCCGCCGGTCAGCGCATGCCTTTCACACGGCGGCCGAGTTCGCGCGTCACCTCACGCTCCGCGGTGCGACGGGCCAGATCGTGGCGCTTGTCGTAGTCCTGCTTACCCTTGGCCAGCGCAAGTTCGACCTTCACCTTGCCGTCGGTGAAGTACATCGACAGCGGGACGAGGGTCTGCGAGCTCTCCTTGGTCTTACCGGTGAGCTTGTCGATCTCGCGACGGTGCAGCAGCAGTTTGCGGGTGCGGCGCGGGGCGTGGTTGGTCCAGGTGCCGTGCCCGTATTCGGGAATGTGCAGGCCACGCAGCCACACCTCACCGTCGTCGATGGTGGCGTAGGCGTCCACCAGCGACGCCTTACCCTCCCGCAGGCTCTTCACCTCGGTACCGACCAGCGCGATCCCCGCCTCGAAGACGTCGAGGATCGTGTAGTTGTGCCGCGCCTTGCGGTTGGTGGCGATGACCTTGCGCCCCTTCTCCTTCATGAACACCTTTCCCTCGACTCCGCGCAGCTCGGCGGCGCTCCACGCTGTCATTGTGCCTCGATGCCCGCTGAGCGTACGGACCTGTCCGGTTTACACGGCCGCCGAACAGAAGGACAACGAAATTCCGGCCCGGAACATGCCGTGATCCGGCTCACGGCCGGCTGACATCCGGCAACCGGCCCCGGCCGCCCGGAGGCCGGCGCCGCGGGGAGAAACCACCGCACCAGAGGGCGCCGGCTGCGGACGAATGCGGACATCCCCACCGCCGGGAACCGATTCCGTGTGCCCTTCGCCGCGCGAGCGCGCAAAATGGTTGCGTGACAACGGTACCCAGATTCAGAGTGAGCACCGCCTCGGATCGTGTACTCGACGACCCGACCGATGCGCAACTACACGACCTCCTGGCCGAGTTGGATTATCGAGAACCCCAACTCGTCGTCGAACGCCCGGGTTCGCCTGCGGCCCAACACTATCTACGTGTCGAGATGGATCGGCGCATCGATCCCGACGACGGTCGCGGCTATATCGTCGAGTACGGCGGGGGCGGGCCGGGCATGCAGTTCCGCGCCAGCGTGCGCGACACCGCGCGCTGGGGAACCCCACACTCCCCCGCCTTCGAACTCGTCGCAAAGACCGTGCAGGACTGGGCCTTTCAACGCTACGGCTGGCACGAAGCGATGATGTGGGAGCGGGTCGGCGCCGACCGCTGACGCGGTCAGCCGCCGGGCCGGACCTGCAGATACAGAATCAGTAGGGCGATCCACACGAGCAGCAGCATCACGGTCGTCACTCGCGGGCGACCCAGCGGGTTCGCGTGCGGACGCAGCCACCCGGCCTCGACCGAATCCGCGCGGGTGCGGCGAGGTCCGGGTTTCGCGGCGTCCGGCGGATCGCCGCCGGGGCCGGAATCCGACGACTGATCGGAGCGGTCGTCGTGATGGTCGTGGGACATAGCGGCACGCTACCGCTATCCGCCCGGTCGCACCGCCAGATAGAGCGCCAAAACGGCAATCCAGACGGTAAGCAGTGCCACCGTCGACGGGCGCATACCGGTCCGCGCCCGTCGCAACCGCCGGGGCATGCCGATCCGGCCCAGGGGCCGCACGCCGAGCCGCGAAGGATCCGGCGTGGCGGCCACGGTCGAATCGGCGTCCGCAGCCTTGTGGTTTCCCGGCAACCCGTTGGTCTCGATCACTCCGTCCTGGCCATGCGTCACGGCGAGACAATTACCCTCGCCGGGTGGAGGGATAAACGTGCACCGGGCGTCATCCCCGCGGCGGCGTGGCGGTCGACTCGGCCCGCGCGGACACCCGAAACCACCGACCGCGCTGGTGAGCGGGCAGACCGGCTCACCGAGCGGTTCAGTAGAACTCGTCCGGCGGGGGCTCGAAATCGGCGTCGGGGATGTCCCAGTTCACCGAATCACTCGGGGCTGCCGGTTCCGCGGCCTCGAACCTCGAACGCGTGACCGGGGCGCGAGATCCTTCGGAGCGCGACCGGGCACTCGATGCCGCTGTGCGAACCGAGCCGCGCTGGTCGGCCGGTCGCTCGGCTCGGTTCGAACGCGAGGCCGGCGCCTCAGGAGCACCGCCCGAGCTACCCGCGTCGAATCCCACGACCACCTCGAGGACACCCTCGCCGTACTTCGCGAGCTTGTTCTCACCGATTCCGCTGATGCCGCCGAGTTCGGCCAGGTTCGACGGGGCCCGGCCCGCGATATCGCGCAGGGTGGCGTCGTGGAAGACGACGTAGGCGGGAACGCCCTGCTCCTTGGCGACCGAGGCGCGCCAGGTGCGTAGCTGTTCGAACAGTCCCGCCGCGGCGGGTGCCAGCTCGGCCGCGGCGAGGCGGGACGCCTTCGCCTTGGCGGCGCGCGGCGGCTTCACTCGTTCCGGCTCGCGGCGCATGTGGACCGTGCGCTTCTTGAACAGCACCTCGTCGCTGGCTTCGGTGAGGGTCAGCACGCCGTATTCACCGTGCACCGCGAGCAGACCCTGGGCGAGCAACTGGCGAATCACGCCACGCCATTCGGTATCGCGCAGATCGGCGCCGACGCCGAAGACCTTCAACTCGTTGTGCTTGTGCTGCAACACTTTCGGGTTCGACTTCCCGAGCAGGATGTCGACGATATGGCCGGCGCCGAAGCTCTGCCCGCGTTCGCGCCTGAGCCGCAGCACCGTCGAGAGCACCTTCTGCGCGGCGACCGTGCCGTCCCAGGATTCCGGCGGATTCAGGCAGGTGTCGCAGTTGCCGCAGGTGTCACCGGACTGACCGAAGTAGTTGAGCAGCTGGGTGCGGCGGCATTGCACCGTCTCGCACAGCGCGAGCATCGCGTCCAGATGTAGTTGCAACTGCCGCCGGTGCGCCGCGTCGCCCTCGGAGGAGTCGATCATCTTGCGTTGCTGCACAACATCATTGAGTCCGTAGACCATCCAGGCGGTGGACGGCAGTCCGTCGCGGCCGGCACGGCCGGTCTCCTGGTAGTAGCCCTCCACCGACTTGGGCAGATCCAGATGTGCCACGAACCGCACATCGGGTTTGTCGATGCCCATGCCGAAGGCGATGGTCGCGACGACGATCAGACCGTCCTCGCGCAGGAACCTGGACTGATTGGTGGCGCGGGTGCGCGCATCCAGGCCGGCATGATAGGGCACCGCCTCGATTCCGTTGCGGCACAGGAATTCCGCGGTGCGCTCGACCGAGTTGCGGGACAGGCAGTAGACGATGCCCGCCTCCCCCGGATGCTCGGTGCGGATGAAGGACAGCAGTTGCTGATCGGCGCGATTCTTCGGCTCGATCCGGTACTGGATATTGGGCCGGTCGAATCCCGCGACGAAATGCTTCGCCCCGGTCAGGTCGAGCCGTTCGGCGATCTCGCGGCGGGTGGCCTCGGTGGCGGTAGCGGTCAGGGCGATCCGCGGCACGTCCGGCCAGCGTTCGTGCAGTACCGACAGCGCCAGATAGTCGGGCCGGAAGTCGTGGCCCCACTGCGAGACACAGTGCGCCTCGTCGATGGCGAAGACCGACACCTTGCCGCGATCGAGCAAATCCGCCGTCGACTCGAGCTTCAACCGCTCCGGCGCCAGATACAACAGGTCCAGCTCGCCCGCGACGAACTGGGCCTCGACCGTGCGCCGCTCGTCCGGGTATTGGGTGGAGTTGAGGAAGCCGGCCCGCACCCCGAGCGCGGTGAGCGCGTCGACCTGGTCCTGCATCAGCGCGATCAACGGTGAGATGACCACACCCACTCCGGGCCGCACCAGCGCCGGAATCTGATAACACAGCGACTTGCCGCCGCCGGTGGGCATCAGAACGAGCGCATCGCCACCGGAGACGACCTGCTCGACGATCTCGCGCTGTAATCCCCGGAAACTGTCGTACCCGAATACACGCTGCAGAACCTGTTGCGCCGCATCGGTTTCCACAGTGCGCGACGAAGCGTCGGCCGTCTCGAGCGTCTCCGGGGAATTCACGCCAGCCATCCTACGGACCCCCACCGACGATCCGAACCCCCAATCCACAGCCGCACCCCGTACACGAGGCTCCCGCCGCAGCAAAGCGGAGGCCGAAAATACAGCACAATTACTCCATGGACACACCGCCGGTCGGGTTGCGGCTGGCCGAGTTGGTCGCCTCGCTGTCGCTGGCCACGGATCTCGGTCTGGGGCAGCCGGAGGAGCATGTGCTGCGGCAGACGGTGATCGCCACGCGGCTGGCGAAGGCCGCCGGGTTCTCCGGTGCGGAGCAGGCGGCCGCGTTCTATGTGTCGCTGCTCGCGTGGGTGGGGTGTGTCGCGGATTCGCACGAGATGGCGCATTGGTTCGGGGACGATCGGGTGATCCGGGCGGACAGCTATCGGGTCGACAAGGCCGGGCTGCCGATGATGGGGTTTCTGCTCGGCCATCTCGGTCCGGGGTTGTCGCCGATCCGACGGATGGCGTTGACCGGCGCCTTTCTGACCAGCGGATTCCGGGATGCGATGCATTCCTTCCTGACCCACTGTCAGACGACGGCCGATATCGCGGATCGGTTGCGGTTGCAGGACGAGGTCTGCGCCGCGCTGCCACAGGCGTTCGAGCGTTGGGACGGCAAAGGTGTGCCGAACGGGATCGCGGGTGCGCGGATCACGAGGGTGATGCGAGTGGTCCAGATCGCCGACGACGCCGAGGTCTATTGCCGGTTCGGCGGCCCCGCCGCGGCCGTCGAGATGCTGCGTTCGCGCAGCGGCACCGAATTCGATCCGGAACTGGTGGCGCTGTGCGAGCGACGGCCCGAGGTACTCGACGACATCGATTCCGTCGATGCCTGGAGTGCCGTCATCGACGGTTGCGCCGCGCTGGATCGCTGGGTGCCCGATGCGGAGCTGACCGAGGTACTGGAGATCTTCGCCGACTACGCCGACCTGAAGTCGCCGTGGTTCCTGGGCCATACCCGCGCGACCGCCGCACTGGCCGGCGCCGCCGCGCTGCGCTGCGGGATGGCAGGCGAAGAGGCGGCGGAGGTGACGCGAGCGGCACTGGTGTCGAGACTCGGCGTCACCGGCGTTTCCACCGGTATCTGGAACAAGACCACCGCGCTGTCGCCGGCGGAATTCGAGCGGGTCCGGATGGTTCCCTATCTCACCGAACGGGTGTTGTCGCGGTGTGCGCGGCTGCGCCGGCTCGGCACGGTGGCGGGTCTGTGCCATGAGCGGATGGACGGTTCCGGCTATCCGCGCGGCGTATCGGGTGCGGCGATTCCGCCGTCGGCGCGGTTGATCGCGGCCGCCGACACCTTTCAGGCGCTCGGCGAGGAGCGGCCCTATCGCGCGGCCATGGCCCTGGATCAGCGCTGCGCGATCCTGCGAGACGAGGTCGCCGCCGGTCGGCTGGACTCCGAGGCGGTGCGCGCGGTTCTGGAAGCCGCCGGACAGCGGGCCCCGCGCCGCATCCGGCGGGTCGCCGGCCTGACCGCACGGGAGATCGAGGTGCTTCAACTGCTGGTGCGAGGGCGGTCGAACAAACAGATCGCGGCGCAGTTGTCCATCACGCCACGCACGGCGGGCACCCACATCGAACACATTTACACGAAGATCGGCGTCACCACCCGGGGCGCCGCGGCGATGTTCGCCATGCGGCACGGCCTGGTGGGCGCGGACTGAGCGCCGATCGCCGCGCACCCGTCTCGCAAGATCGGTTGTTCGCCCGATGTGCGGAAAGCCGCGCGGTCGTACAAAAAAGGTATGACCACGATCACCCCCACCCCCACCACGGATCGGCCGATAGCAGGCCGATTCCTCGACGCACTGACCGCGCGCGACTTCACCGCACTGTCGCGCTGTCTCGCTCCGGACGTCCGCATGCGCGGGCTGATTCCACCGGGCCCCTTCGACACCGACACCGCCGACGCGGCGGTGAGCCGGTTCCGGCACTGGTTCGGCGGGCCGGACGCGTTCGAGGTGCTCAGCTGCGAGACCGGCCGCGTCGGCGACAAGTTGTATCTGCGGTATCTGGTCCGCATGCGGCCGATCGACACCGACGCGCCCGCCCGGATCGCCGAACAACACATCTTCGCCGACGCGAGCGACCGCATCGAAGCCATCGACCTGCTCTGCTCCGGCTGGAACCCGGAACGACCCTATTCGCGCACGTAGTAACGCAGCGTGCCGTAAGCCGTCAGCGCGGCGAACACGATGCCCACCGGCACCACGGTCAGCGCCACCACCGCGATGTCGTCGCCGGTGATGCGCGGGAAGACCTTCGAAGCGAACAGGTCACCGAGGGCCCGGTCGATGACCAGCGGTCGCGCGACCATCAGTCCGATCACCGCCAGCACCGACCCTGCCAGCGCCGCCACCACCGCCTCGAGCAGGAACGGCAGCTGGGTGTACCAGCGCGTCGCACCGACCAGGCGCATGATGCCGACTTCCTCCCGGCGGGTGAACGCCGCGATCTGCACCATATTCGCGATCAGCAGCAGGGCGGCAAGTGCCTGCAGCACGGCCAGGCCGAAGGCCGCGTTGCGTAGGCCGTCGAACAGGCTCACCAGCCGGTCGACGATGTCCTTGTCGTTGCGCACGAATCCGACGCCGGGCTTGCCCTGGAAGTCCTTGAAGATGCGCGGGTACTGCGCGGCGTCGGTCATCTTGACGCGCAGCGAGGCCGGCAGCGGCGACTCGCTGACGTATTTGGCCAGCTCGGGCTGGTCCTTGAAGGTCTTCTCCTTCGCCTCGCGGACCGCCTCCTCGCGATTGAGGTACTGCACCGATTCCACGCCGGGCTCGGATTTCAGCGACGACATCAGCGCCTTGCACGGATCCTGCGAGCAGTCCGGATCGTTGGCCGAGACGTCCTCGGTCAGATACAGCCGCACCTCGAGCCGGTCCAGGAAGTACTGCTCGGTCTTGTCGGCCATCCGGACGGCCAGCATGCCGCCGCCGAGCATGGTGAGCGAGACCGCGGTGGTGAGGATCATCGCGATGGTCATGGTGACGTTGCGGCGTAGGCCGTTGAAGACCTCACCGAACAGGAAGCTCGCGCGCATTAGCGGCCCACCCCGTACACGCCGGTGGCCTCGTCGCGGACCAGGCGCCCGCGATCGAGTTCGACCACGCGCCGGCGCATGGCGTCGACGATGTGGTTGTCGTGGGTGGCCATCAGCACCGTGGTGCCCGTGCGGTTGATGCGTTCCAGCAACATCATGATGTCCTGACTGGTGTCGGGGTCCAGGTTGCCGGTGGGTTCGTCGGCGAGCAGCACCAGCGGCCGGTTCACGAACGCGCGTGCGATCGCGACCCGCTGCTGTTCACCGCCGGACAGCTCGGTCGGCAGGCGGTCCGCCTTACCGGACAAACCCACCAGGTCCAGCGCCTCCGGCACCGCCCGATTGATGAATTTGCGATTCTTGCCGATCACCTCGAGCGCGAACGCCACGTTCTGCTCGACCGTCTTCTGCTGCAGCAATCGGAAATCCTGGAAGACGCAGCCGAGGCGCTGGCGCAGCTTGGGCACCCGCCGTCCCGGCAACCGGTCGACCCGGAAATCGGCGACATGCACTTCGCCGGTGGTCGGCTTGACCTCTTTCAGCAACAGTTGCATGAACGTCGATTTACCCGACCCGGACGGTCCGATAATGAAGACGAACTCGCCCTTGTCGACCTCGACCGAAACATTGTCCAGCGCGGGTCTCGTCGAGGTTTTATAAGACTTGGTGACGTTCCGCAGGGTGATCACGAGGTGCCAGTGTAGCCAGCGAAGTCAGAGCACACTCCGGCCCACTCCGCGGCATGCGACTTGTCACACAGAGGTCAGCGGGCGGGCGCGGTCGTCAGCGCGGAACCGGAAACGGTATTCGCGATGTTGAAACCTGAATGGTCCGGCGTGGCCGGCTTCACGAACAGATACAACACGAGCGTCGCGACCCAGACACTGAGCAGGATCGCGGTCGATTTACGCGGTTTCACTCAAACCCTCCCGACGCAGCGCCGCGGCGACACGCACGCGCAGCTCACGTCCGACGTCGAATTGTTTACCCGGCAGTGTGCGGGCCACCATCCGGATGTTCATCTGATCGACGGTGAGATCTTCCAGACCCATCACCGTAGGTTCGTCCAGCAGTAGCGATTTCAGGCGGCGATCCTGAAATGCCTTGGCGCCCACCTCGTGCAGGATTTCATTGACCTTGGTGATATCGGCGGTGGCGGGCACCGGCACGTCGATCGCCGCACGGGCCCAATCTTTCGACAGATTGGTCACTTTCACGATCTGCCCGTTGGGCACCGAGATGACCTCCCCGTCGGGATTGCGCAGTGTGGTGATCCGCAGCGTGACGTCCTCCACGGTACCTTCGGCCGGCTCGGATTGCCCGGTGACCGCGATGCGCACCACATCACCGAATCCGTACTGCCGCTCGGTGATCAGGAAGAATCCGGCGAGCAGGTCCTGCACGATGCGCTGGGCGCCGAAACCGAGCGCGGCACCGAGGACCGCCGCCGGCGCGACCAGTCCGCTGAGCTGGAAGCCCAAGCGTCGCAACACTTCCAGCGATACCAGGAAGTACACGATCACCAGCACCACCCAGGTGATGACCTGGGCCAGGGCGTGCCGATGTTTGGCGGCCTCGGTGCGCACCAGCGAATCGCTGCTCTGGAAGCCGGAGTCGATGCGGCGGGTGATCCGGTCGCGCACGAAGGTGGCGAAGCGGCTGAACAGCATCGCGCCCACGATCAGCAGCACGATCTCGAGGCCGCTGCCGCGCAGCCACGAGGTGAATTCCGCCCCGGTTCCGGCAGCGAGAGTCGTCGTCATCGGCGCATCCTTTCCGGTATCAACCGTGCACCGACACAAGCCATTCTGCCGCCCGAACACACGCCAGACAGGTTACTACGACCGCTCACCGACCGATATGCCGTGATTGTGCCGTGATAGGCGGGTTTCACGCGTCCTGGCGCATCCGCCAGCGGATTCCCTCTTCGATGAAGCCGTCGATATCACCGTCGAGAACCGAGGACGGATTGTTCACCTCGAAGTTGGTGCGCAGGTCCTTGACCATCTGATACGGGTGCAGCACGTAGGAGCGCATCTGATTACCCCAGGAGGCGCCCTCGTTGGTCTTGAGCGCATCCATCTCGGCGCGCTCCTCCTGGCGTTTGCGTTCGAGCAGTTTCGCCTGCAGCACGCGCATCGCCGAGATCTTGTTCTGCAGCTGCGATTTCTCGTTCTGGCAGGTCACCACGATGCCGGTCGGGATGTGGGTGATCCGCACCGCCGAGTCGGTGGTGTTGACGCTCTGACCACCCGGGCCCGACGAGCGGTACACGTCGACGCGGATCTCCGATTCCGGGACCTCGATGTGGTCGGTGCCCTCGACCACCGGCAGCACCTCGACCTCGGCGAAGGAGGTCTGGCGCCGGCCCTGGTTGTCGAAGGGGCTGATCCGGACCAGGCGGTGGGTTCCCATCTCCACCGAGAGGGTGCCGTAGGCGTAGGGCACCTTCACCGCGAAGGTGGCGCTCTTGATGCCGGCCTCCTCGGCGTAGGAGGTGTCGTAGATCTCGACCGGATACTTGTGGCGCTCGGCCCACCGCACGTACATGCGCATCAGCATCTGTGCCCAGTCGGCGGCGTCCACCCCGCCCGCACCCGAGCGGATGTTGATCAGTGCCTCGCGCTTGTCGTATTCGCCCGAGAGCAGGGTGCGAACCTCCATCGCCTCGACGTCGGCGTGCAGCGCGGCGCGTTCGGCGTCGGCATCGGCCAGCGCGGACGTGCGGGCCTCGCCCTCTTCCTCTTCGGCGAGTTCGTAGAGCACCGGCAGATCGTCGAGGCGCTGGCGCAGTTCGGTGACGCGGCGCAGCTCACCCTGGGCGTGCGACAGCTCGCTGGTCACCTGCTGGGCGTGTTCCTGGTTGTTCCACAGCTCCGGGTCGGCGGCCTGATGTTCGAGCTCGTCGATGCGACGGCGCAGCTCGTCGACGTCGAGCACCGACTCGACAGTCTTCAACGTGGTGTCGAGTTCGGCGAGATCAGCGGAAACGTCAGGATGCACGGTTGTCCAATCTACCGCTCGCGCAGGTGGCGGTGAAATGCGGCGAGGCGCCGGCAGCCGCGGCTCAGCCCGGTACCGCGCGCAGTCCACCCGGGCGGCGGCCCAGCAGCGCGTCGAAGGCCGCGGCGGTCGCGTCGTCGGCGGGCAACTGGACCTGGATGTACTGGTCGTCGTCGGCGGACAGGTCCAGCCGTTCGTAGGCCAGCCGCAGGGGGCCGGCCTCGGGATGGTCCATCCGGCTGATTCCGCTGGTATCGGGCAGTCCGGCGATGTCGGCGACGCGACGGGTGAATTCGGCGCCCGCCAGCAGCGTCAGCTCGTCGGCGAGCACGGCGATGGTCGGATCCGAGCGGAAGGGGCCGGCCTTCAGATTCGCCACCGCCAGATCGGCACGACGGTCCCACTCCGGGAACACGACGCGGGCGCGGGGATCGGTGAACAGCCAGCGGGGGTAGCCCGCGGGCAGGCCGTGGTCGAGCAAGCCGGTGCCTCCGACCAGCGCACGGTAGCCATCGGTGCAGCTCAGGATCTCACCGAGCCGGTTGAAGACGGCCGCGGGCGCCGGGGCGAGACGGTCCAGGATCGCTTGCACCCCGGGCCGCACCAGGCGATTGGGCAGCGCGCCACCGGTGCAGCTGAATCCTGGATCGGCGGACTTGACCAGCCGATGCAGCTGGACGCGCTCGCTCGGGCTCAACCGGAGAGCGTCGGCCAATGCGGACAGCACCGCCGTCGACGGACGGCGGTCGCGGCCCTGTTCCAACCGGATCAGATATTCCACGCTGACTCCGGCGAGTGTCGCCAGTTCGGCGCGGCGCAGACCCGGGGTGCGGCGGCGGGGTCCGGCCGGGAGCCCGACCTCGGCGGGGGTGACCGCCTCCCGCCGAGTACGCAGGAAAAGCCCCAGCTCGTTTTCGCTCACAGATCGACGCTAACAGCGCGGGGCGCGCCGAGGGTATCCCTCTCACTACCACCCTCACAGCGGGCTCCCTGGCCCCGCGCCCGGACGGCAGAGTCGACGTCAGCGAACAACGCTTTCCGAAGGAGATCCGAAATGTCCAGCAGCACAATGCGGCTCGCAGTTGTCATCGCCAGCGTCCGGGAGGGCCGCTTCGGGCCGGTGGTCGGTGAGTGGTTCGCCGAGCAGGCCCGCCGGCACGACGGCTTCGAGGTCGATCTGATCGATCTCGCCGAGGCCGAGCTGCCCGTCGCACTGCCGGCCGTCTCCCCGCGGATCGAACCGAATCCGCAGCGTCCGGCCGGAATGCTCGATCTCACCGCACGCTTGGACGCCGCCGACGCGATGGTCGTCGTCACGCCGGATATCAACAACAGCTACCCGGCCTCGATCAAAACCGCGATCGACTGGCATTACACGCAGTGGGACCGCAAGGCGATCGGCTTCGTGGGCTACAGCGGGGCGAGCGGCGGGCTGAACGCCATCGCGCATCTGCGGCAGGTGTTCGCCGAGCTGAACGCGCACACGATCCGGGACTACGTGTCCTTCCCGCGCTACTACCAGCAGTTCGACGCCGAGGGACAGTGGACGGCACCGAGCGAATCCGAGGCGGCGGCCGCGGGAATGCTCGACCAATTGCACTGGTGGGCGAGTGCTTTGGCTGCGGCGCGGGTCGCGGCGTGAACGACGGCCGACGCGGGCTCGAGGTCCGCGAGGGTGAACTGATCGGTGCCGCTGCCGTCTCGACGGCCGGACGCGCGCACTCCGGCAGGCCCGCTCAGCGGAACGGCGACCCCGCACGACCGGAGTCGGCCACTAGCCTCGATTTCGAAGTCGGATTCGCGGTTTCATCCAGCCGAAACAGGAGGGTCGATGGGGACCATCGCCGTAACCGGGAGCGCGTCGGGGATCGGGGCGGCCGTCGCCGCCCACCTGGAGAAGGAAGGGCACCGGGTGATCGGTGTCGATCTGCGCGACACCGAAGTGACCGCCGACCTGGCCACGGCCGAGGGCCGGGCGCACGCGGTCGCCGAGATCACCCGGATCAGCGAAGGCCGGCTGGACGGATTCCTGCCCTTCGCCGGGGTCGCGGCCGCGACGGGGCGTCCCGGTGGGCTCGTGGTGTCGGTGAACTATTTCGGCGCGATCGCGCTGCTGGAGGGGCTGCGGCCGCTGCTGCGCGAATCCGGCAACGCCTCGGTGGTGCTGGTGTCGTCGAATTCCACGACGACACAACCGCTCTGGCCGGTGGAGCTGGCCGACGCGTGCCTGGCCGGCGACGAGGAACGGGCCCGCGGCATCGCCGAATCGTTCGGCGACCTGGGCGCGATCCAGGCCTATCCGGCGACGAAAGCGGCCCTGGCCTGGTACGCCCGCACCAAATCGGCGGAATACATCGCCGACGGCATCCGCCTCAACGCCATCGCGCCCGGGATCATCGACACCCCGATGACCCAGGAGGGCAGCAAGGACGCGCTGACCGGCGAGGGGATGAAGCAGTTCCTCGCCATGACCCCGATCGGGCGGCCGGGACGCCCCGAGGAGATCGCCGACCTCGCGGCCTTCCTGCTGTCGGACAAGGCCGGCTTCTTCGTCGGCTCGGTGATCTTCTGCGACGGCGGTATCGATGCGGCCTTCCGCGGTAAGGATTGGCCCGCGGTCTGGAATCCGCAGCAGTAGATGGGCCGCCGCGAGGCCGAATGGCTCCGATCGGGTGCGCCGATTACGGTTGCCCTGTGAGCGATCATGCCGGCGATCTCGACCTTGCCCTGCTGTTGGCCGACGCGGCCGATGCGATCACCCGTGATCGTTTCGGCGCCCTCGACCTGAAGGTGAACAGCAAACCGGATCTGACTCCCGTCTCGGACGCGGATCTGGCGGTGGAGCGGGCGCTGCGCGAAATCCTCATCGAGCGACGCCCGCACGACGCCGTGCTGGGTGAGGAGTTCGGCGGTGAGGCCGAATTCGTCGGACGGCAGTGGGTGATCGATCCGATCGACGGCACCAAGAATTTCGTGCGCGGAGTTCCGGTGTGGGCCAGTCTGATCGCGCTGCTGCAGGACGGCGTTCCGGTCGTCGGCGTCGTCAGCGCGCCCGCGTTGAGCCGACGCTGGTGGGCCGCAACGGGTTCCGGCGCGTGGACCCGCTTCGAGACCGAGGAGCCGAAGCCGATCACGGTCTCCGCGGTCGGCGGATTGAATTCGGCCAGTCTCGCGATCTCCAGTCTGTCCGGCTGGCGGGACCTGGGCCTGCGGGACCAGCTGATCGAGCTGACCGATCAGGTCTGGCGCACCCGCGGCTACGGCGACTTCTTCGGCTACTGCCTGCTCGCCGAGGGCGCGGTGGATATCGCCAGCGAGCCGGAGGTCTCGCTGTGGGATCTGGCGCCCCTCGATGTGCTGGTGCGCGAGGCCGGCGGCCGCTTCACCGCGCTGGACGGAACCCCCGGCCCACATCACGGTAGCGCGGTCGCCACCAACGGGTTGCTGCACGACTCGGTACTCGCCGCGCTGCGCCCCTGAGGGCGGCGGCCAGCAGGTCTCGTCCTGCCGACCGCCACCCGGCGAGCGCACCTCTCGAACAACTTCCGGAATCCAACACCCGACGGAACCGAACGCCGCATTGCGCCGAAGACCGGCCGATGCGGCGTTCGGCGTTCGGCCGCGTTCGGCTCGTCCGCACCTGGGTACTCGGTGGCCGTCCTGGTCAATTGCCCTGCTTGTGCGGGGCGGTTGCCGAGGCGGCGATGGGATCGAGATCACGGCGATATGCGCAGCCTCTCGACTGCGTTCTTACTCTGGAGTAAGATAGACTTACTCGAAAGTAAGATCCTGGGACCGATCACCCGACACCCACACCCGAGAAGACTGGTGACTATGAGCACTCGAGACACCGCAACGGAGCGACGTCCGGATTCCGCCGTCGGCCTCAACCCGGTCAAGCGCGACTGGATGGGCGCGGCCATGCGGGTCATGACGACCATTACCGGTTCCGAACTGGCCGAGAAGTACAACCTGCGCAAGCCCATCGAACGGCTGACCTACGAGGGCACCAAGACCGGCTTCCGCACGCTCGGCGCCGCGACCCGCGCCTTCGGCAAGGTATCCGGTGGTGGCAAGCCGAAGCGCTTGCCCGCCAACGAGTCCCGCAGCAAGGACTACTTCGACCTCACCCCGACCGACGAACAGCAGATGATCGTCGAGACGGTGCGCGAATTCGCCGCGGAGATCCTGCGCCCGGCGGCCTACGAGGCCGACGGCGCGGCCCAGGCGCCCAAGGATCTGCTCGAGCGCGCCGCCGAACTGGGCATCACGCTGATCAACGTGCCCGAGGAACTCGAGGGTGCGGCCACCGAGCGTGGCGCCGTCACCAACTCGCTGGTCGCCGAGGCGCTGGCGCACGGCGATATGGGCCTGGCGCTGCCGATCCTGGCGCCGTCGGGGGTGGCCGTCGCGCTGTCGCAGTGGGGTTCGGACGCGCAGCAGCAGACCTACCTGGGCGCCTTCACGGGTGAGAACGTGCCGCAGGCCTCGGTCGTGATCAGCGAGCCGCGCGCGCTGTTCGATCCGTTCGCGCTGCAGACCAAGGCCACCCGCTCTCCCAGCGGCTACCGGATCAACGGTGTCAAGAGTCTGGTTCCGGCCGCCGCCGACGCCGAGCTGTTCATCGTCGGCGCCGAAATCGACGGCCGCCCCGCGCTTTTCATCGTCGAATCGGATACGCCGGGTGTGGTGATCGAGGCCGATCCGAGCATGGGCCTGCGCGCCGCCGGCCTCGGCCGGCTGATCCTGGACAACGTCGCGGTTCCGGCCGAGGCCATCCTGGGTGACGGCGACGCCGCGCAGCGCGCCGAGGAGTACGCCGACGCCGTGCGGCTGGCCCGCCTGGGCTGGGCATCGCTCGCGGTCGGCACCGGCCAGGCAGTGTTGGACTACGTCAAGCCGTACGTGAAGGAGCGCGAGGCGTTCGGCGAGCCGATCGCGAACCGGCAGGCGGTGGCGTTCATGGTCGCCAATATCGCCATCGAACTCGACGGCCTGCGGCTCGTGACTCTGCGGGGTGCGTCACGCGCGGAGCAGGGACTGTCCTTCTCCCGGGAGGCGGCGCTGGCCCGCAAGTTCGCCACCGACAAGGGCATGCAGATCGGCCTGGACGGCGTGCAGCTGCTCGGCGGTCACGGCTACACCAAGGAACACCCGGTCGAGCGCTGGTACCGCGATCTGCGGGCGATCGGCGTCGCCGAAGGTGTGGTCCTGATCTGATCCGGGTCTCCTCGACCCCCCGAACCGTATTGATGGAGACATTCCGATGATCAATCTCGAACTCCCCAAGAAGCTGCGGGCCAGCGCCAACCAGGCCCACCAGGTCGCCGCCGAGATCTTCCGCCCCATCTCGCGCAAATACGACCTGGCCGAGCACGAGTACCCGGTGGAGCTCGACACCATGGCCGCCATGGTGGAGGGCCTGGCCGACTCCGGCACCCAGGACATCTCCGGTGCCACCGGCGGCCGCAAGGCGAAGTCGGGCGACGAGGCCGGCGACAGCCACGCCACCGAACTGCTCGGCAACAGCAACGGCGGCAATATGTCGGCACTGCTCAACGCGCTCGAAACCTGCTGGGGCGACGTCGGTTTGATGCTGTCGATCCCCTATCAGGGGCTCGGCAACGCCGCCATCGCCGCGGTCGCCACCGACGAACAGCTCGAGCGCTTCGGCAAGGTGTGGGCGGCGATGGCCATCACCGAACCGTCCTTCGGTTCGGACTCCGCAGCCGTGTCGACCACCGCGGTGCTCGACGGCGACGAATGGGTTCTCAACGGCACCAAGATCTTCGTGACCGCCGGCTCCCGCGCCACCCACATCGTGGTGTGGGCCTCGGTCGACAAGTCCAAGGGCCGCGCGGCCATCAAGTCGTTCGTGGTGCCGCGAGATGCCAAGGGCCTCACCGTCGCTCGCCTCGAGCACAAGCTCGGCATCAAGGCCTCCGACACCGCCGAACTGCGTCTCGAGGACTGCCGCATTCCGGCCGACAACATCCTCGGCAGCCCGGAAGTCAACGTGGAGAAGGGTTTTGCGGGGGTCATGCAGACCTTCGACAACACCCGCCCGCTGGTGGCCGCCATGGCCATCGGTGTCGGCCGCGCCGCCCTCGAGGAACTGCGCACCATCCTCGAGGAGTCCGGCGTGGAGATCTCCTACGACATCCCCGCCAACAACCAGTCCGCCGCCGCCGCGGAATTCCTTCGCATGGAATCGGATTGGGAAGCCGCCTACCTGCTCGCTCTGCGCGCGGCGTGGATGGCCGACAACAAGAAGCCCAACTCCCTCGAAGCCTCCATGTCCAAGGCCAAGGCCGGCCGCATGGGCACCGACGTGACCTTGAAGGCCGTCGAACTCGCCGGTGCGGTGGGCTACTCCCAGCGCACCCTGCTGGAGAAGTGGAGCCGCGACTCGAAGATTCTGGACATCTTCGAGGGCACGCAGCAGATCCAGCAGCTGATCGTGGCGCGGCGCGTGCTGGAGCTGAGCAGTGCGCAGCTGAAGTAGGTTGCAGGACAACGGAAAACCGGTGTGGGTTCACGACCCACACCGGTTTTTTCGTGCGCACGGTCAGGTCTTGGTCGGCGGCGGGTTGGAGCTGTTCGCGGGGCCGGTGGTGGCGAGTCGCTGCCAGGGGTGTGAGCCGGGCGGGGATATGCCGAACTGCCAGCGATCTCCTGGGCGATAGTTCGCCGGGACGGCGGTGGGCTCGGCGACGGGATTCGAATCGGCGCTCGAATTCGCCGAATCAGCACCGGAATTCGCGGTCTCGCCCGAACCGGAGCTGTGCGCCGAGGCCGTGCCCGATCCCTGGCCGGAAGCCGAGGTATTGCCAGAGCCGGAACCCGAAGCGTCACCGGAACCGGAGGCCGAACCGTCACCGGAGCCGGAGCCCGAGGCATCGCCGGAACCCGAACCGTGGCCTGAGCCCGAACCCGAACCCGAACCGTCACCGGAACCGGAGCCCGAACCCGAGCCCTCACCGGAACCCGAACCGTGGCCTGACCCGGAACCCGAACCGTCACCGGAACCGGAGCCTGAACCCTCACCGGAGCCAGAGCCTGAACCCTCACCAGAGCCAGAGCCTGAACCCTCACCAGAGCCAGAGCCTGAACCCTCACCAGAGCCAGAGCCTGAACCCTCACCAGAGCCAGAACCTGAACCCTCACCAGAGCCCGAGCCCGAGCCCTCACCGGTGTCGGCGGCGGGTGCGGGGGCCGGCGCGGGTTGCGGCGCTTGCGCGACGGCGCCGTCGTCGTAGTAATACGGGTCCTCGCCGCTGTCGTCCGGTCCCGCACCGGATCCCATGGACATCATGGTGATGGCGGCCATCGCGGCACCCAGCAGGTTTCCCATACCGCCCATCGGATCGGCACTCATGCCGCCACCGCCGAAAACGCCGCTGCCGAGACCGGTCCCCGGGGACAGTTGGCTGGGATCTTGGGCGAGGCTGCCGGAACCATCGGAGGAGGAACCGTCGCCCGGGAGCGAACCGGGTGTGGTCGGCTGGGAACCCGGCGTGGTCGGATCCAGCGAAGTCGGGTCGTTCGACCACGCACCGTCGTTCGGTGCCGACCCCGACGAGGACGGGCCCAGCTGTGTCGGCGTCAGAGCAGAGGGCGAAGTCGGCGTATACGAGTAACCGGAGGGCGCGGTCGGCCTCAGCAGAGTCGGCTCGGTAGCCGTACTCGGAACGGTCGGGGTGATCGGCGCCGGAGACCCCGAACCGGATCCTGATCCCGAACCGGAGCCGCTGCCCGATCCATCGCCCGACCCCCCGTCGTCGCCCTGGTGCCCCCACGGCGACCAGTGGTTCGAGGCGAAATAGCCGACGGCACCGATGGCAGCGGCTCCCAGAAGAAGCTTCTTGCCCTTGCCCATCTTCTTCTTGTCGGGATCGTCGTCATCGTCGTCGGACTTCTTCTTGTTCTTGTCGTCCTTGTTGTCCTTGTCCTTGTCATCGGTGCCTTCGGACTTGTTCGCGCTTTCCGCGTCGCCGGAGTCCTTCTTGCCCGAGCCGTCCCCACCGTCCTTGCCCGAGCCGTCCCCACCGTCCTTCGCCGAACCATCGACATCGTCCTTGTGCCGTCCAGCCGCGTTGTAGCCGTTTTTGTCGTAGCCCTCCCGGTTGAACCCCGCCCGGTTGTATCCGTCCTTGTCGAAGCCGTTCGGGTCGTAGCCTTGGGCGTCGTACCCGTCCCGATGGGCGCCGGCTCGGTTGTATCCGTCTTTGTCGTAACCGCCCCGGTCGTACCCGTCCTTGTCGAAACCGCCCCGGTTGTAGCCGTTCTTGTCATACCCGTCCCGGCTGTACCCGCCACGGTCGAATCCGGCCCGGTCGTACCCGTTCGGGTCGTATCCGTTCTCGTCGTAGCCGTCTTTATGGGCACCGGAGCGGTCATACCCGTCTTTGTCGTACCCGCCTCGGCTGTAGCCGTCTTTGTCGTACCCCGCTCGGTTGTACCCGTCCTTGTTGTACCCCTCCCGGCTGTACCCGTCCCGATCGAATCCGTCCTTGTCGAAGCCGTTCTTGTCGTACCCGTCCTTGTCGTAGTCGCCCGGTTTGCCCGCCTCGCCATCACCCTTGCCCGAGCCGCCGGTATCAGCTCCGCCGGAGCTGTCGTCGCCCTTCACGGGAGCGCCGCTACCACCTGCGCCCTCCCCGTCACCATCCGGACGAGCCGCGGGGTCCTCAGGCGGTCGTCCCAATGGCGGCGATGTCGACCTCGGCGTGCCATCGGGATCCTGCTGAAGTGGCGGCTCATCCGCATTTCGTGGCCCGGGTGGAGCCGGGGTGGGCGGGCCCCCAGCTGCCTCACCCGAACCGGGCGAACCGTTGGCGGGATCGCCTGGCACCGGGCCCCCTCGCGGCTCGCCCGGGGTCTGCTCACCCGGCGGCCGCTGCGGCGCACCCGGCGGCTCCTCCAGGCTGATCTTGTATGCCTTCAGCCGCGTGTCGACATTTTTGACGAAATCGCCGAAGTCGCCGCCGCTCTGCCGGGTGACTCGCAGCGCGTCATTGATCGCGATGTGCACCCTGTTCTGAGGAACGCCCTCAGGAAAGTCGTATCCGGCCACCAAGCGAGCTACGTCGTCAGCGCTCGCGATCCCCGCCCGGCCGCTCCACACCTCTTGTAACAGCGGCACACCACCATCGGTCCCCGCCTTGGCCCTCGGAGACGAACCGTCCGCCCCGCCATTCGGCTTGTTGCCCTCGGGCCCCGCAGGATCTCTTCTGCCGACGCCGGCGTTCGGATCGTTCGGCTGATTGTCAGCGCCTCGCCTACCTGCCTGTGAGGAGCTCGCCTCACTGCCTGCCTCACCGGGCGCAACAGCTCTCTCGGGGTGCAGGGTTCCCTCTCTGTCGTACCCGGCCCTGTTGTATCCCCGCTCGTTGTACCCGTCCCTGCCGTATCCCTCCGCGTCATACCCGAGCCTGTTGAAGCCGTGGTCGTCGTAGCCGTCCTCTTTGCAGCCCCACTTGTCGTAACCGTTCTCGTCGTACCCGTTCCGGTCGTATCCCTGCTCGTCGTACCCGCGGCTGTTGTACCCGTCCTCGTCGTACGGGCCCCTGTTGGTGCCGGGGCCGGACGTGTCCTCGGACGCCCTCGGCACTGTCCCGGACTCCGCAGTTTCCCCCGCCCTGGCCTCACCAGGCGATGGAACCGCCTGGGACTCACCCGCCTGATTCCCGGGCACCTCCTGCACGGGCGGCGATCCACCCGACGACGAAGGCTCCGCAGGCTCTGCCGGCGGCGTAAACGGCGGTGCCTCAGGTGCTTTCGGAGACGAGGGGGTGCCGAGCCCATCACCCGAACCCTCGTTCGGTTCCGCTGCCTTCGCGGGCCCCGTCGATGGCTCTCCCTCCCCCGGGTTCCCCGCCCGCGAAGGCCCATCGGATTCACCCCACGGCGACGGCTCAGGCTCACCCCACGGCGACGGCTCAGGCTCACCCCACGGGGATGGTTCGGCCTCGCCCCACGGCGCCCCTTCGTCTGTTCTGTTCGAGGCAGGACCTGCCACAGGTTCACCCGCCACCGGACCTCCTGGCGGCTCGACCGGAGGTTGCGCACCTTCCGGCATGCCTGGTGCCTGACCTGCACCCGTCTCACCGCGCGCCGGGCCAGCAGGCGGCACCGACGGCGGCTGCTCCCCCGTTCGAGGACCGGCGGCGGTGGCACTGCCGCCGGTCCCACTGCCTCGCGACGCTGCCGGCGACCCACCCGGTGCTGCAGTCTCCGCAGCTCCCCGCGGCGGCGCGGCGGACGGTGCTTCGGCTCTTGATGGCGGCGGCTGCACACCCTGTTCCGACGGCGGCCTCAGCCCGTGACCGCCCGGATCAGGAAGCGACGCAGGCACACCAGCCGGATCCGCACTCCCCTGACCCATCGAAATCCGCAATGGCGACGCCGGCTCATTCCCCGGCGACGGAGCGTGGCCCTGTCCCGCATTCCCCTCGCCGAGTCCGGATCCCGTCGATGACGGCTCACTCGGCGGGCCCTCGGGCTTCCCTCTCGGGCCGCCCGCGTTGAATGCGTTGGGCCCCGATGGATTGTGGGGGTCCGCTGCGGCCACGAGACCGAATTGATCCCCGCGACGGCCGGACGGCGGGGCGATGGCGGAGTCGAGTGGCTGTAGCTCGCCTCGCGACGCGGGCGGGCGACTACTGAAGGGGCGGCCGGCCGGAGCTCCGCCCCCGGTGCTCGGTGCAGAAACCGACGGCGTTTCCGACAACCTCGACGCCCGAGCCCCACCTGCCGCGCGGCCGGCCGGAATAACCGAACCGACGAATCCGCCACCGAATCCCGCGACCGCTGCGTCGAAAAGCTCGTCCCCCGAAATTTTCCCGCCGCTGATCAACGCGTTGGCTCCGACGCCCACCACGCTGCCCACCAGACCGCCACCGACACCGACTATCAGGGTGGGCACAACTCTGCTGGCGGTCGCGCCGGCTCCGCCGGCGAATCGCTGAAACAATCGGCCCGCCCGTGGCGCGGCGTATATACCGAATGCCGCACCGGCGAGGCCGGTTACGCCGCCGAGCAGTGCTTGTTTACCGACACTGCCGAAGTCGATTTCGTCTCGGCGGTGATCGATGTATTTCTGCGACATCTGCGCGGCGAGATCGACACCGCCACCGAAGACCGCACCTATCCCGGCGATTTTCATGAAAGGAGCAGACAGCCTGGCTACCCGCGCCATGGGGATGAGAGCCCGCTTGGCCGCGGACTCGGCTCCTATTCGTTCCACCCAGGCCAGCAGCCGGTTCCGGGCAGCCACGATTATCGCTTCGCTGCGGGCCCGGTCCGCCGCGGCTTTCAGCGGGCCGCCGACGAAGATGTCCGTCGCCACCATCGCCACCATCGCGGCGAGGGTCCAGATTATTCTCCATTTCGTGTATTGATAATTTCCGCTGGCGGACGACGTGAAAGCGGCCAAATTTTGCCCGTATTCATGCGTATTGCTGATATCCGCGAGCATCGGGCGATTCCGGAGATCGCCTTTCTCGGATTCGGTCATGCCCGAGAGGGCCAGACTTTCCATAGCGGCGAGGCGGTCCAAACGGGGCCCCAGGTTCTTCCAGCGTTCCATGCAATCGGATATGCACTCCGACGTCGCGTATCCGATATCTTCGTCGAACTTGGGAAAGCTCTCGCCGGCGACCCCCTTGACCGCCCAGTCCGGAAGTTCGGGCGGTAACCGCAGGGTCACCGAATTCGTCCGTTCACGTTGACAGCCGCTCGCTGCCGGTCCCTACGCATGACGGGCTACACCTGATCAGGGGGAAAGGTCTTCGTGCTGTGACGTTTCGCGGTAGTCACGAGCAGCCGATGCAGGACGCGCGCAGGGGCAACAGCCTTTCCCGCTTCGAGCTGCACCTCGGCAAACGCGTCGGCCAGCGCCCTTCCCGGTTCGAATCTGCCGTGCGGGAAGCCGTATCCGCTCAACCGGCCGCGCCACCGCCGGTAATCGGTGACGACGACGCCGAGCGGGGTATCGAACCGGCTGTCGCCGCACTCCGAGAGGTACTCGGAAATCAATGTCCGTTGCGATATGGAATGGGCGCGAAGACCACCTGTCACATCGAGGGCATGACCGAGTTCCCGCACGATCATGGAATACAACGGCCGACCGGCGGAACCACGAGAAATACCGCCACGTTCGGTGTCCGCGGACACCTTCCGAGCGAGCGAGTCGGTATTTTTGGCAGTCGCCACGTTCAGAATCAGACGCTTCACCCTCGGGATGTTTTCGCCTTCGTCCGAACTGCGAACCCAGTCGAGCCGCGTGACGGCGTCACCACATTCGGCGATCGCGAATTCGGGCAGGTCGAGGTAGGGGTGGGCGGTGAGTACGTCGTCGAGGGCCTGCGCGATTTCGCGCAGCGTATCCAGAGCGATTCCGGGGGTGTCGAACCCGGTCACCTGGAGACCGTGGCGTCTCATGAGCGCCTCGGCGAGTTCCCGCCCTTCGTCCGACGACGCATGCCGTGCCTCGACCCGCTTGTCCTCGCGCCGAACACGTTTCGGAGTTCCCGGAGCGCCCTTCGCCGGGGCCTTCGGCGCCCCGGGCGTACTCGGCCGCCCTCCTCGCGTCGAGGGAGCCGAGACTTTGCGTGCCGGGTCCGGCCTCGGGCCGGCACCGTCCGAACGGCCCGACCAGGGTGTGTTCGACCGTTGCGATTCCGCGGAGCCCGGGCCGTCGACCTTCTTCGATGGTGCGGTTTCCGGAACCGCCCGCGACGACGGGTTTTTGGCGTCCGGTGGGGGAAGCACCCCCGACGCCGGTGGCGCGTTGCCCGCCGACGGCGCCGACGCACCTGTGAGGCCGCTGCCTCCGCCGGACGTCGCCGACGGAGAATCCGGCGCAGCGTCCGACGAAGCCGGCACCGGCTGATTCTGCACACTCCGGCCGGCTGGATCGGTCACCGAAACCGGCTCGGCCGCAGCACCTCCCGCCCGCTGGGCCGCCGATGACATGGGGGCTCGGGAAAGCGGAGCGGCGGAGTTCGGCGTACCGACCACACCCGGGGTCGCCGATTCAGGCCCACCGGTCGTGAATTTCCCTGCACCCGTGGGGGTTTCGCGATCATCCCCCGTACCCAGGATAGATGTCCTGCCGTCCAGGTCCGCTTCCTCGAAACGACCCGCGATGCCCGACAGCAGTTTCCCTTCCTCGGTCAGCGCTCCGAGTGTGCGATTCATGTTGTCGAGCAGGGTCCGGGAGTCGGGCTCGAACGTCTTCGCAAAGGTGTGGCCGGGTTCGTCGTCGCCCCAGAATTTGCCGACCCTCGCGAAGTGGTCGCGAAGCTCGTTGTAGATCTGGCGAGCCTCGCTCGCGATCGACTCGTACTCCTGGACGACAGCGCGGAGCCGAGCCTCGTCGATCGACAGCTCCTGCCCCACTTCGACCACCTCGCTCCTGTTGCCGACGCCGACGATTCTCCGTCCCTTCTCCCCGTTTCCCACATCTGGGAAAGCCGGCGGTGTGCTGCTTGGATGGACAGCACACTGTCGACACAGGCCCGTTCGGCACGGCGAACGGCGGAAACGGAGTGCAACCGCATGGGTGGGGCAAGCCGGCCGGAATCCGAGGGCGGGAGCCGGTAGTGGATCCACTGTCCGCCGCCGGCGACGATTTCCGATACCTGGCCCGCACGGAAGTCAATCAACTCCTGGACAATTACGAGGAGCAGATGGCGGGTCTGGCCGAGATTCGCCGGCGACTCGATTCCCTCCGGATCCAGGCACGTTCGACGGACGGCACGATCGAAGTGAGCGTCGACTCCGCCGGGGTGGTCACCGAGATAAAACTGGAGCCGGCGGCCATGCGGAACAAGCCGGAAGATCTCGCCCGGAAACTCACCGAAGTCATCCGTGAGGCCGCGATGCATGCCGAGAAACACACCGCCGAGGCCGTGGCCCCGGTGGCCGACATCGTCGACCCTCTACCCGACCTGCCCGAACTGCTCCCCGGCGCCCCCAGCCTGCGTAATCCGATTCCGCCCGAGGACGATCCGGAGGATGCCGCGCCGACTCGGTGACCCGCAGCGCGGATCCGAGTGCACGTTCCTCGGCTCCGCACGGTGTTCCACCCACAATCGAGGCCAAGCTGTTGACCGGAAGTGTGTACCAAGTCACACTTGCGGCTGCTACCGTCCCCAGCACGCGGTCGGGTCGTGTGGAGGTGGTTGACGTGGGCGTCGGTATCGGGTCGGTTCTGCACGGGGCTCAGCGCAAGGCGGTCGAGGTGACCGAGGCGGTGCGGGCGTTGAATGTGCTGCGGGAGCGCGGGTTCATCGATCCGCGCAATCTCGGGGAGACGGTGTTGTCGGCGAAGGAGGGGCGCCGGCTCGGGCCGCAGGCGACGATGGTGCGGCATGCCGCGCGGATGTGGCCGCAGCGGACGGCGCTGGTCGACGAGCACGGCAGTATGACCTTCCGCGAACTCGACGACAATTCCACGCGGCTGGCGCGCGGGCTGCAGTCGCTCGGCGTCGAACCGGGAACGGTGATCGGCATTCTCGCGCGCGATCATCGCGGACTGCTGCTGGCGATGGCGGCCGCCGGGAAGGCCGGTGCGCGGCTGGCGCTGATGAACACCGGCTTCGCGAAACCGCAGTTCGCGCAGGTCTGCGAACGCGAGCACGTGAAGGTGGTGCTGCACGACAGCGAATTCGTCGGCCTGCTCGACGCGCTGCCGCCGGAGCTGCCGCGGGTGATCACCTGGGTCGACGACGGTGCCGAATTGCCCACGGGCGCAATAACGATCGAGGAACTGATCGCCGCCCACCCGCCGAACGAGCTGCCGTTGCCGGCCAAGCCGGGCGGCTTCGTGATCCTCACCAGCGGCACCACCGGCCTGCCGAAAGGCGCTCCCCGGGAGGCGGTTTCGCCGATCTCCTCGGCCCAGATCGCGGATCGGATCCCGTTCCCGCCGCAGGGCACCATGCTCATCGTCTCGCCGATCTTCCACAGCACCGGCCAGGCCACCTGGCTGGTCGCCACCGCCCTCGGCGCGACGACGGTGATGATGCGACGCTTCGACGCCGAGCGCACCCTGGCCCTGATCGCCGAACACGATGTCGACCTGCTGGTCGCGGTGCCGACGATGCTGCATCGCATGGTCGAACTCGATCCGGCGGTGCGCGCGCGTTACGACCTGTCCTCGCTGAAGTCCATCGTGCTGGCCGGATCGGCGCTGTCTCCGGAACTGTCGGTGCGTGCCGCCGAGGCGTTCGGCCCGGTGCTCTACAACCTCTACGGCTCCACCGAATGCGCGGTGGCGACGGTGGCCCAGCCGGCGGATCTGGCCATCGCCCCCGGCACCGCCGGACGCGCACCCATCACCTGCGAAGTGGTGCTGTTCGACGAGAACGACCAGCGCGTCCACGGCCCGAATGTCAAGGGCCGCATCTTCATTCGCTCCGGTGCGCCGTTCGGCGGGTATACCGACGGACGGCACAAGCAGATCATCGACGGCTATATGTCCTCCGGCGACGTCGGTCACTTCGACGAACACGGACTGCTGTTCGTCGACGGCCGCGACGACGACATGATCGTCTCCGGCGGCGAGAACGTCTTCCCGCAGGAGGTCGAGAACCTGCTGCTGGAGCGGGCGGACATCTTCGACGCGGCGGTGGTCGGCGTGGACGACGTGGAATTCGGCAAGCGCCTGCGCGCCTTCGTCGTGCCCGAGCCGGGCGCCACCCTGGATCCGGACGAGATCAAGGCGTACGTGAAGGGCACGCTCGCCCGCTACAAAGTGCCGCGGGACGTGGTGTTCCTCGACGATCTGCCGCGCAACGCCACCGGCAAGCTGTTGCGCCGGGCCCTGGTGGAATACCAGATCACATAACCGGTCACCCGACCAGTTGCGCGGTACTGTCGGTTACAGAGACGCGAACCACATCTTCGCGCCCCTGCTTGCTAGGGTTAGCAGGCACTGGATCTCGATGTTGCGGTCCCGCCTGCCTGGCGGAATCCGCGGAAGGTTGTACCTATGTCAGCTGTCCTTCCGTCAGCAAGCACTGCCCTCCGAAAGGCCGGAGATCTGGCTCTGGGGGTCAACGTCATGCGCAAACGCGGGCTGTTCAGCCCGCTGCGACCGGATCATGCGGTCAGCTCGGCGCTCAACGTCACCAAGTTCGGACCCTTCGCGGGCGTGATCATGCACGCGGCGAAGACCAATCCGAAGTCCGCGGCGCTGCTGGACGAGCGGGGCGAGCTGACCTTCGCCGAGGTCAACGAACAGTCCAACCAGCTGGCGCGCGGCCTGGCGGCGCACGGCCTGCGCGAGGGTGATGTGGTGGCGCTGCTGGCGCGCGACCACCGCGGCATGGTGCTGAGCCTGGCCGCCACCGGCAAGCTGGGTGTGCGCGCGGTGTTGATGAACACCGGCTTCGCGAAGCCGCAGTTCGCCGACGTCGCCACGCGCGAGCAGGTGAAACTGGTGCTGCACGACAGCGAGTTCTTCGACCTGATGAGCGCCATCCCCGACGAGATCCCCCGCATCCTGACCTGGGTGGACGAGTCCGACAACGTCGATCCCGCGATCCCGACCGTGGATTCGCTGCGCGAGGGCCACTCCCCCGACGCGGTGGCCGCGCCGGCGAAGCCGGGCGGCATGGTCATTCTGACCTCCGGCACCACCGGGACCCCGAAGGGCGCGCCGCGCGACAAGGTCAGCCCGTTCATCTCCGCGCAGTTCCTGGATCGAATTCCGTTGCCGCGCAACGGTTCCATGGTCGTCGCGGCGCCGGTCTTCCACGCCACAGGACTGTCGCAGTTCACCCTCGGGCTCTCGCTGGGCAACCGGATGATCTTCCAGCAGCGGCGTTTCGATCCCGAGCAGACGCTCGCCAACATCGACAAGTACAAGGCGGAGTCGCTGGTGGTGGTGCCCACCATGCTGCAGCGCATGCTGGACCTGCCGCCCGAGACACTCGCCAAATACGACATGTCCTCGCTGCGAATGATCTTCGCCGCCGGCTCGGCGATCCCGCCGGACGTCGTGACGCGCAGCCTGGACTACTTCGGTGACGTGCTCTACAACGTGTACGGCTCCACCGAATGCGCGCTGATCACCGTGGCGAGCCCGGAGGATCTGCGCAAGTCGCCGAGCACCGCGGGCCGTCCGCCGCTCGGCATCCGGCTGGCGCTGTTCGACGAGAACCGCAAGCGCATCACCGAACCGAACGTCACCGGCACGATCTTCATCGAGAACGCGCATTCGTTCAAGGCCTACACCGACGGCCGCACCAAGGAAACCATCGACGGCATGATGTCCAGCGGCGACGTCGGGCACTTCGACGAGGACGGGCTGCTGTTCATCGACGGCCGCGACGACGACATGATCGTCTCCGGCGGCGAGAACGTCTTCCCGCAGGAGGTCGAGCACCTCATCGCCGACCGCGCCGACGTACAGGAGGCCGCGGTCGTCGGCGTCGACGACAAGCAGTTCGGAAAGCGCCTGCGCGCCTTCGTCGTTCCCGGTCCCGATTCCCAGCGCGACGCCCAGGAGATCAAGGACTACGTCAAGGCGAACCTGGCGCGCTACAAGGTGCCGCGCGAGGTGATCTTCCTCGATGAGCTGCCCCGCAACGCGACCGGCAAGCTGCTGCGCAAACCGCTGACCGAGATGGACGTCACCGGCGACTGAGTCGTCCGGCACGCATCGGCCCGGGAGTGCGACTCCCGGGCCGATGGCGTTTCCGCGGCGCTTCCACGCGGAATGAGTTCGACGTATCTGTGAGTTGGCTTCGAAGCGGTCGGCTATCATTCAGCTCGTGTTTTCCCCGTCCGGCCGGGTATCGGCCCGCGCCCAGGTGTCGACGCGTACGCGTCGGGCCGCGGTGGCGCGGTTGCGGGGCGCGTCGGCCGGATCCGTGTCGGGAGCCCTGTCGATCGCCGCGCACGGTTGGGCGGCGGGCGGGATGCCGGTGCAGTCCAGCACTCTGATGCTGCTGGTGGCCGCCTCCACGGCGGTCGGCGCGCTCGTCGCGGGGCTGGCACCGCTGCGGACCACCGCCGTCGGACTGGTCGCGGCGCTGTGGGGCGGACAGCTGATCGGCCATCTGGTGATGTCGGCCGATATGGCGCAGATGCACGATATGCCGCTGTGGACGCCGGCCATGCTGGGCGCCCACCTGGTCGGCGCGGTCTGCGCCGCCGTCGTCATTCTCGGCGCCGAGGCCGCCTACCGGATCGGTACCGCGGTCGCGCGCGTCCTGCCGGTCCCGGTGAGCCTCCCGGCGATCGACGAATCGATTCTTCCCCGCAGCGTTCACCGCGACCGGGTGATCCTGCGGATCTTCCCCACCGAAACCTTCCGGACCCGAGGTCCGCCGCTCCCTGTGTACTGCTGAGACATCTCAACACCCACATTCGCGAATCATCCTCGCCGACAGTGCGTTTCGTAGTACCGCCACAGTCCCGTTGCGGCGGTACTACGAGGCCACCTCTCGGCCGGATTCGGTCGCACCGCACGGCACGCCGCCGTGCGGTGTCCTCGGCCGCACCGTCCGGCCGCGCAACGACTCCGCACCGAACTCCGCGTCGGTGACGATCGAGGCGATCCGAGCCACGGCGACGCGATTCTCGCGCACAACGATGTGGGTGCCCTCGAAACAGGAGCACTACCAGTGAGCATCACCGATATTCCGGCTGCCGGCACCGAACCGCCGCAGCCGGACAAGTCGCCGCCCGTCGCGGCGCAGCAGTCACCACCCGGTTCGGCCGACCAGTCGCCCACGGACGCGGCCGAACAGTCGCGACCGTCTCGGTCCGGCACCGGACGAGCGGTGCAGGCGCTGGCCATGCGGCTGCACTTCTACGCCGGCGTCTTCGTCGCGCCGTTCATCCTGATCGCGGCGGTGACCGGGGCACTGTACGCGGTCGCGCCCAGCATCGAGTCGATCGTGAATCGCGATCTGCTGCACGTCGATTCGACCGGCCCGGCGCGGCCGCTGTCGGAGCAGATCGCGGCCGGTGTGGCCGCCGAACCGACGCTGGCGCTGGTCGCGGTCGACCCGGCACAGCACGCGGGCGACACCACGCGCGTGATCTTCACCGATCCGAGCCTCGGGGAATCCGAGCGGCGCGCGGTCTTCGTCGATCCGGTGACCGCGACCTCCGTGGGCGACAGCGTCGTCTACGGCAGCACGGGTGCACTGCCCCTGCGCACCTGGATCGATGTTCTGCACCGGAATCTGCATCTCGGCGATGCCGGCCGGCTCTACAGCGAGATGGCCGCGTCGTGGATGTGGATCATCGCGCTCGCCGGTGTGGTGATGTGGCTGCGCCGCTCGCGCGGTTCCGCGCGGCGGCTGCTGTGGCCGGATCGGTCGAAGGCCGGTCGCCCGCGTAGCGTCACCTGGCATGCCGCGGTCGGGATGTGGATCGTGCTGCCGCTGCTGTTCCTCTCGGCGACCGGTATGACCTGGTCGCAGTATGCGGGGCAGCACATCACGTCGCTGCGGCAGCAGTTGGACTGGACCACTCCGGTCGTCGACACGGCACTGCCGGGTGCGCCGATGCCGGCGATGCCGGCCGGCGGTGAACATGCCGAACACACCGGCGGACACGGCATGTCGATGCCAGTTCCCGCCGACCGCGCCGCTCGGGTGGACAAGGTCCTCGCGGTGGCCCGCGGGCACGGTATCGACGGTCCGGTCGAGATCACGATCCCGGCGAAGGACACCACCGCCTTCACCGTCAAGGAACGCCGCCTGTCCGGGGTCTACACCCAGGACGCGATCGCGGTGGACGGTAGGACCGGCGATGTCACCGACATCCTGCGGTACGCGGACTGGCCGCTGATGGCCGAACTCGCCAACTGGGGCATCGCGCTGCATATGGGCATGCTGTTCGGCCTCGCCAATCAGCTGTTGCTGCTGGCCACGATGATCGCGCTGATCACCGTGATCGGACGCGGCTATCTGATGTGGTGGCGGCGGCGTCCGACCCGCGAGAACAGCCCGTTCACCTTCGGACGGGCACCGGCACGCGGAGTACTGCGACGGGCGCCGCTGTGGATCAGCATCCCGCTGGTCGCGGTCACCGTGGGAATCGGATGGTTCGCACCGGTGCTCGGCGTGAGTCTGCTCGCCTTCCTGATCGTCGATATCGTCCTCGGCCTGATCGCCGGACGACGCCGGGAAGTAGTCGCCTGAAGTCCTGAATCGCATTCGGTCCCGACACCTGCCGACGTAATCCGGCTGCGCCGGAACATCTTTCCCACTCGCACGAGCGACGCCGAGTCGCCCGTGCGGTGAACGCGCGCTCGGCCGGGCCGGGACAGCCGCCGACACAGCGATCGGCCGGCATCACCGATTGCGCCGTCATCCGTCGGACACACCGTTTTCGGTCGTCCGGGGCTGCTTCATGCCCGCATTCGGCGCCCTCGGCATACCTACAGCAACTTTCGTTTACCTGATACCGCAAAGGGATTCATCACCATGGGAATCAAGAACATCGCCGCCACCGCCGCCCTCGTCGCCGCCGCCCTGGGCCTGAGCACGGCCACCGCGGGCGCCGACCCCGCCGACGCCGGTGCCGTCGGCTTCCAGGCGACCACCACGCCGACCGGCACCGTCATCTCCACCGACGCCGGATCGCTGTCGGCCGACGACGGCGTATTCACCGTCAAGGCGGCCGACGGCACCGTGCTGGCCGGAACGCAGCTGTCCTTCCGGGTCGACGATTTCGTCTTCCCGATCGAGGCGCAGATCCACGACCGCACCGCGACCCTGACCCCGAAGTTCGACCTCGCGCACGCGGCGTACCAGCCGGTCGCGATGCCGTTCGAGGACAGCGCGCCGTGGAAGACCCCGTACGACCGGGAGCAGGCCGCGTGGAGCCGGATGACCAGCACCCTCGGCGCCGGCGCCTCGATCGGCACCCTGGTCGGCGGCATCGGGGGCGCCGGAATCGGCTGTGTCCTGGGCGGAATCGCGGGCGCGACCATCGCGGCGGCCACCATCGTCGGCATGTTCGGCCCGTTCGTTCCGGCCGCGGTGGTGGGCTGCCTCGGCGGCATCGTGGCCATCGGCGCGCTGGGCACTCTCGCGGGTCAGTTGCTGGTCACCGCCCCGGTCGCGGTCCTGGCCGCGGCGCAGTACTTCACCACGGTGAACTCCCCGTTCCCCGCGAAGTGAGGTAGGTGAGGCCACCCGGCGGAGGCGCCCAGCGCAATCCGCCGGGATCGGCGCCGGCACGGCCGTTCCGGGATATCGTGCACACGATCAGCACAGGTTGTCTCCGTTTTCCCTTCGCGAAGGAGTCACCGCGTTATGAACGAATCCTGGTTCCGCCGCGCCGCGTTCGCCGGTATCGCCACCGCGGCGGCCACCGTCCTCGCCGCCGCCCCGGCCTCCGCCCATGTCACGGTCTCCGGTCCCGACGCGGCCCGCGGCGGCTCGGCGGTGCTGACCTTCCGGGTGCCCAACGAATCGGCCACCGGTAGCGCCACCACACAACTGAGCGTGCAGCTTCCGGCCCTCCCGGAAGCCGAAACCGAACCCGTGCCGGGCTGGAAGACGAAGGTCACCCGCGACGACAACCACCGGGTCGTCGCCGTCACGTGGATGGCGGATCCGGGCGGCGGCATCGGGGCCGGGCAATTCGAACAGTTCTCGGTGCTGGCCGACGGACTGCCGGACGCCGACACCGTCACGCTGCCCGCCGCCCAGACCTACGCCGACGGACGGGTCGTGAAGTGGGACCAACCCGCCTCGGGGGACACCGAACCCGAATTCCCCGCGCCGACACTGGCATTGGCGCCGGCGCACGAGGGCGGGGCGCAGAACCACGGCGACATCCACGCCGCCGCCGCGGCCGAGGAACACGAGACCGACACCACGGCGCGATGGCTGGGCAGTATCGGCATCGTGCTCGGCGCCCTGGGTGTGCTCGCGGCCGCCACGATGTTCACGCGGAACCGGTCCCGGCCATAGCCGCCGCTCGGCACCCGGGAGCGTGATCGACGGAGACCGCCCGTACATTGACGACGACCGCAATGGCTGATCACGGGCGAGAGTGGGAGTGAGCGTGCCGGAGCAGACCGTCGGCATCATCGGCGCCGGCATCATCGGACTGGCGATCGGCCGGGAAATCACCCGCCGGCGGCCCGGCACCCGAGTCGTCGTCGTGGACAAGGAGGATCGGGTCGCGGCCCACCAGACCGGCCACAACTCCGGAGTCGTCCATGCCGGAATCTATTACGAGCCCGGGTCGCTGAAGGCCACCCTGTGCGCCCGCGGACGGCACCTGCTGCGCGACTACTGCGCCGAGAAGCGGCTGCCCTACGACGAGGTCGGCAAACTGGTCGTCGCGGTCACCCCGGACGACGTGGTGCGGATGGACGCGCTGGCCGAACGGGCGGGCAGCAATCGCGTACCGGGACTGCGGCGTATCGATGCCGATGAGCTCCGGGAGATCGAACCGCATGCGACGGGCCTGGCCGCGCTGCATTCGCCGCATACCGCCATCACCGACTTTCCCCGGATCGCCGCCGCCTTCGCCGACGACATCACGGCCGCGGGCGGGCAGATCCGGTTGTCCGTTCCGGTCACCGCCGTCACGCGCGCCCCGGACGGCATCCACCTCGGTACGGACGCCGCGGACATCGTGGTGGATCGGCTCGTCGTATGCGCGGGCCTGCACAGCGATGCCGTGGCCGGGCTGGCCGGAGACGAGCCGGGGCCCAGAATCATTCCGTTCCGGGGCGAGTACATGCTGGTCCGGCCGGAGAAGAAGGATCTGGTGCGCGGACTGATCTACCCGGTGCCCGATCCGCGGTACCCCTTTCTCGGCGTGCATTTCACCCGCCGGGTGAACGGGGAGGTGGAGGTGGGGCCGAACGCGGTGCTCGCCCTCGCCCGCGAGGGATACCGACGGTCCGCGGTCTCGGCGCGAGACCTGCGTGACCTCGCGGCCTGGCCCGGGTCCTGGCGGATGGCGCGCCGGCACTGGCGTACCGGGGTGCGGGAAATCTACGGCTCACTGTCGGCGCGCGCGTATATGCGGGCGGCGAGGCGGTATGTCCCGGATATCGGCGTGCGCGATGTGTTCCGGGCCGGTTCGGGGGTGCGGGCGCAGGCCGTCGACGCCGGCGGGGAGCTCGTCGACGATTTCCGCATCCACCGCCTCGGCCCGATCACCGCAGTCCGCAACGCGCCCTCCCCCGCGGCCACCTCGAGTATGGCCATCGCCGAGTATGTGGTCGACGTACTCGAGCAAGACGACCGATAGCGTTGGGCCGCTAAGGTTCCGCCGGGCCGCCGGGCGTCTCGGTCTCGGACTGCTCCGGTTCGGATTCGGTGAGTTCGCGGACCGGGCGTAGCACCACCCACAGCAGGAAGGCCGCCGCCGCGACGAGCATCCCGATCCCGGCCCAGAGGTTGATATTCCACCCACCCGTGCGCACCCGCTCGGCGGCGGTGTCGTGGACGAGCGAGGTGACGACGAGAATCAGGCCGTAGCACCCGAGCAGGGCACCGACGATGGTGCGAATATCGAAAAGCATGGCGTCACTTCCTCATCCGACGAAGATGTTCAGCGCGATCACGATGACCAGGGCGATCCCGGCGAGCAGCACCGGTCGCTGATACCACGGCAGCGTCGCGGCATCGGGATCGGTGAGCTGGTCCTTCGGCGTCTCCGAATACACCAGCCCGACCAGTTCGGCGTCGGGTTTGGGCGTGGTCCACATACTCACCGCGATACTGAGCGCCATATCGACCACGAAGGCCACACCGGCGGCGACGAAACTCGACCCCTGGCCGGACAGATGGAACACCTCGGCCTTGTTCAGAATGAAAATCACCACCGCGCTGAGGGTTCCGCACACCAGGCCGACCCAACCGGCGGTCGGGGTCATCCGCTTCCAGAACATGCCGAGGATGAAGGTCGCGAACAACGGCGCGTTGAAGAACGAGAACAGCGTCTGCAGGTAGTCCATCATGTTCGAGAAGCTGCCCGCGATGAACGCGGTACCGATCGCGATGGCCGTGGCGCCGATCGTGGCGAGGCGGCCGACGGTGAGGTAGTAGCCGTCGGGCTTGTCCTTGACCGCGTACTGCTGCCAGAGGTCGTAGCTGAAGACGGTGTTGAACGCGGAGATGTTGGCCGCCATCCCGGCCATGAACGCCGCCAGCAGACCCGCTAGGCCGACGCCCAGAAGTCCGTTCGGCAGAACCTCTTTCATCAGGTAGAGCAGCGCCTGATTGTAGGTCGCGTCGCCCTGCCCGGTGTTCTTCAACTCGGCGATCTGTGGGATCAGCAGTGCGGCGACCATACCGGGGATGACGACGATGAACGGGATGAACATCTTGGGGTAGGCGCCGATGATCGGGGTGCGCCGCGCGGCCGAGATCGAATGCGTCGCCAGCGCGCGCTGCACCTCGACGAAATTCGTTGTCCAGTAACCGAACGACAGCACGAAGCCGAGACCGAGCACGATGCCCGTCACCGACAGAACGTTGTTCGAGAAACCGCTCAGCTCGTGGCCCGGCCAGGAATGCCACTGTTCGGAGCCGTCGGGCCGGGCGGTCACCTGGTCCTTCAGACCGCTCACACCGCCGATGCGATGCAGGCCGACCAGGGTGAGCGGCAGCAGCGCCGCGACGATGACGAAGAACTGCAGCACCTCGTTGTAGATCGCCGCCGACAGACCGCCGAGGGTGATGTAGGACAACACGATCAACGCCGCGACGATCACCGACACCCAGAGCGGCCAGCCCAGCAGCACGTTGACGATCGAACCCAGCAGGTAGAGATTGACCCCGGCGATCAGCACCTGGGCGAGCGCGAAACTGATCGCGTTCACCAGATGCGCGCCGGTGCCGAAGCGGCGCCGCATGAACTCCGGGACGCTGCGGACCTTGGAGCCGTAGTAGAACGGCATCATCACCACGCCGAGGAACAGCATGGCCGGCACCGCGCCGATCCAGAAGTAGTGCATGGTCGGCATGCCGTATTCGGCGCCGTTGGCCGACATGCCCATGATCTCGACCGCACCGAGGTTCGCGGAGATGAAGGCCAGGCCGGTGACCCAGGCGGGCAGCGACCGACCCGACAGGAAGAAATCGATACTCGAGGAGACCCGTGCGCGGGCCATCAGTCCGATACCGAGTACGAACACGAAATACACGGCGACCAAGGCGTAATCGACGGGCGCGGCATCGAGCCGGAGCTGATCCGCACCCAGCACCGCCGCCGCTGAGTCGAACCGGTGCGGTAGCTGAGCTAGAGGCTGCATACGGATCTCCTGTCGGAAAGACCAGCGGTCGACCGGGTCGCGATGTGCCCGGATCGTAGCGCGCCCCAGTACATCTCCGGGGCCAGTCCGCGTCCCGCGCGGCGCGCGCCGGGTCGATCTGCCACTCTTCGAAGAAGGAATTTAGAGAAACGTCGCCCTGCAAAATGCAACACTGGTGAGCCCGGGAAGGATCGAACACGATGCTCACAACTCATACTTCACTCGACCCCCTCGGCCGCCGTGATCGCGATCGCGAAGGATCCGCGACGCTGACGATCGAGATCGGCACGGCGACGGGAACGGGCGCTACCGAGGTGGCCGCCTTCGACGCCGCCCTGTGCGAACTCGGTGTGGGAGAAGCGAATCTGATCCGATTGTCGTCGGTGATCCCACCGCGGGCACAGCTGCGGCGCACCGCGCGGGTGCGCCAGCGGATCGGCTGGGGCGACCGTCTCTACTGCGTCTACGCCCTCGGGCACGCGCGGGCGCGGGGCGCCACGGCGGCCGCCGGGATCGGCTGGACCCTGTGTGCGGACGGTTCCGGCGCGGGCCTGTTCGTCGAACACGCCGCCGAAACGACCGAGCAGGTCGACGATCTCATCAACGCCAGCCTCGCCGATATGACCGCCGCGCGGCCGGGACGCTTCGGCCCGATCCACACCGCCACCGTCGTGGCGCGCGCCGACGGCCGCGACACGTGTGCGCTGGTGCTGGCCGCGTACCGGGCCAGCGGCTGGGATCGTCCGTGAACGATGCGCTCGGCCCCGGAGTGTTGTGGCCGGGCGTCGAGATCACCCTCGAGGCGACGATCGCGGACGCCGAGATCGAACTCTTCCACGACCTCTACGAGCAGGCCTTCGGACCGCTGCGAGCGCAGGCGGTCGCCCGGCAGGTGCTGCATCGCAACGAATTCCGCGCGGAGATGACCGACACCCGGGTCGACAAGATCGTGGCCCGCACGCCGGCCGGCGAACCGATCGGACTCACCACCCTGACCCGGCATCTGGACACCGTGCCGTGGATCAGTCCGGAGTACTTTGCGACACGGTTTCCGCAACACGCCGAGCGCAATGCGATTTACTATGCAGGTTTCACCCTTGTTACCCCAACTGCGCGACACGGGGTGGCTTTTCATGCCATGATCAGTACAGTTGTCCAGATCCTGGCGGCAGATGGCGGGGTCGTCGGCTGGGACATCTGCTCGTACAACAATTCTCAATTCTCGTTCGCCGACGCACTGCGCAGTGTGATCGGTGAACAGGCGAACGTGGAAGTCGCGATCGAGGATTCACAAACCTACTACGCGGCTCGGTTCATCGACGACGACGCGGACGAGGGGGGCTGATGACATCCGGCACACAGCACCACCACACCACCCGCATCCGGCCGCTACGCACCTGGCCGCTGGAAAAGCTCTGGCGCACAGCACTATCGGCCGCCGTCGTCCTGATCGTCGTGGTCCTGGCGACCGCCGAATCACCGGCTCTGTCGCTGACGGCGGTCCTGGGCGTCGTCGTGGCGACGCTGACCATGATCGGGACGGGAGTGCGGCGGCATCGGCCGCCCGCACCGGCGGCCTGGTATCTGCTCGCCCTCTCCGGCGTACTGTTCGCCGCCGGTACGCTGCTGCGCGATTTCACCGGCAGCGGTTTCCCGCCCTACGACGATCTGGCGACGCTGGCCGGCTACGGCGGTGTCGGCGTCGCCGCCTTCCTCTGGTTGTGGCCGCGGCGCTCCAGCTGTCAACGCGATCTGGTGCTGGATTCGGGTTTGATCGCGCTCGGCGCCCTGCTCGCCTCATGGACCTTTCTCATCTCCCCCGTCCTGCACAACACCCGGCACTGGGACGCCTCGGGGCTGATCATGCCGATCTATCCGGTGATCGACGCCCTCCTGCTGACGCTGGTCACCCACTCCGTGGTCACGTCGTCGCGCTCGGAGACCTCGTTGCGGCTGGTGCACGTCGGCCTACTGGCGATCCTGGTGGCCGACCTCGGCTACAACCTGCAATCCGCCGGATCGGTGCATCTCGACGCACGCATGCTGTTGACGCCGCTGCTCGTCGCCTACGCGATGGTGGGGCTGGCGGCGCTGCATCCGACCATGGTCACCCTCGGCGGCGCCCGGCGGGTGCATCCGCATCGGTCCCGCCAGCGCGCCAGCGTGATCGCGGTGACGCTGGTGGTCGCCTCACTGGTACCGACGGTCGGCGCGCGGGTCGGCACAGTGGACCGGGTGGTGGTGTCCGCCCTGCTCGCCACGCTGCTGGTGGGTGTGCTGGTGCGCAGCGAGCGGGCGATCGTGCGCAGTGCGCGCAGCGAACGCCGGGCCCAGTACCAGGCCGACCACGATATGCTCACCGGCCTGCTCAACCGGTCCGCGTTGCTGCGCGCACCGGCCCGCAATCGCGAACTGTGGACCGGCCGCCCGATCTGCCTGCTGTTCCTCGATCTGGACGGCTTCAAGACCATCAACGACAGCTACGGTCACGCGGTCGGCGACGAACTCATCGCCAATGCCGCCGCCCGTATCCGCCGCGTCATCCACCGCGACGACGTCGCGGCCCGCTACGGCGGCGACGAATTCGTGGTGCTGGCCGGCGCCAACCGCGCCGAGGCGGCCGTCCTCGCGGAGAAACTGCTGGCCGCCTTCGGCAAACCCTTCGAACTGTCGGTGACCGAGGTGACCATCGGCGCGAGCATCGGCATCGCCTGCAGCGGGCCGCGCAGCACCGACGCCACCATCTACGACCTACTGCGCGAAGCGGATTCGGCCATGTACCACGCCAAGGACTATTCGCTCGGCTGCGCATTCCACGACGACCTGCGCCACCTGCCCCCAGCCGAAAGCCGGCGGCGGGTGCGCCGGCACGAACCGGCGGTATGAGCGGCGGTCACACCGCGGGCAGCTGGTCGGTACCGCTGCCCGCGCCCTCGGGTGCGAGCGCGAAACGTTCGGCGAATTCCGACATCTGATCGTGTTGCTGTGCGGGTTCGGCTCCGGCGAATCCGACGACGAGGCGATGCACACCGTGTTCGCCGAGTTGTCCGGCACGGTCGGCGGAGATATCGGCCGACCCCCATCGCGTGTACTCGAGAGCCGCGGGATCGCGGCCCGCCTCGACGGCGGCTTCGCGGGCCAGCGCGAACTGCCGGTCGCGTTCGGTTTCGGTCAGCATGCCACCGGCGAAATAGCCGTTGCCGCGCCGCCCGGCACGCCGCGCGGCCGCCGCGCTGGAACCCCCGACGTGGATCGGAAGTTCGCTCCCCCCAAGCGGTTTGGGGTAGCTGCACAGATCGTCGAAAGCGAAGAATTCGCCCCGGTGGCTGACCCCCTCCGCACCACCCGACCACAGCAGCCGCAGCACGTCGATCGCCTCGTCGGTGCGGCGGCCGCGGGTGCGGTAGTCGACCCCGAGCGCCCGGGCCTCCCCCGGCAGGCTGCCGAGGCCGACGGTGAGCAGCCGCATCCGCCCGCGAGACAGCACATCGATCGTCGCCAGCCGCTTGGCCAGCACGACCGGATGGCGATAGGGCAGTAACAACACTCCCGTGCCGAGCAGAATCCGCTGGGTGGCCGCCGCGACGAAGCTCAGGCAGTCGAGCGGATCGAAATACGGCAGGCTGGGCGGCAATTCGCCCGCGCCGTAGTCCGCCCCGGGATAGAGCGCGATGTGATCCTGGACGTAGAGCCCTTCGAATCCACAGTTTTCGGCATGCCGGGCAAAGGCGACGAGCCGATCGGGATCGGTGCCGTTGAACGCCGTGCTGTAGCTGACCGCGAAACGCATCCGGAAAACCTCCGAGTTAGCAGGTGAACGCGCACTTCGGCGGCGGCCCGGTGACAGCGTCGATCCGGTCCGTGAGATGCCGGCGTGCGGCGCCGAGTCGGGCGATCGCATCGTCGATCTCGGCCAATTTGCGACGCAGTGACTCGACCGACTCCGGGCATTCGTCACCCGACTCGTTGCCGCCGCGCAGACAGGTGACGAACGGCTGCGTATCGGCCAGATCGAATCCCAGCTCCAGCAGATCCCGGATCTTGCGTACGACGTCCACCTCGTGTTCGTCGTAGACGCGGTAGCCGTTCGCCGACCGCCGGGACCGGACCAGACCCTGCTGCTCGTAGTACCGCAGCATCCGGGTGCTCGTCCCCGCACGCTCGGCCAGTTCTCCGATCAGCATGAATTCCCTCTCGCCACTGCGGCCGCAACGCTAAACGTTGTCATCGGTGTCAACGCAAGGCCGCGGGCGCGTATTCGCGCCTGTGCGGAGGGCGAGGTGGCGAGCGGCCCGGCTAGCCGGACAGCTCGTCGAGGAGGCGGCGGGCCTGTTCGAGTTCGGCCTGCAGTTGTTCCACCTTGGCACGCTGCGAATCTCGAACGGCGTCCAGGACGGAATCCACGACCTCGGCGACCTCGGGGTGCAGCAGCTTCGCGGCCTGCGCCACCGACGCGCCCGGTACCGACAGCCCCTTGATGGTGCGCTTCTTGCCGTGCACCACATCGACGGTCCATTCACCGTCGGCGGTGCCGGCCAAGGTGACCGTCACCTCGGGCGCCTTGGATTTGCGGGCGGCCGCGGCGGGCTTCTCACGCGGAGTGCGGGCGGGCGTGGCGGCGGGTTTGGCGGCCGGTTTCGGATCCGAAGCAGGTTGCGGCGCGGGCGTTTTCGACGCCGCGGCGGGCACCGCTGCCGGAGTGGGCGGCGCGGGCGGCGTGGTCACGGACGACGACATGCTCACAGCGGTGTCCTTCCTCGTTGCCGGCGGCGTGGCGCCGGTGGTCTCGGATGTGGTGGTGCGCTTGTCCTTGCGGGCGGGCTTGGCCAGTGTCACCTCGGTCGGCGAGAACGACATGACGTCCTTCGAACCGGTCGGCCGGACCTGCAGGAAGTCTCCGTCGGCGGGGTCACCGAGTGCGATCACCTTGCCCGAACGCCCCTCGGATACTCCCACTGCCGCCGGAGTGAACCACACCATGGGTGGCCGGCCGTCGGCGAGCTCGGCCGCTATCTGTCGAATCTCGGTGTCGGACAACGGTTGCGGTTTGGTTCGTGGGGACGACATGGTGTACTCCGGGCGGGCTCGTAGACATCGGCGTGCCAAGAGCATGCCCCATGGCACCGACAAGTCCACATCGCGCGTGGCACCCGGGCCCCGGCCGACACGTCGGCAACAGCCCAGCGAACCGGCCGCGTCAGGAACGGCGAACCCGTCCGGGTGCACACGTGACATGGCGGATCCTCGAGGTCCGCCCTCCGACACGGGAAGGAGTCCGCCGCAATGTTTCGGCGAACCACCGGGCCCGGCCCCTTCTCCGGCATGCGGCGAGCGTTGCCGTCCCGCCGCGGGCGACACCTTCGCCGCTGTGTCTCCACGCCGGTCAGGGGCCGAAATCGGTGCGCGCTCTGGCTCCCGGTGACCACGAACCGGTAGCGTGCGCTGTTCATGAGGAGTTCGGTGGTCGTCGAGGTCTGCCGATGAGTTCGCGATATCTGCCCGGCCTGAGCGAAGAGCGCCGGGCGGTGATCGAATTCTGCGGGGAGTTGACCGAGGAGCAGTGGGCCGAGCCCAGTGCGGCCGCCGGATGGTCGGTGGCCGAGGTCGTCATCCACATGACGACCGGAGTGCGTGCCCTGCTCACCCCGAGTGCCGCCGCCATCGTCGCCACCCGCGATCTGGAGCGCCTCAACGAACAGCTGGTGGACGAAAAGCGCTCCCACACAACGCGTCACGTGCTCCCGGAGTTCGACACCTGGTCGCGGCGCGGCGTGCGGGCGCTGACCCTGTTCACCGCGGCGGGGATACGGCGCATCCAGCTCCCGATCGGCGAACTGGGCTGGTATCGGCTGGATCTGATTCCGGCGATGCTCCTCTTCGACTGGCACACGCATCTGCGCCACGACATCGCACCCGCGCTCGACCTTCCGCCACCGCCCACCGACGCGCTGCGCATGAACGCCATCCTGACCTGGCTCACCGTATTGCTCGAACGTTCCCACCGCGAGGCGCTGAGCTGGCTCGACGCCCCGGTGGCACTGACTTTCACCGGCCCCGGCGGCGGTACCTGGCGGATCGAGCCGCGCGGCGGGCGGCTGCGGGTGCGGCCCGGCCGGGCCGCCGGCGCCGCCGCCCATATCGCCGCCCTGGCGCTGGAGTTTCCGCAGTGGGGCACCCGGCGGCTGCCGTGGCGGGCGGGCGCCGTCGCGATCACCGGCGATGCCGAGCTCGGCGCCCGCGTCCTCGACTCGATCAATCTGGTCTGAGCGGCCGATGTGTGTCCGCCGACAGGCCCGGCGTGGGCGTACAGTTGGGCTTCGACAAGATCGGCCCCGGGCCCTGCGGTCAGGCGGGCCGATTCTCGATCGGCAAGAGGGGATTCGAGTGGACAGGCCAGCGTGGGCGCCCGAGGGCGTGGATATGCAGCGGCCCAGCCCGGCCCGGATGTACGACGCGCTGCTGGGCGGTTCCCACAACTTCGAAGTGGACCGGTGGGCCGCGGCGGAGGGGCGCAAGCTGGTGCCGGATCTGCCGCGGCTGGCACTGAGCAACCGTGCTTTCCTGCGCCGAGCGGTCCGATTCATGATCGACTCCGGAATCCGGCAGTTCCTCGACGTCGGATCGGGTATTCCCACTGCCGGGAACGTGCACGAGGTCGCGCAGGACATCGATCCCTCGATCCGGGTTCTCTACGTCGACATCGACCCCGTCGCGGTCACCCATGCGGCCACCATCCTGCACGGCAACGACCACGCGGGCGCCATCGAGGCGGATCTGCGTAAGCCGGAGGAACTGCTCACCCGCGCCCGTGAGACCGGCCTGATCGACTTCGATCGACCCGTCGGTCTGCTGCTGGTCGCCGTGCTGCATCTGCTGCAGGACGAGGAACGTCCGCGCGAGCAGGTCGCCGCGTTGCGGGCAGCCGTGGCGCCGGGCAGCTATATCGCGATCTCCCATCTGTCCTCAGCACACCGGCCGGAGGCGGCCGCCCGGATTCACGAGGAATCGACCAGCGGCGTCGGGATCCGTTTTCGCGACCGCGCATCCATCGTCGATATGTTCACCGGCTGGGAACCGGTCGAACCGGGCATCGTCGAACTACCGCTGTGGCGCCCGGAATCCGAGCGTGACCTGCACGAAACGCCGGGACGCTCGCTCGGTCTGGGCGGCGTGGGGCACAAGGTGTGACGGGGTCCACGGGATAGGCAGGGGTTGCAGGGTGGGTTCGCAGGAGTTGGCGGCGCGGTGGGCCGACGCACTCGACGGAGTGGTCGCGCCGACGCTGACGCGAACCGAGATCGAGGCCCTGCTCACCGGCCTGTGTGAGGAGCTGCTGGGCGCGCTGCGCGGCACCGTCGGCCTCGACGCGGCCCGGCTGGCCGCCTCGTCGCTGGTCGCCGCGAATTATCGCGACGATGCCGCGGTGAGCCGCTCGGTCGCGGTGATCTGCCGCGATATGGTCGCCGAAATCTGCCCGGACCCCGCCGACCCCGGCTACGAGACCGTGCGCGACCGCGCCGTCACCGTGGCCGGAGAGTTCGCCGCCGGATTCACCGCGGCACTGCGCGGCGCCGCCCTGGCCGAGCAGGAGACCACGCTGAGCGCCGCCCTGGCCGCGGTCCGGGAGGAACAGGCGCGGCGACAGCTGTCGGAGGCCCGGTTCGGCGCCATCTTCGCCGGCGCCTCGGTGGGAATCGGCACCATCGACGCCGAGACCGGCAGGGTCCGCGACGTGAACGCCGCCTTCGCCGAGATGCTGGGTGTGCCGATCGACCTGATCATCGGCCGGTCGGTGGCGGCGGTGCTCGGCGAGGACAACATCAGTGAGGCCTACACCCAGTTCCAGCAGTTGCTGACCGGCGGCCTGGACCGGTTCCGGATGGAGACCTCGCTCACCCGGCCCGACGGCCATCACTCCGATATCGACCTGTCCATGTCGGTGGTGCGGGACGCGCGCGGCAGCGTGCGATTCCTCATCGGGGTGGCCGTCGACATCACCGAACGCAAGGCGCTGGCCGACCGGCTCTGGTACGAGGCCCATCACGACGACCTGACCGGGCTCGCCAACCGGCTGCTGTTCTTCGACCGGCTCACGCGGGCCGAGCCACCCATCGGCCTGTGCTATCTCGACCTGGACGGGTTCAAGGAGATCAACGACGATTACGGCCACACCATCGGTGATCGCGTGCTGCGTACGGTCGCCGAGCGGCTGGGAGCGGCCGCCGAGCCCGACGGTCTGGCCGCCCGGATCGGCGGCGACGAGTTCATCGTGCTGATCGAGCAGTGCACGGGTGAGGCGCGACTGGTCGACATGTCGGCCCGGCTGCTGGCGGCGCTCGGCGAACCGGTGGAGGTGGCCGGCGGGTCGATCACGGTAGGCGCGTCGATCGGAACCGCGCTGGTCACCCGTCAACCCGAGGCGGTCGACGATCTCATGCACGCGGTCGACACCGCGATGTACCGCAACAAGAGTGCGCGACAGCGCCCCGGCAGCCGGTCGCGCCTGCCTCAGTGAGCGGAGAGCGTCGAGGGGGATCGATCCGCGAGTTCCTGCCGCTCTCGCTCATCGCCGTACGCGGCGAGGAAACCGGAGCAGTCGGGGCATTCGGCGAGGATCGGATGCCGGCAGTCGAGGATGTGGGCGAGGAAGCGATCGGTGGCCTCGAACAAGTCGATGCGGCGGCGCAACTGGGCCCGCTCGTCGGCGATCAGGGCCAGCCGCTCGTCGCGCCCGGAGAGGCCGAGTTCCCGGATCCGGCGCAGCGACAACCCGGTGCGCTGCAGGGTGCGGATCAGCCGTGCCCGGTCGAGCGTCTGCTCGTCGTAGGCACGATGCCCGGAGGGGCTACGCGCCGGGTGCAGCAGTCCGACCGATTCCCAGTGGCGCAACACATGCGCCTCGACTCCGACCGCCACAGCGGCGTCGCCGATCTTCAGTCCCTCGTTCATCGCCGGCCTCACCCCTTTACTTCATGTCGACCTTAAGTTTTATCGTGCCACGACACGTGGCGGCGATCCCGTCGTCCGCGACCACCCATAGAAGGGACGGATGACATGCCGGATCAGGTGAAGACACCGAGCGTGCTCGAATGCTGCACTGTCGCAGTGGGTTCCGTACGCGGGCTGATGCTGCCCCGGCGGCTCGACCGGCGCTTGCTGGCCTCGATCTCCGACGCCGGGCTGCCCGAGCCGCAGGGCACCGTCTCGGTGCGCGCGCTGCCGCAGGCACCGCGGTCGGTGCCGACGGCGGCGGTCGTGGAGGGAACGTTCACCCCGCGCCGGATCGACAACGCGCTGACCGCCTTCGTCGTCGAACATCCGCAGGCCCGGTTCGTGGTCGATCCCGGAGTCTGCCTGGATGCCGAACGACGCGCGATCTCGCAGCTCCCGGCGGTCCTGCGAGTCGCGGTGCGGCCGCCGGCCGCCACCGTGGCGACCGTCGACTCGCTGCGTGAGCACGATCCGCGGCCGCTGGATTTCGCCCTGCCCACGCACGCGCATTGGGACCATGTGTGCGGTCTGCTGGATCTGCCCGGACTCCCCGTCCACATGCATCGCGTCGAGCAGCAGTGGATCACGACCGGTGCGGTCGCGCCGGTCGGCGGCGTCCGCGATGCGCTGCGGGAGCGGCCGGTCGTCGAATACGACCTCGACGGACCGCCGGTGCTGACGTTCACCGCGAGCCACGATCTGTTCGGTGACGGGACCGTGGTGCTGGTGGATCTGGCCGGGCACACCCCCGGAAGTGTCGGCGTGCTCGCCCATACCCGGCGCGGCTGGGTGCTGCTCGCCGGCGACGCCGCCTGGCATCATCTGCAGATCGACAAGGTCCGCCAGAAGGCAAGTTACCCAGGCGGTTTCGCCGATGACGATCGCGATCTGACCTTCCGCACCCTGCACCGGCTGCACCTGGCGCGCACGACGGTGACGGTGGTGCCGACCCACGACCACGCGGCCGCCCAGCGGTTGCGGCCCGAGGAGGTGGGCGCGGCGAACGACAGCTGACGTCGCGGCGAGCGGCCTCCGCCGCGTCCGGCCGCGAGAGATTCGGCATCTTCGAGCGGTCCAGCGAGCCCCGGCTGGCTATGGACCGGCGGGCCACTCGCTCGCGACGATGGCCTCATGACCTCCTCGGCGTATGTTCCCGCTCTGGCCGGCCACGAATTCGCGGTCGACACCACCTATCTCGACACCGCCTCGTACGGCATCCCGCCGGCCCGCGCGTTCACCGCGGTGCGTGCGGTCCTCGACGAGTGGGCCAGCGGGCATCGCGCACCCTCGCGCTACGACGATCGGGTGGATCGGTTGCGCGCCGCCTACGCCCGCCTCCTCGACGGCGCGACGGCAGCCGATGTGGCGATCGGCAATTCGGCCGCCGCCCTCATCGGACCGGCCGCGGCGGCACTGGCTCCCGGCTCCGAAGTACTGGTCGCCGCAGGCGATTTCGCGTCCGTACCCAATCCGTTCCGCTACCGCGGGGATCTGCGGGTGCGCACGGTGGAACTGGAGCGACTCGCCGAGGAGGTACGGCCCGACACCGCGCTGGTGGCGTGCAGTCTCGTCCAGTCCGCCGACGGCCGGACGGTCGACGCGGCGCGGTTGCGCGCGGCCACCACGGCGCACGACGCGCTGCTGCTGTTCGACGTCTCGCAGGCCGCGGGCTGGTTGCCGCTGCGATTCGCCGATGCCGACATCTGGGTGTGCGCGAGTTTCAAGTGGCTGCTCGGCGCCCGCAGTGTCGGGCTGCTGGCGATCCGGCCGGAGATCGCCGACCGGGTGCGCCCGCATGCGCCGGGCTGGTACGCGGCCGCCGACCGCTGGGCGGAAATGTATGCGCCGCAACGGCTTGCCGACACCGCGCGGCGCTTCGACGCCACGCCCGATTGGCTCGGTGTGGTGGGTGCGCTGGCCGGAGCGGAACTGCTGGAGGAGTTGACCGTTCCGGCGATCCAGGCCCACGATCTGGCACTGGCCGACCGCTTCCGCGCCGGACTGGACGACCTCGGCTTCGCACCCGTTCCCGGACGAGCGCCGATCGTGTCGATTCCGGGCGCCGCGGCCGCCGCGGACGCCCTCGCCGAGGCCGCGGTGGTGACCACGGCGCGAGCGGGTGCGCTGCGGGTGTCATTCCACGTCCACAACGACTCCGACGATGTCGACCGCGCTCTGAAAGCCTTGGGCGACAGTCGAAGTTGATCGGCTGGCGGCTCAGAAGGTTCGGCGCAGGCGTCCCGGTGGCTGCCGTGATTCGGCACGCACCCGATCGCGCAATCCGCCCGGAATGCGATGGATGATCGCCGAGCGGTCCGCGGCCGCGAGTTTGCGGCGAATGGTCGCGACCTGGGCGTCGACCGTGCGGACCGACGTCCCGCGGCGCACGGCGACCGCACTGTTGGTCCACCCGGCGGCCACCAGGATCGCGATCTCGCGTTCGGCGGGTGAAAGTTCCTGCCACCGTGCGTCGTCCGGACCGTCCTCGCCGTCCTCGACGATCTCCAGCCGTCCGAGGAAATACCGCTGCAGTTCGTTCTCCTGCGGCCGCATCCGCCCACCGCGACGCACCGCGGCGGCGTAGCGCTGGGCGCCCAGCACCGCGGTGGCGGCTGTCCGCGCGGCCAGCGATCCCTCCATCACCAGCGGCACCCGATCCGAGGCGATCCCCATCGAACGATGCAACGCGGCGGTACCACCCTGCAGGTAGGCGATCTCCCGCGCGGCGGCGGCGAGTTCGCCCGGGCGCGCGCCGGATTCGATGCGCCGCGACAGGATCGTGGCCAGCGCGACGGTGCAGAAGTGGATGATCCAGCCCGCGGTCCAGGTATCCCCGCGATCGAAATGCGCGGCCACCGCCGCCCGGCCCCGGCGCACGGCGTCCGCGGGGTCACCGTGGCGGATGGTGGCGACCAGTTCCGCGAACTCGGCCCAGGACACCGCCCACGGCGCATCCGTTTTCGCCGCTTCGTGCAGATGGCGGCGCACCACCCGCCCGGCGACCTCCGGGGTCGCCAGGCTGGCGGCCGCGAGCACGGTGAACAGATCACTGCGCTGGGTGCCGCCGCGATCGCCGACGGCCGCGAACTTCCGGCGGGCGCGCGACAATACCTCGATCGCACGCAGGTCCAGGCGAACCAGGAACAGTTCCAGCCCCCAGGTGAATTCGACCTGGGCGGGCAGGCCGATGTCGTCGGCGGTGTGCTCGCGCCATTCCCCACGCAGCACCGGATCGGTGAGACATTCGGCGGCACATTCGTCGAGGAGCCGGGAGGTGTAGTCGAACCGGCCCTGCCACACCGCGATCCAGCCGATCAGAGCCTTGGCCGAGATCCGCAGCGACGACAACGCCGGATCGTCGCCGATCACCGCGAGGGCGCGCTCCGTGAGCCCGGTGACCGCGCGGTTGGTGCCGGTGAGGAACGGCACCCGCAACGCCATGACCACGGTGGCGATCTCGAGTCCGATCACGGCCTCGCCCGGATCGGCGAGGCTGGTCTCCACCGCGAGCAGCACGTCGTTCCAGGCCGCACGGACCCAGTCGATCCACTCCATCTCGTCCGGGCCGTACCACATCGCCTGTCCGGCAACGACTTTGTCACGGAAGTAGCGGCGATGGCGGGCAGGCACGCCCGACGGTGCGGCCGAACCGTCCGGCCGCTCCTGCAGCCGGGCGCGGGCGAACGCCCGCACGCTCTCGGGCAGGAAATAGCGCACCGAGGTGGCCGTCATGCGGGTCGACACCAGCGACCGTTCCACCAGTCGCTCCAGCGTGGCGGCGATGACCGGCTCCGGCAACGCCTCGTCGGCGCAGACCTGCGCCACCGCGCTGTATTCGATTCCGCCGCTGCGGGTTTCCTCGTCACCGGGGTCGAATCCGGCGGCGAAGACCGACATCCGGTCCAGCAGCAGGCGTTCGGCGTCGGTGCACAGCCCGTAGGACCAGGCGATCACGTCGCCGACGTTGCGATGACGCTCGTCGCCGCCGGCCCGCACGCCCGAAGACCAGCGCATCCACGCGTCGGAGTCGGTGCCGGTGAGATCGCGCAACACCTCGGCGACCGGCCGGTAGCGCAGCCGGGCCGCGGCGAGCCGGATGAACAGCGGATTGTTGTCCACGTGCCGGCAGATCCGGGCGGCCAGTTCCAGAGTGGCGGGCTCCGCGCCGATCGGCCGGCCGGTCAGTTCCGCGCGCCGTCGGAACAGTTCCAGCGCATGGTCGTTGGTGAGTGGCGGCACCGGCACCAACCGCTCGTCGGTCCAGCCGATCGGTTCCCGGCTGGTGGCCACGACGGTGACGTCCGGATTCACACTCAGCAACTCGACGATCAGCCGCGCCACCGGATGCAGGACATGTTCACAGTTGTCGAGAACCAGGATGGTGCGAGCGGGGCCGAGCGAGGCGAAGGCGTCGAGCAGGCAGTCCTCGGCGCTGCGGCCGGTGGGATCGGTCGGTGCGACGGTTCGCACGATCTCTTCGGCGACCGCCTCGACGCCGGCGCCGGTTTCCAGCCGCGCCAGCCGCACCCACAGCACCTGATCGCGACCGGGCCGCTGGGACCGGCGCAACGCCTCGGTGGCCAGCGTCGTCTTACCGATCCCACCCGGCCCGAGCAGAGTGATCAACCGGGGCCCACCGGGGTCGAGCAGTTCGGCGATGCTACGCAGTTCCGCGGTCCGGCCGACGAATTGGGATATCCACGGTGTGGTCACGACCGGGCCGTCTCGCGCCGGGCCCGGGCCTCGGATCGCATCCGCTCCCGGGCCTCGGCGGGCAGATGCCGGGCGATCTGCCCGCGAGAGGTGATCTGCAACTTCTGCCGGACCATCGCGACCTGCGCATCGACCGTGCGCACCGAACTACGGCGGCGCACGGCGATGGCACTGTTGGGCCAGCCCGCGGCCGCCAGCACCGCCACCTCGCGTTCCGCCCGCGACAGGCTCTCCCAGCGATCCGACTCGGGCCGCGGCGCCGCCACCGCGGCGACCGGCGGTTGTGCCGTGGCGACACACGGCTGCTGCGGCAGCGCCGCCCCCTCGGCGCGGCGCACCTCGAGCCGGCGCAGCTGCAGATGCCGGGCGGCGAGCCGATTGGCCTCGACCGGATCACGCCGATGCAGTTCGGCGCGCGCGACGAGGCGCACACATTCGGTGAGATACCACCGCGCCGAGGTGGCCGTCAGTCGCACGATCACCAGCGAACGTTCCACCAGCCGATCCAGTGCCGCTTCGATCGACGCCGCCGGCAACGCGTCGTCGGCGCAGAGCGCCACGATCGCCTCCCGATCGGCTCCGCCGCCCGCGGAACCGCCCGGAAAGACCGACAGGCGTTGCAGCAGAAGAGATTCCGACGGTGTACAGCGACTCGTGGACCACGCGATGTTGGCGCCGATATCGCGGTGGCGCGCTTCAACCCCCACCCGGGCACTGTCGGACCACTGCAGACGGCGGTCGTAGGCATCGCCGCTCACCTCGTGCAAGACGGTGGTGGGCGGGTTGTGCCGCAATCTGATCGCGGCGAGCCGCAGGCCGAACGGATTGTGGCTCATATGGGCACAGATCCGCCGGAGAATATCGTCGTCCGCACCGCCGGCGGTGCGGCCGGTGAGCTCCATGCGAATGCGCAACAGCCGCAATGCCTGTGCGGGATCGAGCGATGGCACCTGAACGAGTTGTTCGTCGATCCAGCCGATCGGCTCGCGACTGGTGGCGACGACGGTCAGGGCGGGGTCGGCTTCGAGCAGGTCCGCGAGCTCGGTCGCGAGGGCGGTCACGAGGCGATCGCAGCTGTCGAGGACCAGGACGTGCGGGGCCCCGTCCGGCCGGGGCGCGAGATCGCGGAGTTCGGCAATCGCCGTCTCGGCGTCCAGTTCCGCCAGCGCCAGCCAGCGCGTGGGTAGTTCGACATCGCGGCGCAGCGTTTCGATGGCCAGCCTGGTCTTGCCGATGCCGCCGGGACCCGTCAGGGTGATCAGGCGCGCGCCACGGGCGATCAGCGCCGCTATCCGCTCTCGCTGCGCGGACCTGCCCACGAACTCACTGCTGGTGGCGGGCAGTACACCGATACGCGATCGCTGGAACATAGTAGGAACAAGTTAGCCCACCGTGCCCCCGTCGCGTGTCCGGATTCGATACCGCGATCTGCGGCTACCCCATTCGCGCGACCGGCGTGGCCTGCTGATAATGCATCTGCACGACCGCACTGTCGAAGGTCATGATGTCCACCAGCTGCAGTCCCGCCGTGTCCAGCGGTTTCGGGAACAACGGCACGCCCCCGCCGAGCAGCAGCGGATGCACGAACAGCCGGTATTCGTCGACGAGATCGTGTTCGAGGAAGTACGAGGCGGTCTGGGCGCCGCCGAAGACCACGACGGGTCCGGTGGAGGCCGCCCGCAGCGCGCCGATCTCGGCGATCGGATCGGCACCGACCACCCGGGTGTTCCAGCCCGGATCGCGCAGCGTGTGGGAGAAGACCAGTTTCGGGGTGCGCTTCCAGCAGCGCGCGAATTCGACGTAGAACGGCGAGATGGCCGGATCGGCATCGGCATAGGGCCAGAACGCGGCCATGATCTCGAATGTCTTGCGCCCGTAGACGAAAACCTCCGCCGCCCGCAGTTCGTCCAGGAAGGACTCACACAGCTCTTCGTCCACTACCGGCCAGTGAATTTCCTGGTCGGGCCCCTCCGCGTATCCGTCGAGCGACATCTGCATCCACAGTGTCACGCCTGCCATCGCTCACCCATCTGCCGTTACCTGCCGACGAATGATTGTTCCCCCGGGTGGGGGCGGCGCGCATCGGTAATGTTCGGGCGCACCTACTTAAGTAGGTCGCGCCCGATACCTAGTTGCGGATCAGAGCAGTTCGCCGTCGCGGCACAGGCTCGACGACCGCCAGGTCGGCGCCGGGCCCGCATCCTCGAAACGCCACTGGGAGATCGGCCCGGCGGCGCGCCAGTAGATACCGCCCGAGGCCGGAACCGCCTCGTACACATCCTCGGTTCCCGCGATCAGCTGATCGCCCACGCAGTAGTCGTTGTAGGAGGTGCCCGGCTGGCGCGCGCCGGGACTGAAGCGACCGGCCGGGTTACCGAGCGCGCCCGGATTGGCCACGGTGTCGGCGCGGTGGGACGGACCGTCCGCATTCCACCGGGCGGCGCCGAAAAGGTCACTGCGGCAACTGAATGCCCAGCCGCCGGCATGCACCTGGGCCCCCGGGGCGAAGGCGGCGCCGGCCCACAGACAGTACGGACCGGGCGCCTGCGCCGCGGCCGGACCGGCGGACAGGCCCACGACGGCGGCGCCCGCGACGGTCGCGGCCAGCAGCAGGGCTCGGGTGGTGCGGGCAAAGGTGGCTGCGGTCATCGGTGTGTCTCCGTTCAATCGTGCACTTCCGACGCTGATGGTCAGAAGTATCGGCCACGCCGATAATGTACCGTTGGACAACGGCACGTTATATTGGGAAATCTTCCCAACGTTGGGGGTAAAGATCGTCGCGACGAACGCTCAGGAGTCGGCGAGCGCTTCGTTCAGCGCGCTGTCCTGATCGAGATACCGGGCCACGAAACGGCCGATCAGTTCGGCGCCCGCCTGCGCCGGGACGGTCCGGATCACCTCCGAGCCCGCGGCCAGCCCGGCCACGTCCGCGGGTGTGCCCGCGGAGTCCTGAAAGCCGGTCCACACCGTGCGCTGGAACAGGTCCGCGAAGCGACGCGCGATCCGGTCGCATTCGGTCGCCAGCCGCTCGAACTCGGCGATGATCTCCGGCTCCGGCACGCCCGCGGCGGACAGCCGGTCGGCGGCCTGCAGCAACATCGGATCGGCAGCGCGGTAGGTGCTGGCGTCGACCGGTTCGTAGAGGCCGAGCGCGACCACCCGCGCCAGCCCGTTGGGTACCTCCTGCAACCGCTGCGCCAGATCGGTCGCGGCGATCGTCGCACCGGCCGGCGATTCGGCGCCCGACGACACATCGGGTTCCGCGACGCCGAGGATGTCGCCGAGATCGTCACCGCGATCCCAGGCGTTGAGCAGTTCCTTGATGCCGTTGAGCTTGATGCCGCGGTCGAGCAACCGGCTGATCGTCCGCACCCGGTTGAGGTGTTCGGCGCTGTAGAAACCGGTACGACCCTTGACCTGCGGCGGCGGCAGCACACCGCGCTCGTGGTACACCCGCAGGCTGCGCACGGTGGTCCCCGCCTCACGCGCGAGCTCGTCGATGGTGTACTCGGTCCGGGTCGTCATACATCAAGGAAACCACACCGAAACATGCGCGGATCGAAACCGTGCGGCGGCATGCCGGTTCCCATCTTTGGCGGTTCGATTGCGATCCGCGGGCGTAGCCGACCTATTCTGCTGTGCATGGACGATATGGCGGACGCGCGCCCCAGCGCCGCCGAGCGAGAGCGCGCACTGCAGGAATTGTCACAGCAACTGGGCGCCGGCAGATTGACCCTGCCCGAATTCGACGAGCGCACCGCACTGGCCACCCGGGCAGATACCCGCGTCGAGCTGGCGGCACTGTTCACCGATCTGCCCGTCGTCACCCCCGATCCGCCCGCCGCACCCGCGCCCGCCAATCCGCTCCCCTCCCTGGCCGTTCTGGCCGGTGCCATCACGGTCTTCGCCGTGGTGTCGGCGTGGGCGGCCGGAAACTGGCTGTGGCTGTTGCTGATCGCCGCGGCGCCGGTGGCCGTCGTGCTCTGGCGCGTGCGCGGAGTCGCCTGAGCCGGTTCACCATCGGGTGCGCGGACGCACCTGATTGGCCAGATCGACGAGCCGGTAGCGATGCAGCCGGCCCGGCGCCGTGCGGGCGAGCGCGCGCAGCGAGGTCTCGAGGCCCAGCTGCAAACCGGATTCGGTGAGCGCGAAGCCGAGCAGGGTCGTGTCGGACCGGCGCGGCTGCCCGCCCGCGCGCAGCCATTCCAGTGCCGCGCCCACCACGACGACCTGCAACTGCAGTGCCCGCGGTTCCTCCGGCAGGGCTTCCAGGCGCAGTGCGGCCGCGGCGAGATCCTCCTCGGTCACCTCCGCCACCGGCCGGGACACGAGCAGCAGTCCACCGGTCATATGAGCGAGCGCGTAGTGCCGGGAAGTCACCGGCACCCGGTCGAGTACCGCGACGGCGTCGAGCAGTTCGCCGTCGGCGGCCAGTCGCCGCGCCAGTCCGAACGCGGCGCTGACCACACCGTGGTTGGTGCGCCAGACGGTGCGGTAGAAGTCGATCGCGGCCCGGTGCCAGCGATCCGGATCGGCCGGCAGTTCGAGATGTTGCAGGACCAGTTCGGCGGTGGCCGCCAGCGCGAGAGCCGGGGCGATCTCCCCGGGCAGCATGGCGTGCACGGTGTCGAACTGGGTGTAGGCGTGCTCGAAGGCGCCGTCGAGCAGATCGGCGATACCGCGGTACCAGGTCAGCCGCCAGTCGGTGTCGTAGTCGATCATCAACTCCCGCAACAGGGCTCGTGCCGCCTCCACCTCCCCCAGATCCAGATGGGCGCGCACCGCGGTGAGGGCGCCCTCGAGTTCGAAGGAGCCGGTGTCGGCGAGGATGCCGGAGGCGATCCGATCACGGATGCGCCGCAACGTATCCAGCGCATGCCGCGGATCTCCGTGCAGCAGCGTCGACATCAGTTCGGCACTGGGATCGGTGCTGTCCATCAGGGGAACCGGTAAGGCGGCCACCACCGCCCCCGCATCGAGGGTCGGCATCCGGTGGCGGCCGTCGACGATGCCGTCGGTCTGGCCGATCAGGGTCTCGATGCCGAAATCGCCGCGCATGGAACCGAATTCGACCGAGGCCTGGGGATGTTCCCGATCGGTGTCGGTGGCCAGCACCATCCGGAGCACGCCGGTGAGCTGGCAGTACATCGAATAGGTGGAGGGGAACCGGCGGGCCGGGTCGGGATCGGTGGCGCGGCACAGCAGCCGATACAGCGACGGATAGCGAACCAGCAGCGGATGCGCCTGCGGCTCCGGCATTTCCGGTAGCTGATGGCCGCGCTCGTCGCGGGGCAACTGCATCACCAGTGCCGCCAGGGTGCGGCCGACGGTGTAGATGTCGGAGGCGACGGTGGGCCCGGTCTCGGTGATCTCGGGTGCCTGGAATCCCGGTGTGCCGTAGATACTTCCGAACGACTCCATGGCCGCCACCGCGCCGAGGTCGATCAGTTTGACCTCGTCCTCGCTGACCATGATGTTGTCGGGTTTGAGATCGTTGTAGGACAACCCGAACGAATGCAGGTAGTCCAGTGCCGGCAGCACCTCCATCACGTACGCGATCGCCTCCGCCACCGGAATACGCTGCGGCGCACGCTGATCGAGTACGCGCTTGAGCGACTGGCCGCCGACGTACTCCATCACGATGTAGCCGTCGGCGACATCACGGCCCGGGCCGCGGTGCTTGACGAAGTTGTAGATCTTCACGATGCCGGGATAGGCGACCTCCGACAGGAACTGCCGCTCCGCCAGCGCGACCACGTGCGCCTCGAAATCCTGCGGATTCTGCAAACCCTTCAGTACCACCCAGCGATCGCTGACATTGCGGTCGACGGCGAGGTAGATCCAGCCCAGACCACCGTGCGCCAGGCAGCCCTGCACCTCGTACTGTCCGGCGACGACCTCACCCGGTTGCAGAATCGGCCGGAAGCTGTAGGGGGAACCGCATTTTCCGCAGTCCCCCGCCACCTGCCCGGCGCCCGCGTCGCCCGCGCGCCCGACCGGCGAGTTGCACTTCCAGCAGAATCGCTTCTCCTCGGGCACTTCCGGGTCGTCCAGTACGGCGGCGCGCGGATCCACCGAGACCACCCGCGGCATCTCCACCAGGCCGGCGCCCAACCGGCGTGGACTCGGCCGCGAGCGCGCGCTGCGCCCGGAGCCGGCCTCGGAGCCGAGCGTATCGACCTCGACATCCGCGGTCACCGGGCCGGAGGGCGGCCCCGGCGCGAAACCCGTTGCCACACCACCGTTTCCGACAGGCTCGCCGAGGAGGTGCCGCACGGACGGTTCGCCCGGAGATTCCATCGCGACGCGCAGCCGTTGCGAGGGTTCTCCCCCACCGTTGCGCCGCGTCGCCCACGGATGCGCATCCGGTCCGCGCACCTCACTGCGGCGGATGCGGCGATTCGCCCACGGATGCGGAAGGGGCGTATCGGGTCGCTCCGGCATGAGAAACCTCCCGAGGCCGCTGATGAACCGGGGCCTCATTCTCGTTCCCCGGCCACGGCCCCGCGTCCCCGAGCTTCCCAACGCCGGGAACAGCTCCGCCCCGGTGGTACCGGGGCGGAGGGTGTGGCTACTTCTCGGCCTCGGGCGCTGATCCCGGCTCCCCGGATTCGGCTGCCGCCTCGGCCGCCTCGTTCTGTAGCGGACGTTCGGCCAGCACCGGGAACTGACCGGTGTAGCCGAGTCGTTCGGTGGCCATCGCCAGCACCTTGCGGCGGGCCAGGAACCAGCCCGCGACCAGCGCCGGCAACATGACGCACACCATGGCCAGCACGGCGAAGCGCTGCACGTCGTCGTCACTGGCGGCCATCAGGACCACCACCGCCGCCAGGAACACCAGGGTCGCGATGCTGGTGTACGGGGCGCCGATCAGCCGGAACGACGGCCGCTCCGCCTTGCCGATACGCGACCAGCGCCACAACTGCAACTGGCACAGGATGATCGCCGTCCACGCGAAGATCGTGCCCAGCGCCGACATGTTCAACACGATTTCGAACGCCTTGTCCGGCACCATCGCGTTGAGTCCCACACCGATCAGCGCGATGCAGCCGGTGGCGAGGATTCCGACGTACGGCACACCGGAACTCGACATGCGCGAGGCCAGCTTGGGCGCGCTGCCGTTCATCGCCATCGAGCGCAGAATCCGGCCCGTGGAGTACAACCCGGCGTTCAGGCTGGAGAACGCGGCGGTCAGCACGACCAGGTTCATGATGGACCCGGCGCCGTTCACCCCGAGTTTGGAGAAGAAGGTGACGAACGGGCTCTCGCCGGCGTGGAAGTCGGTGTAGGGCAACAGCAGTCCGAGCAGGACGAGCGAACCGACGTAGAACAGCGCGATCCGGGCGATCACCGAATTGATCGCGCGCGGCATGATCTTCTCCGGGTTCTCGGCCTCACCCGCTGCGGTGCCGATCAATTCGACTGCCGCGTAGGCGAAGACGACGCCCGTGGTGACCGTGACGAGCGGCAGGAGCCCGGTCGGGAACAGACCGCCGTGCGCGGAGAGCAGGCTCGGACCGGTGGTCTGGCCGTCCAGCTCGAAGCGGCCACCGAGGATGACCACACCCACGATCAGGAAGGCGACCAGCGCGATCACCTTGATCAACGCCGCCCAGAACTCGAGCTCACCGAACCAGCGCACCGAGATCAGGTTGATGCTCACCACGATCGCCAGCGCGACCAACGCGATGAGCCACTGCGGAATGCTGCGGGTCCCTCCCCAATAGTGGACATATGTCGCGATCGCGGTGATGTCTACGATCCCGGTCATACACCAGTGGAAGAAGTACATCCAGCCGACGCCGAAAGCCAGTTTCTCACCGTAGAACTCGCGCGCGTAGGAGACGAACGATCCCGAGGAGGGGCGATGCAGCACCAGCTCGCCGAGCGCTCGCAGGATGAAGAATACGAAGATTCCACAGACGGCGTAGACGAGGAACAGGCCCGGTCCCGCGTCGTGCAGGCGGCCGGCCGCGCCGAGGAACAGGCCGGTGCCGATGGCACCGCCGATGGCGATCATCTGCAGCTGGCGGGGGCGCAGCGATTTGTGATAGCCCGCATCCTCGGCATGCAGCGCGTCCGCGGGCGCCGTCGCCTCCGAGGGAGGTCGAACAGTTGTCATGGGGGAGGACCTTTCACGTGACGGCGATCATATCTATGGGCAATGTACCGTCATTCAACGGCACGTTCAATACGTGGGATAGGTTGTAACACAACGGAAATCCCTCCGCCGAGGTCGGCGGTAGACCATACCGATAGGTATCGGTACGCTGGATAACGACAACGGCCGAGAAAGGGCGAGGATATGGCCTGGTTCGAGCGGGAATTCATCGCCGTCCCGGACGGCCGCAAGGACCAGCTGGTCTACAAGTGGCCCGATCTGAACATCCGGCGCTACAGCCGGACGATCGTCAACGCCGATCAGATCGCGCTGTTCGTCAAGTCCGGCCGGGTCGTCGCGACGATGGGACCGGGCCGCCATCGCGTCGACGCCGACGAACTGCCGGTGCTGGGCGCACTGGTGGACTCGGTCACCGGCAACAACTTCTACCGCGCGGAGCTGTATTTCGTCTCCACGCGCGAATTCGCGGGCGTCAGATTCGGCGGCCGGCTCGACGATATCGTGGACCCGGCCAGCGAGCAGATCGTGACGCTGCGGGTCTTCGGCGAATTCGCCCTGGCCGTGCGCGATCCCGCGCAACTGATCACCTCCCTCGTCGGCACCACCGATCTCACCGATCCTGCCGGAATTCAGGCCTGGTGCGCGGATTTGCTGCTCAAGTCGATGAAGATGACCGTTTCGCACGGCATCTCGCAGGGCGACTGGCAGGTTCTCGGCCTCTCGGCGCAACTGCAGTCGATCGAGTCGGCGGTGGTGCGTCAGACCAATCTCACGCTGTACGAGTACGGAATGCGGATCTCGCGCATGGGGAATTTCGACATCACCCTGGCGCCCGAGGACGCCGAGCGACTCAAACGACTCGCCAAGGATGTCACCTACATCCGGCTCGCCGGGGATTTCCAGCGTTACGCCGCCGGGGAGATGGCCCTGGGCGCGGGACAGGGAATGGCGCACGGGCACGGCGGCGGTGAAGGTGGATTCCTCGGCGCCGCACTGGGTCTCAATGCGATTGCGGGCATGGGACAGCAGTCGACGGTGCCGTGGGTCGCGCAGCAGTCCCCGCCCCCGCCCGCGCCGCCGTTCGGTCAGCCCGCGGGCCGACCCGCCCTGCAACAGCCACCGGAGTCGAAGACTTCGGCCTCGCTGCCGCCGACACCTACCGCCGGAGCCGGCGCGTCCGCGACGCCCGGCACCCCCTCGGGCGTCGGATCGGGACCTTCATCCGCGGCGCCACGGCCCGAGGGTGACGAGTCCGCCGCCCCGGAACACGTGACCTGCGCGTCCTGCGCTACCGACAACCCTCGCACCGCGCGATTCTGTATGCACTGCGGCACACGGTTGGCCGCTCCCCCACGCCACTGCACCGAATGCGGTACGGAACTGCCTCCCACAGCCCGCTTCTGCGGCGCCTGCGGAACTCCCGCATGACGACGCCGCCCACCCGGATTCGGGTGGGCGGCGTCGGCGGGGTTCCGGAGCGGGTTCGGGTGTGCCGGTCCCAGGCGGCGCACCCGAACCCACCGGCAGGTCAGCTGGGCACCGTCGCCGTCGTTTCGGCGCTGCCGACCATGCTGCGGACCTGGCGCGCGGCCACCGACAGGGTCGCCAGGTCGTGGGCTTCGGAGGTGAAGATCTCCCCGAGTGCCGCGCGGGCACGGCTGAGGCGGGAACGGTTGGTCGATTCCCAGTAGGCGATCTTCTCCTCGGGGGTGTCGACCGGTTCGGTGGTGGTCAGCACGTCGGCGGTGAGCGAGCGCAGCGAATCGTAGAGATCCTCGCGAACGGCCAAGCGCGCCAAGGTCTGCCAGCGATCGCCACGGTCCAGTCCGGCCACCGCGGACAGCAGCCGCTGGATGTCGAAGTGGGCGTCGAGCGCGTAGTAGAGCGCGGCCACCTCGTCGGCATCGCGTTCGCAGATGTCGGCGATGTCGAGCACGTCCAGCAGCGGGAACCGATGGATCAGCAGGAACACCTCTTCCGCCAATTCCCGCGGGGCGCCGTGACCGATCGGTCCGCCGGAACGCGACATCAGATCGTCGGCGAGCGCACCGGGCCGCCAGGCCGGCACCCGCGCCGCCAGCGCGCGCACGCCGTCGCGGTAGCGCGCGATACCGGCGCCGACCGCGATCGGCTGCGGCCGGTTGGTCAGCAGCCAGCGCGCCGCCCGATCCAGGGTGCGTTTGGTCTCCATCTCCAGCTCGTTGCGCGCCGCCGCCGGCATCGGCGTGGTGCGGATGCGCTCCCACAGTGCCCGCAGATCGAAGATCTCCACGGCCGCGGTGAAGGCGCGCACCGCGTCGTCGGTGGTGGCGCCGGCCTCCTCGGCGAGCCGGAAGGCGTAGGTGATGCCGCCGTAGTCGACCATATCGTTGACCACCATGGTGGCCAGGATCTCCCGGCGCAGCGGATGGCGGCCGATCGCGGCGCCGAAGCGTTCCCGCAGCGGTGTCGGGAAGTAACCGGGCAGCAGCGCCTCGAACGCACTGCTGTCCAGCAGATCACCGCTGAGCAGATCCGACTTGAGCGAAAGCTTCACGTGCGCGAGCAGATTGGCGAGTTCCGGTGAGGTCAGCCCGGCGCCGGCCGCGGCGCGCCGGTCCAGTTCGGCATCCGAGGGCAATGCCTCGAGCTGCCGATCCACGCCGCGCCGCGTCTCCAGTTCCGCGATCAACCGCCGGTGCACCCCCACCATGGCCGCCGCGTTCGACCGCGACAGACCCATCCGGAAGTTCTGGGAGATGTTGTCGCGCAACACCAGTGCCGAGACCTCGTCGGTCATCTCGGCCAGCAGGGCGTTACGGTCCGACTCCGCCAGCTCGCCGGAGGAAATCGCCGCTCCCAGAAGCACTTTGATGTTGACCTCGTGGTCGGAGCAGTCCACGCCGGCGGAATTGTCGAGGGCGTCGGTATTCATCCGGCCGCCGAGTTTGCAGAACTCGATCCGCCCGAGCGCGGTAGCGCCCAGGTTGCCACCTTCACCGATCACCTTGACCCGCAACAGATCCGCGTCGACCCGCACGGGGTCGTTGGATTTGTCGCCCACGTCGGCGTGCGATTCGGTACTGGCCTTGATGTAGGTGCCGATACCGCCGTTCCACAGCAGATCGACCGGCGCCAGCAGGATCGCCCGGATCATTTCCGGCGGCGACAGCGTGCTCACGCCCGGATCCAGATCGAGTGCGGCGCGGATCTGCGGCGTGATCGCGATGGCCTTGGCGGAGCGATCGAATACGCCGCCGCCTTCGCTGATCAGCGAGGTGTCGTAATCCGCCCACGACGACCGCGCCAACCCGAACAACCGCTTCCGCTCCGCGAACGACGACCCCGCCACCGGATCCGGATCGATGAAAATATGCCGATGATCGAACGCCGCCACCAACCGAATATGCTCCGACAACAACATCCCGTTACCGAACACATCCCCCGACATATCCCCCACACCCACCACCGTGAACTCCTCACGCTGGGTATCGACATTCATCTCCGCGAAATGCCGCTTGACACTCTCCCAGGCACCCTTCGCGGTAATCCCCATCGCCTTGTGGTCATACCCCGCCGAACCACCCGACGCGAACGCATCACCGAGCCAGAAGTCGTAGTGCTGCGCAACCTCGTTGGCGATATCGGAGAACGTGGCGGTGCCCTTGTCGGCGGCCACCACGAGATAGGTGTCGTCACCGTCGCGGCGCACCACCCGCTGCGGCGGGATCACCTCACCACCGGCGTGGTCGACATTGTCGGTCAGGTCGAGTAGTCCCGAGATGAAGGTGCGGTAGCAGGCGATGCCCTCGGCCTGCATGGCCTGGCGGTCGGCCGCCGCATCACCGGTCGCGGCCGGCGGGCGCTTCACCACGAATCCGCCCTTCGCGCCCACCGGCACGATCACCGCATTCTTCACCGCCTGCGCCTTCACCAGACCCAGAATCTCGGTCCGGAAATCCTCCAGGCGATCCGACCACCGCAGCCCACCGCGCGCGACCGCACCGAAACGCAGGTGCACACCCTCGACCCGCGGCGAATACACGAAGATCTCGAATTTCGGTCGCGGACGGGGCAATTCGGCGATGGCGTGCGGGTCGAATTTGAACGACAGATGTCCGGGCGGATTTCCGTCCTCGTCGCGGCGGAAGTAGTTGGTGCGCAGGGTCGCCGTGATCAGCCCGAGAATCGCCCGCAGAATCCGGTCGGTGTCGAGGCTCACCACGGCATCGATCTCGTCCTGCAGCCGCGACGAGATGGCCGCCGCCCGCGCGGTCGCGACCGGCCCGAGGTGCTCGGGATCGAAATACGCCTCGAACAATTCGGTGAAGGCGCGCGCGGTGCTCGGCTGCGTCAGCAGCACGCGGGTGATGTTGGCGAAAGTGTAGGCGAATCCCGCCTGCTGCAGATATTTCGCGTAGGCGCGCAGCATCGCGATCTGACGCCAGTGCAATCCGGCTCGCAGGACGAGTTCGTTGAGTCCGTCGACCTCGCCGTCGCCGAACCACATCGCCGACACGGCCTCCGGCAGGCGTTTACGAATACTGGTGTCCGGCAGGGATTCCAGCGCCACGGCGCGGTCCAGATCGGCCTCCGGATCGCCCTCGCCGCTGCCGCGCAGCGTGTTCGGCGCGACCCGCAGGCCGAAGTCGTAGATCCACCGGGTGCTGTCGCCGGGCAGTTCGAGCCGGTAGGGCTTTTCCTCCACGACCTCGATGCCGAGGCTGTGCAGCAGCGGCAGCACCCGGCTCAGCGACACCTCGGTCCCGGCGACGTACAGCGTGAAGCGCCACTCCCCCGAGGGGGCGCCGGCCGTGCGGTAGAGATCGGTATCGATCTGCCCGTCGGCCAGGCGCTGCAGCCGGCACAGGTCGTCGAGCGCCCGCGCGGGCTCGTATTCCTGCTGATAGGTCGCCGGAAACGCGGTCGCGTAGTCCTGGACGACCGGCGCGGCGATCTCGGCGATACCCGCGGCCTCGCTGACCAGCCGGTCGCTCCAGCTGCGGGTGGTCGCGAACAGCAGGTCCTGAATGCGTTCGCGGTTGGATTCGGTGATATCCGCCGGTTCGGCGTCGGCACCGCGGTGCACCGTGAAATAGACGACGGCGAGCTCGGATTCGGTGACACGCGCCGAGTAGGCGATCTGCTCGGCGTCGAATTCGCGGCGCAGGATCTCGTGCATCCGCAACCGCACCTCGGTCGAGTAGCGGTCGCGCGGCAGGTACACGAGGCAGTACACGGCGTTGCTGCCCACATCGCGGCGCAGGAACAGCCGGATCTGGCGCCGCAGCCCGAGATTCATGACGGCCGAGACGGTTTCGAAGAGGCGGCGCGCATCGGTGGAGAACAGTTCGACGCGCGGGAAGGTCTGCAACATCTCCAGCAGCGCCTGGCCGGAGAACGAATTCAGCGCCAGGCCCGCCCATTCGATGACCTGGTGGACGCGGCGGGAGATCACCGGGATGTCGAGGATGTTCTCGTGGAAGCCGCTGACGGTGAAGGTGCCCACGAAAACGTGTTCGCCCACCACCTGACCGGCGACCGAGGGCGTGGTCTCGGCCGCGTAGTCGGCGACGCTGACCACGTACACATCCGGCGAACCCGGCAGCAGCGAGTCCAGGGAACCGTTGGACAGCCGCAGGATCTGCTCGGAACCGGTCGCGGGAGCGCCCACGTCCACACCCGAACCGTTGCGCAGCACGCCGAGTCCGGTGCCCGAAACCTGTTGCGGCTCCGGACCGTCGGCGCCGGGATGAACCCGGTAGTAGCCGTATCCCAGCAAGGTGAAGTGCCCGGAGGTCAGCCAGCGCAGCAGCTGCGCGCATTCGGCCGCCTCGGTCGCGGACGGTTGCGGTACGGAATCCAGCCGGGCGGCCAGGGTTCCCATCGTGCGGGTCATCGCCTCGGTGTCGTGGGCGACCTGGCGGATCTCGCCGAGCAGGGGTGGCAGCGCCCGCTCGATCCGGTCCAGCACCGCGTCGGAATCCCCGGCACCCAGCTGCACATGGATCCACGACTCGGTGACGACGTTGCCGCTGCCCTCCGATCGGCTCGCCGAATTCGCCTGCGCCACATCGAATCCCTCGCTGGGCGCGATCGCCCGCAACCGGCCGCGCCGATCCCGCAGGACGTCGAAGACCGGATGCACCACCTCGGTCACGGTGGCGCCCAGGCGCTGCAGCGCCGCGGTGAGCGAATCCACCAGCAGCGGCATATCGTCGTTGACGATCTGCAGCGCCGGCCCCAGACCGCTACCGTCCCCGGCGCGATACAGCCTGGTCACCGCGGTTCCCGGCCGCCGCCCCGCGGCCAGCTCCAGATGATGCCGGAAGATCTGCTCGGCACGGTCGGTGATCGTCGGCGCCGCGGCTCCCGGCTGAATCCAGCGGAAGTACACCGCCTCCAGATCTGTCGGATCATCACGGAATCGCTTCCATGAAATCGTCTGCTGGGTTGTTGCCACCATCGACCCGTGCCTTCCCGCGATCGGAATCGGTACCGCAGTATTGCGGACTGTCTGTAACGTGCCGTTAAATAACGGCACGTTCTTCAGTGTAACAAGGATTGCGCGCCGTTACCCGGTTTCTCAGCGAACCAAACCGGATCGGAACAGAAATGTCTGCGCGCCTGCACGATTCGCGAACGTCGCCGTCTCGATGCGCAGACCGGTGCGGGTATCTGCATACCACACCGTTGCCGAAGGACCGATGGCGACGAACACCGTGCCGTCGGCGATGACGGTGCCGCCGGCCACGCGCCAGCCGTTGACCACCGCGGTCAGATTCTGCGGTGGATCGGCGCGCACGGTGAAGGTCAGTTGCCGGCCGTCGGTGATGCCGCCGGACAACAACGGGTGATCGGCCGTGATCACACAGTTGTCCACCGCGGGTCCGCTGTCGACATGCCGGCACGAGGAAGCGGCCCGCACCAGATCGGGCAGCGCTTCGACGGGGGTGAGCTGCCCGATCATCGGCGGTGCGTTCACCGCACAGGAACGGATGACCACGACGGCCACCACCAGCAGCGCGGCGATCGCGGCGATCGCGACCTTCCAGCTGACCTCCGGCAGAGCGATTGCGGCAGCGCCCTTTTCAGCCTCCGCGGCCGCTTTGGTCGCGCCCTCACCCGCCTTCGCGACCTCGGCGCCCACCTTCTCCGCCGCACCCGCGGTGCGCGCGATCAGGCGCCCGGCCTCCAATGCGGTGTGCGCGGCATCCGCCAGCAGCGGGTGACCGGCGGCACCGCCGTCGACACGGGCCTCGGGACCGAGCGGCAACGGGGCTCCGCAATGGCCGCAACGAGTTTCGTCTCCGCCATTGCGATGGGAGCAGTACTGGCAGATCGAATGCGGAGGTTTCAATGTCCCGTGATCACAATCGAGGAGATGGCGGTGGTGTTGATCGAGGGCTCGCCCTTGGACTGCTGAATCGTCAAGGTGATCTTCGAGGCGCTGACCGCGGGAGACATCTTGGTGACCACGAGACTGCGCTGATCCAGCGTCTGCTGCGTATATCGCGTCGCGGTCGGATCGTCGAACAGATAAGACACCCGGCTCACCGTGCGGTACTTGTTCCACTGGTCCGCACCGTCGCTGCCGACACTGTCCCAGCCAGGGACGATCCCGATGGAGTCCACCTGGTATTTCTTGCCGAGGTCGATCGTCATGACCTGCCCGTCGATCTTGAACGCCCGCACACAGGACCACGCCTTGCCCGGTTCACCGGAGAAGGCGTCCATCGCGTCCGTACTGCCGGCCGGGCAGTGCGCCTGCGCGGATCGGACCTTGATGGGGGCGCTGTTCGACTCCGAGGGCGCCGATTCCGGGCCCGCGCCCGGCTTCGACGACGGGGGTGCGGCGGCCACCGGAGTGACCACGGCCAACTGATCGGGGTTGCTCTTCTTACCGCCCGTGGTGACCAGCACCAGCACGAGCACGAGGGCCAACGCCGCGGCGACGGCCAAGGCGACCTTCGGTTTGCGCAGCTGGGCCAGCACCACCTGCGGAAATTGCGGTCCGTCGGCCGAGGTGCGGTCGGCCGCCTTCTCCCGGGCTTCGGGCGCGGCGCCGGCCCGCTGTTCGGATTCCTCCGCCGCCGCGCCGAGCCGCGCCGAACGCTCGGAGAAGTCCGAGGTGAATTCGAGTTGGCTGGACCCGGCGGGCGATTCCCCGCTGAGCAGCGCCATGATCCGGTCACTGGCCTTCGGCCCGGAACTCACCTTGCGCACCGACGGTACCGAATCGGAATCCGCTACGGAGTCAACGATATTCGGGCGTTCGGTAGCCGACGGACCGGCCGCCGGGCCATCGTCGGCGGAGAATTCGGGCGATCCGAACGACGGGTCGGAGAGCAGCGTGTCCAGGACCGCGCCGCGATGGCGAAGGAAGAGATCTCCCTGGTCCTCGGCGGGCATATCCCGGATGGTAGCGACAATCACACCCGTGCCTCATCGGCACTATTCCCGCTGGGGAGAACAGTTTTCGCCGATTCAGTCCGGACGTTCGGTGACGAAATACTCCGGGGGCACATCGAAGACCCGGGCCAGCGCGATGATCAGATCCAACCGCGGGATCGCTTCCCCGTGCACCAGCCGGTACAGCCCCGACTGCGACACCGGCACATCCGGGTACGCCAGTTCCAGGTGCTGCGCCAGTGAATACAGCGTCAGCGACCTGGTCGAGCCGTCCTCGGTCGACACCACGGATTCCGCGATCAGCTCCGACAGGCGGCGGGAGAAGATCGCCGCCGCGCTCTGCCGGGGTGTTAGCGAGTCGTCGCCGTCCGGAGGCTGAATATCACCATCGGTCTGGGAGTCCGCCACCACATTGATCAACATTACCGTCCCGATTCGTCAGTCGGCACCAGGACCACCTACCTGCGGGGCCGTGATCGCCGGTCTATCGCCTGCCGCCGCCGGGGGCGCCGGATTGTCGTAATAGCGGGTCTCGCCGCGCGGCTCGATCAGATCCACTCGCACCGTGCGCATCGGAATGCTGACATCCACCGACGTCGCGGTGACCTGGTTGATCGCCAGATCCACGGATCGGCGGCGCGAGGTCCCCGGATCGTTGATGGTCACCGTGGTGTGCGCCGTCGAGGCGCGCGGAGACATCTGGTCGAACACCGCGATGGTGGCCGGGCTGCCGGCGGTCCCGCCCTCCGCGTCGGCGAGTCCGGATTCGGCCGCCAGCCGCAGCGAGGACGGGTCGCCGACCGCGGAAACCAGCTGCGACCAGCGGTGCGGCCGGGCCGAATGCACCTCGACGTCGGCGCCGACCACCATCGCGCGCAGCACGATCTGCTGGGCCACCGGCAGATCCGCGTGCACGTCGATGGTGCGCCGGCGTGGGTTGTAGCGCGCCGGGTCGAACAGCGGCAGGGCGAGCGCGTGCTGGGGCCGGCCACTGATCGATCCCAGGATCTGCCCGTTGGGACCGATGGTGATCGGCAGCTCCGCCAGCAGCTCCGGGGATGCCACGTCGTTGCCGGTGTCGTCGGGCGGCAAGGCGGAGACCGGGGTTCCGGTCGGCAGCGTCGCCAGCAGGGCCGTCGACTGCCGTCCACCGAGCCGCCGCAGATAGTCGACCGGCGCCGAGGTGACCGGCGGGCCCACATAGCGCACGATGCCGCGCGGTCCGAGCGCCCCGCCGGCCAGGCTGACCACGAGAGTGGTCCGGCCGCGATTCCAGTTCCAGCAGTCGTCGAGGCCCGCACCGTGCAACCGGGTCCAGTCGATGGAGAAACTGGTCACACAGCGCCCGGAGGCCGGCGATTCCAGCTGCCCCCAGCGCTCCCGCAACTCCGCCGGTTCGACCCCGGCGTGCAGCAGCCGGGTCGCCTCCCGCAACGCGTCCGCGGGCAGGGCGTGTGCCGAGATGCCCCGCTCGCGCAGCCGGGACGCGATCCGATGTGCCGCGGTGGCAAGGGCTTTCGGGCCGGTGACCTCGGCCGGCCCGCGGCGGGCCAGCGCGGTGAGATTGCGCTGCTGATCCAGGCGCAGCACCAGCCAGGTCATCCGCTCCCCCACCACCGGATGGGTTCCGATCAGCTGGTCGTAGAGCATGCTGTAGCTGGTGGCCGGACGGACCCGCTGGCCGGTGGTCACGATGTCGATGTCGACGGCGATCCCGTACTGGTCCAGCATCGAGACCAGCGTGTCGATCGGTACGACGTCCTCGGTGTAGAGCGTCTCCTCACCGATCACGGTGGGCAGATCGAGGTCGGGCGCCAGCTGGATCATCGCGACCAGCGTCGACTCGTCGGTGTGGATACCGCATACGCCGGCGGCGACCTCCACGTCGTGGATCTCGCGCGGCCGGGCCCGCTCCCGGGCCCGCGCCGCCATACCGGCCCGGTACGCGCACCAGTCCAGGAACCAGCGCACCGCGGTACGCCCGTCGACGCGGACCAGTACCGCGCCCGCCATCGCCACCACCACCAGCGGGCCTACCCACAGCGGTGCGCGACCCCACAAACCGACCAGCACGAAACTGGCGGCGATCGAAGCCGTCACGATCGGCCCGCCCTCCGGACTACCGATTCGGATGTTCGCCACGCTCAACGGCGTCTCCCGATCACCGTGCCGGCGTAGCTCGCTCCCACCCCGGCCACGAGCGCGGCCAGGATGACGATGCCGGCCACGATCGCCGGACGGCGGTCGGCCGCGCGCGCGGGCGGCGGCACAATGAGTTCGGTGGAGCGGAACAGGCCCGCCGGCTGTCGTGGTGCGGTCCGAAGGCTCAGTGCCGCAAGCGGATCGATCATTCCCGCACCGACCGAGTTGTCGATGCCACGAGCGGGTGCGTGCGCACTGGCCTGCAAGCGTGCGGCGATCTCCTGCGGCGTCTCGTTCGGGTAGCGCGAACGCAGCAGCGCCGCCACGCCGCTCACATAGGCCGCCGCGAACGAGGCGCCGCCGACGGCGACCAGTTTGTCGGGCGCGCCGACGCCGTTGATCAGGCCACCGCCGCCCGGGCCGAGCGATTCGATTCCGGTGCCGGGCGCGGCAACCGAAACCCACGGCCCGGCAAGCGAATCCGCCATCGGGGTGCCGGTGGCGGTGGTGAAGCCGACGGTCAGCACATCCGGGCCGAACCATCCGGGTGACGAAATCGTCTGCACCGCACCCCAGTTCCGGGAATCGCGCGGGCGACTCGGATCGATCGGCGGGTTCTGCTGACATCCCGAGCTGCCGGTGTTGCCCGCCCCGGCCACGATGAGCGCGCCGCGCACGTGCACGGCGAATCCGATGGCCGCCGAGAGCATCGACTGGTCGAGTTTCGAATCCGCGGGCACACAGATCGGCAGCGACACCGTGATCACCCCGGCGCCGAGGTTCGCCGCGTGGGTGATGGCGCGGGCCATATTGCGCAACTCGCGGGCCGGCGCCGCGGTGGCCTCGTCCCCCTGCGGCTGTTCCGGACTGAAGGCGCCCGACCGGTAGCGGATCGACACCAGCCTGGCGTCCGGTGCGACACCGCTGAACCCGTCGGCGGAATCCGATGTGGCGCCGATGATTCCGGCGACCAGCGTGCCGTGCGCATCGCAGTCCGACAGCCCGTCGCCCCCGGCGGCCACATAGTCGCCACCACCGGTGAGATTGGGCAGCCGCGGGTTGGGGCCGACGCCGGTATCGACGATCGCGACGGTCACCCCGCCGCCGCGGCTCAGCGCCCGCGCCTGGCGCAGATCCAGCGCCTGTTCGGGCGGCGGCGTCTGCTTCACGTCACTGTTGGGCAGCAGGCCGACGGCCAGGCAGCCCTTGTCCTGTTTGGTCGGCACCTCGGGACCGGGCGGCCCGTCGGGCGGCGCCGCGCCGACCACCACGTCCGGCGGGTCCAACGCGGCGGCCGGACCGGCGCCCAGCAGGAGGAGCACCGCGACCAGCGCCGTGCTCGCGGATCGGATCGGACGCATCAGATCTCTCGCATGGCGGTGTAGATTCCCATGATCCAGAACGCGATCACCGGGACGATCACGATCAGGGCGTACTCGATCAGATCGATGACACGGCGGGTCACCGGCGACAGGCGCGTACCCGGAAGCCGCAGCGCCGCAACGCAGGCCGCCACCGCCGCGGCCACCGCGACGAGCACGACCACCAGCCGGGCGCCCGGGGTGTGGTAGGCACCGACCAGGACGAATCCGAGACCGGTCAGGGTGATGGCGGCGGCCGAGACCAGGGCGAGAGCCTGCACGCGATCCGGGAACCAGCGGGAGCGCAGCACCAGAATCCCGGCGACCGCCACGGCCAGCACGATTTCACGGACCCCGCCCGGACTCGCCGCGGCGGTGACGACCGTCGACACCGACAGCAGTACCGCGACCGCCGCCATCAGTCCCCGCAGGCTGGTCACGGCCAGCCGGGCGCGAGCCTCGATCCCGGAGTGGGCCCGGCGCCGATCGCGTTCGTCCTGTTCCTCGAGTTCGGGATCGGCCTCACGGGCGGCCTCGGCGTCGAAGATGTCGGTCAGGGTCGACGGCGCCACCTCGCTGCCCGGATCGGGCAGATCCGGCGGGCGGATACGCGCGATCACGACCGCCAGCCGGGGCGCGGCCGTCAGCACGATCAGGCCCGCGAAGACGAGACCGGCGGTGACCTGCCGCAGCGCGATATCGAGATAGGTGGCCGGGACCGCGGCCGCGGTGATCACCACGCCCAGCACGGTGACCGACATCAGTGTGGCGATCCCGAAACGGGTCACGCGCATCATGGTCGCGGCCGATACCGCGGCCACCACGGCCCCGGCGGCGATATTGGCGGCGGCGAACGCGCCCGGCTCCCCGTAGGCGGGCGGCACCAGCATCGCCCCACCGGCGGACAGCAGCGGCACGGCCGACAGCGCCAGGCCCAGCGAAATGCCCGGCGCCAGCCGCCGCCCGCGCACGACCAGCGCCGCCACCCAGTACGCCACGCCGAGCAGCAGTGCGGGCAGCCCGCACCACCACACCGAGCCGGTCTCGGTCCACGACCAGGCCAGCATTCCGGCCGCGGCGACCGCACCCACGCCCAGGGCACTGACACCCACGATCGCGATCGTGCCGCGGTCGAATTCGGCGAATTCGCGTTCGTTGATCATCGCCAGGGCGTCGGTGATGTCCTCGACGACCGGGGTGAACATCTCCGCCGACTCCACCGCGGTGAGCATGAGCACGGTGCCGTCGACCACGTCGTGATCGGCGAGACTGCGCCACCGGGGAATCGGGGGCTCGCCCGGCCGGGCCAGACTCCACTGTCCGCTGGGCGGAGTGAAATCCACGTTCTCGTCGTCGATCGCGCGCGACAGGACGCCGAGGAGGTCGTCGATGAAGGTCTCGATGGTGAATTTGGTCGGCACCACCACATCGACCTGGTAGGTGGCGACCATGATCGCGATCCGGGCCCGCGCCACCTCGGCCGTGGGCGCCGCCGCCGCGGGAGCGGTCGCGTAGGCAGCGGTCATCGCCACCCTCCGCGATCGCCGCCGGCCATCGGCGAACCCGGGAAGCCGTCGGCCAGCGCGGCGGCGAGTTCCTCGAACGCCAGGCCAGTGTCCTCGTCGAGCAAGCGGAGGTCGATCTCGCCGCCCTCGGACAGATGCGCGTCGTAGGGCAGTTCGAAGGTGGGCCGCTGGGCGGTGGCGAAGAGCTTCTCGATCTGGTCGACCTCGACGGTCGGCTTCACCGGATGATGGTGGACGATCGCGACGATCGATTTGGCGATCAAATGTTGCATCCCATGCGAATTCAGCCAATTGAGGGTGGCGACCGCGCCCTTCACCCCGCCCACGGTCGCGGGCGTGACGACCAGCACCGCGTCACTGGTGTTCAAAACGCTCCCGGTGGCCGAATCCAGCACTCCGGTACCGCAATCGACGAGCATCAGGTTGTAGTGGCGGCGCAGGATCTCGACGGCGGCGGAGTATTCGCCACCCGACAGCGCCTCGACCGATTCGGTATTCCACGGCGAGGCCACGACGGCCAGATCGGCATCGTTGATCGAAGTGAACGAGTGCACCGCCGAGAACGCCTCGAGATTCGGCGAGCGAACCAGATCCCGCAGCGTAAGACCGTAGGGATGCGGCCGGGTCCGGGTCGGCAGATCGCCGAAGTCGGGATTCGCGTCGATCGCCACCACCCGGTCCGGGCGCAGGCGGGCGAAGGTGGAGCCGAGCGCCGCGGTCACCGTTGTGCGCCCGACGCCGCCCTTCACACTGATCACCGCGATCTGGTAGGTGCTGTTGAGCTGACGGCGGATACGTCCGCGCCGATCCTGTTTCCGTTGTTCGGACGGCGACAGGCCGAGATTGAAACCGACCTTGTTCAGCGCGCCACGCACACCGCTGGTGGACTTCAGCTGGGCGCGATGGGCCGCGGCGATATCGGCCAGCAGTTCCGCGGAAGTCAGTGCGGCGGGCAGGATCTCGACACGCTCGGAACTCTGCACACCGCGCTCGACGCGGTCCGGGACCCGGGCGGCGGCCGGCGATGCCGCGGAGTACGAGGTGGGCGCGGCGGTCTGCGGCGAGGTCGCGGCCTGCTGCCACGTCGTCGGCGCGGCCTGGGATGCGGACTGCCGGCTCGCGGCGGATGTGTCGGCCGGCGGGGCAGCATGGGATGTCGAGGCGTCGGCGGTGGGTGTGGGCGGTTCGGCGCGCATCCCGGCCGACTGCGCCGGGCCGGGCTGTACCGAACCCGGCTGCGCCGCTCCCGATGACGCCGCTCCCGATGGGGTCACTCCTTGGTACGTGGGTCCCGGGTGCACCGAACTCGAAGCCACCGGCCCCTGCTGCGCCGGTCCCGCCGCTGCCGAGCCGGACTGGGCGGATCCTGTTACCGCCGAACCCGGCTGCACGGATTCCGGCGGTACCGAACCCGGCTGGGCGAAACCGGTTGCTGCCGAATTCGTCTGGCTGTATCCCGCCGGTACCGCGCCCGGCTGGGGTGCGCCGGTGGCTCCGGAGCCGACGGTCGCCGATCCGGTCGGCGCCGCACCGGGTCCGACCGGGGCCGCGGCGGGGCGTGCGGGGTCGGCGGTCATCGCACCGCCGGTCGGCTCACTCGACGGTTGCATCGCGGAACCGGCCGTCGCGGGCGCATTTCCGGCCATCGAGGTCGAGGCCTGTGACGTCGAGGCCGCCGAGTCACCGGTGGGCGCCGGCCCCGGCTGATCGGGCACCGCCGCGAAGAAGGCGTCGTAACCGCCCCGAGCCCGGACGGCCTCGGCCGCATGCCCATTCGTACTCGGTGCTCGGTTCATGTCCCTCATCCTCTCCAAAAACGCCCGGCCGGCACTCTCATTCGGCGCGACTGGTTTCGAACCAGCTGCGGCCGGGTAGAAGGTCGACCAGTGCCGCGACGCCGGCGTGCAGCGCCGTGTCGTCCCCGGGCGCGTACGTCGCCCGAATCCGACCGTCCAGCGCCATACTCGGAGTCACGACGATTCGGCCCGACACGGTGTCGAGCACGGTCATACAGACCTCGGGTCGCGGCGTCGTACCGTCGTGGTGCTCGGTGACGACGATCTCCGCGCGCCGCACGATCTCGTTCATCACCCGGGCGAGCAGACTCGCCGTCCGCGATTCGGCGCCGAGTTCGACCAGTGCCCGGCGTCGTTCGGCCGGCTCGGCCGGAACCTCGGCGAAGTCCTCGGCCCACGCCGACAGCGGCGTGAACTGCAGGGCGTCGGCCGGTCCCAACGCGGCCGACAACGCGCCGGTCAGCGCGTCCAGGCGGCGCTCGCCCGCGGGTACCGACTGGATGACGACGTGGTCGTCGGACCGCACCGCGAGCACCTGTGTCTCACCGGAACGAACCAGCGACAGCCGCAGCATATCCTTCGGGCCGCCGTCCAGGCCGGTATCGATGATCCGGGCGACCAATTCCACATCCGGCCGGTACAGGCATCGCAGCCAATGCTCGATGGTCGGGTGCACCCGGCCATCGATCACCATCCCGGCCTCGATCAGCTGATCGGTGACCACGGCGTGCACCCGGTCCCGATCCTCGATCCGGTAGATGTTGGGCATCAATGCCAGGACCGGAGGATAGGAGTCGATGCCGACCAGATGCCGAAGCACCAGGGCGGCATCGACATTCAGATCGATCGCTACCGGATCCTCGATCGCATCATCCACGCATGCTCGCGGCGCTGGCCTTGTCGGCAGTCTGGACCATACCCTGGCTACCGGCGGCGAAGTGGATCTGCGTGTTCAGCTTGACCAGGTTCGCCTGGTGGGCCGCCAGCAACTTGTTCAGATTTCCCGAAACCTCCTGGTATGCCTCCGACGTAGCACCGCCGAGGAGGCTCGCCAGCGTCTGCTGCAGGTTTCGCAGGTGGTTGACATTGTCCTCCATCGCCTGACCGAGTCCTTTGAGCGTTGTGTGGTGCTCATCGACGTGGGCGAAGTTGAAGTACATATTTCCGGCCATGATTCATCGAACCTTTCGTATTTTCGAAGAATGAGATCTGCTGGGCGGCAGGGGTTTACGTGAGCGAGGACAGGGAGATCTTTCCGGACGAGGCCGGCCCGGAACCATCGGTGGCGTTGAGAACGCCGTCGCTGCCGTCGTGGGCCATGACCTTCTGCGCGGCGTCGAGGTCGTCGTAGTCGACCTGGCCACCGCGCTTCTGGATCTGGGTCTGGATCCGATCCAGTTCCCGCCAGAGGTTCGTCCCGCTGGTGTGCAGATCGGCGAGAGTGCTGTCGATCGCCGTACCGGTGTGCTGACTGCGCACCGCGGTGTTCAATCCGTGCCGAGTCGCATCCAACGTCCGGAGCTGATTCTCCAGCTCACCGGCCGCCAGAGCGGTCTTGGTGGCGGCGGTGTTCCAGTCGTCCGATGTACCCTGCATCACATTGGGATTGGTCATTTCTCATTCCTTTCGAGGTTCGATTCACAGTCGGCTCCGCACCTGGCGGAGACGTTGAGGGGGGCCCGTCGGCTCCCGGCGTACTAGTCGCGGCTCCGGTATTCACCGGGGATATCCATCGAGACCGGAACCGGCTCGTCCTCGACGCGTTCGAGCACACCGAAGGCGAGCACCAGTTCGGGTACGGCGTCGATCGTGTGATCGTCGTCGGCGTATTCGATGACCCCGACCACGGGAGCCTGCTCGAGCACCGGCACCTCGTCGTGCTCACCGGGTACGAAGACCTTCGAGGGCTTCTTCTCGTCGTCGCGACGCCGGCGCATCCGCGCTTTGGGTGCCACGGCGCCCCGCGGGACGTTGCGCGGCGGCACCGGCCCGGTGGGCGGTTCGGTGGGTAGTGCGCCGAATGCCCTCGCGCCCATCGGGTTCCAGTTGGCCGGCATCCGGAATCCGGCGCCGGAGGCGGGCACGGCGCCCAGCCCACTGCGGGCCATCGAGAACGTGACCGCGCTGCCCACACCGCCGTTGAGCCCCATGAGGGTGGTCGAATACGGTGACGTTCCGTAGAAGCCGTGCTGTTCCTGGGTCAGATAGTTACCGTCGCCGCCGGAGTTACCCAGCGAATCCGTCATCGACGACATGGCGTCGTTGACGTCGGAGACCGCGTTCTCGGCCTCGGTCCCGCCCGGTGGGGTCTGGGTGGGGTCGACGCCGGTGTCGGCCGGGTCGGTGGAGCCGCCACCGGGTGACGTCGGGTCGTGGCCACTACCCATGTCTCCCGACCCGTCGCCGGGTCCGCTGCCCGGGCCGTCGCCGGGGCCGCTCGGCCCGCCGCCGGGACCCGTCGGCCCGGTGTGGCCGGTGGGACCGCCACCTGGGGTGTCCGGCGGGTCGAAATACGTTGTGCCGGAGGGACCGCCGAATTCACCACCGTCGCCGGCGATCGTGGGCGCCACCGTCGGCGGCGGCAGCGCGCCGATCAGGCCGCTCGAGATCCCCTGGTAGGTGTACATGGTTTCGGCAGCCCGCTCCCACATGAAGGCATAGGCCAGCTCGTTCGCCGCGATCAGCGGCTCCGTGGCGCCCATCGTCGCCCCACTGGCCGCCGCCAGTGCGACGCTCATGGCCCGATTGGCGAGAATCATCGGCAGCGGCGGCATCGCCAGGCGCGCACCGTGATTGGCGGCCGCGGCGGCGCCCACGATCATCGAGGTCTGCTTGGCGACGACGGCCTGTTGCCGATACCACTCGGTGTGCCGGCTGAACGCGGTGTGCGCCTTGGTACCGGCCTCGCCTTCCCAGGCGACCTGCATGACACCGTTGGAGCCCTCGAAGCCGGTCGCCGCCGCCATCAAGGCTTCCGAGACCGCCTCGTACGCGATCGAGGTCGCCTCCATGGGCTCGGGCCCCGGCCCGGCGAACAGCCGGGCGGAGTTCACTTCCGGTGGGAGCGCGGCGAAGTCGAACCCCTCGATAAAACTGACGGCGGCACCGGCCATGCCGGCCAGCGAGGCCGCGGCCTCTGCACTTGCCTTCACATCACCGGCGACCTGGCCGAGTCCGGCGGCCGCGCCGGTCACTGCGTCCATCGCGAACTCCCGAAGGGTGTGTCAGATGTAGACGATGCCGGGGTCGGCGGCCTTGACCCGGGCCCCGCCCGCCGAATCGCCGAACTCGTATCTGTGGATCGACTCGGGCAGTTTTCCGTTGCCCTCGTGGAACTTCGAGATTCCGTTGTCGGTGATGTTGTAGTAGCCGGACTTGTAGCTCTTGAAGGCCGCCGACAGGCCGACGCTGACCGGGTCCGCACCGGCCGGAATCGGTTCACTGGCCACCGAGGCCAGGCGCATGAGTTCGGCCAAGGTCGAGGCGGTCGCGGTGTTGGTGGTGTACACAGCCGCGATGACTTCCGGACTGAACTGGAGATACATGGAGGTCTCCTAACGAGTGCCGCCGACTCTGGTGTGAGCGGTTACAGAAAGAACGCTATGGCATTCCCGCCCTTGGGAATGTTGTGCGGGATAGGCCACATCTTCCGGTCTATTCCGGCCGTGGCACCCACGCGGCCTGGACCAGATCCCGGCGCGACTGCAACGGCTCGACGAAGATGCCCCGGCCCACCGGTTGTTTGGTCGCCTTCACATCGCCGATCAGCATGCCGTCGAGTTTCGAACCGTCCATGATGAATCCGGAGCTGTTCAGATTCTTGATCTGACCGAGGACGTTGTCGTACAAGGCCATATCGGCCTGTGCGATATTGCGGGCGACGATGAGATGGAATCCGGTGTCGCGGCCGTCCACGATGAGGTCCTTCAACGGATCCAGCGGATTGAGCCCGCCGCGCGCCGAGACCATGTGATAGTCGTCGACCACCACGAAAACCTCGGGGCCGTTCCACCACGAACGTTCCCGCAACTGCTGGGGAGTGACGTTGTCCGGTGGGCGCCGGGCGCGCATCGTCTGAGCGAAGCCGGGCAGGCTGTCGATGAGATCGCGCTCGCTGGTCAGATAACCGATCAGCTGCTCGTCCGGAATCGCCTCCATATGCTGACGCCGGTAATCGACGAGCACCACCACCGCCTGCGCAGGTGTGAACTGGGTTCGAATCGATTCCAGCAGCGCGGCCAGTACCGTCGACTTGCCGCACCCCGGCGAGCCGATGACAGCGAAATGGGTGGATGTCCCGAAATCGACCGTGGCCGGGCTCAGATCGGATTCCCGGACGCCGAAAGGAAGCTGCAGTCGTTGCGCGAGTGTCTGCGGCGCCTGCCGCCCCGTGACGATCTCGGCCATGGTGATCTGGGCCGGCAGCAGCTTGACCGCGGGCGCCCGGCGCCCCTCGAACCGCCGCTCCAATTCCGCGATCGCCGCGCTCATTCCCTGCGCGGCGGTCTCGGGATCGCCGGAACCGTCGATACGGGGCAGCGCGGTCAGCATGTGCAGGCCGTCGGCCGAAATGCCGCGGCCGGGACGGTCGGGCGGAATGGACGCGACCACCGCGCGATGATTGTTGAAAACGGTGTCGGTGAGATCGCCGAGCCGCAATTCCAGCCGCGTCTGCAACAGATCCTTGACATTCGGCCGGATGGCCGCCCATCGCGAACTGCTGACCACCAGATGGATTCCGAAGTTGAGGCCTTGCAGCGCAATGGTTTCCATCACCGGCAGATATTCGTCGAAATACGGCCCGTTGACCGAGAATCCGATGTCCCACCCGTCGATGACGAAGAAGACGTCGCCGTGCGCGTCACCGCGCGCGGTCAACTCCGCCGATTCCGCCGGAGACTGACGCCGGCGGCGGAATTCGCGCATGCTGTCGATCCCCAGCTCGCTGAACAACGTCTGCCGGTGCGCGATCAGGTTGGTGATCAGCGCGAAGGTTCGCCGGATCCGGTCCCCTTCCCGCGCCGCGGCCACCGATCCCACATGCGGCACCCCGCGCAGACCGGACAGACCGCCGGAGAAGTCCAGGCAGTAGAACTGCACCTGTTCGGGGCTGTGGGTCAGTGCGGTCGCGATCACCAGGGTTTGCAGCGCGGTCGATTTGCCCGACTGCGGTCCACCGACCACGGCGAGGTGACCACCCGCGGCCGACAGGTCCACGGTCCACACATCCTGACGCTGCTGACGCGGCTTGTCCACGATCGCCAGCGGAATATGCAGTGCCCCGGGCTGAACGGCGGTGACCAGGCGTTCCAGGGTCGGCGGCACACCCAGCGGCGGCAACCACATCTTGTGTGCGGGACGCCCGTGCCCGGCCAGCTGCGCGAGCACGGTCTCCATCAACGTCACCGCGTCGTTCTCGTCCTCGGATTCGGGCAGGACGAGCCGCGGCTCGACGACCGGTTCCGGGCGGGCGGCGACGACATGGGCGGTGGTGAACCGTTGCGGCGGTTTGTATCCGCCGCCGGGGCGCCGGGCCCGCTGCGCATCGGCCGGGGAGGCCGCCTGCGCGGGCGGGATATAGGGCGAGCCCACATACGCGGCCTGGAAACGCTGCAGATCGCCCGCGCCGACCCGCAGATATCCCGAACCCGGCTTCTTGGGCAGGTGGTAGGCGTCGGCGGTGCCGATGGCGTCGCGGGAATCGCTGGTCTGGTTGGTGCGCAACGCGATTCGATAGGACAGGTGGGCCTCGAGCTCACCCATCCGGTTGGCGGGCACCTTCTGCGAGGCGAGCAGCAGATGGATGCGCAGCGAGCGGCCGAGCCGGCCGATGGCGACGAACAGTTTCGCGAAGTTCGGATGCTGTTCGAGCAGTTCGGCGAACTCGTCGAGGATGATCAGCAGGGTGGGCAGCGGCGCCAGTTGCGCGCCCTGTTCGCGGGCGCGCTCGTAATCGGCGACGTTGGCGAAGTTGCCGGCATCGCGCAGAACTCGCTGCCGGCGCGCCATCTCACCGTTGATCACGTCCTCCATACGGGTGACGAGATCGGCTTCCTCCTCCATGTTGGTGACGACCGCCGTCACGTGGTGCAGGCGGTCGAAGCCCAGGAAGGTCGCACCACCCTTGAAGTCGACCAGCAGCAGGTTCAGCACATCCGGTGAGTGGGTCGCGACGGCCGAAAGCACCAGGGTCCGAAGGAATTCCGATTTACCGGAGCCGGTGGCGCCGATGCACATGCCGTGCGGGCCCATGCCCTCCTCGGCCGACTCCTTGATATCGAGGTAGACCACCTGTCCGGCGGGGTCGTGGCCGAAGGGGATGTTGAGCCGGGCGCGGTCGATGTCGCGGCGGCGCGGCCACTGCCGCTCCGCGCGGATCGCACCGGGATCGCCGACCCCGACCATCTCCTCCCACGACGTCCCGGTCCCGGCCTGTTCGGCGACCACCGCCTCAACCACGGTGGACAGCCGGAACGGTGACAGGCCGCGGGCCAGGGCCGTCATCGCCGGAACCGAGATCGTGTCGGCGACACCCACCCGGCGCAGCCCGCGCGCGGTCACCTCGTGCAGTTCGCGATCCTGGGAGACGGTGAATTTCAGTGCGCGCGGCAGACTCTGCTCGGTGCTGCCCAAGCGCACCCAGGTGCAGCCGTCCACGCCCGAGACGTCGCGTTCGCTGGCCGGCCCGCTGATGTCGACGAGCAGGATGTAGTGCGTGCGATCCAGGGTGGGCTGGCTGTTGGCCGAGAAGGGGCCGCGGTTGAGTCCGGCGAGCACCTTCGACCGCAGTTCGGCGACCGTGCGATAGACCATCCGGCTGGAGCCGATGGCATCGGTCTCACTCGGATGCTGGGTATGCGGAAGCCATTTGAGCCACGCCCACTGCGGGGCATCGGGATCGGCCAGCACGGCGGCGACGGCCACCTGGTCCGGTCCGTGCAGCACCGCGATCTCCGCGATCATCGCGCGCACGAGCCCGGCCACCGCGTCCTGATCGCCGTCGAATCCCACCTGCGGTGCCGAGAGCAGATTGATCGCGACCGGCATACCGCCCACCGTCGAGTACGCCTTGGCGAACCGCGTGACCTCGACCACCCCGACGGGATCGAGATCGGAGGTCGGGGCGGCCTCGGGCACGATCACGCGGACCTGATTCGCGATGCGCCCCCGGCCGATCCGCACCCGCAGGAACTGCGGGCTGGCCACCTGCACCTCCCACATCCGCTTACCGCCGACCAGGCGGGCGATCTCCGCCGGGCCGGGGTGGGTGTGGCGCAAGTAGGTGTAGAGCTCGGCCTCGGCGGTGTGCACCGTCTTGCGGTTCTCCCCGATCGACCGCAGATAATCCTTGCGTTCCTCGTTGAGCGAGGCGGCGCCGCCGGAACCGTTGCCGCCCATGCCGCCACCGATCATGCCGAACATCGACACCAGCATCATGACGGGGAAGAACATCATCATCGGATTGACGGCTCCGCCACCGCTGCGGAACATCATCACCATCATCCCGCCCATACCGGCGACCATGACGACCGGCATGATCATCCGAATCCGGGACGGCGGAACGGGTTTGGGCAATTCGGTGGGCGGCTGCAACCGCAGCTCCGTGACCGCCGGCGCCTTCGGCCCGCGTTCGGCGCGGGCCGGGCGGACGAAGCGGCGTGTGCTGGTCATGGACCCCCACCTTCCGACTGCTGTGGCAGACCGACCGCGGACTTGTCGGACGGAATTCCGTCGTGCTGGACGCGGGCGTCGCGCTGGGACAGAACCGGGCCGACCGCGAACAGCGACACCACACTCCACGGCGCGGGCAGCGGCGACCGCAGACCGAGCGCGGCCAGGGTCTGATCGCCGATGGCGCCCGGAGCCACATCGATGCCGTAGCGCACGCCGCTGTCGGAGATCCAGTAGAGCGATTCCCGCAGCGGCGAGGCCGGATCGGCTCCGGTGACCTGGACGAACCGGCCGGTGCCGCCGGGCAGATACGCGGTGTCGGCGGTGGCACCGTGCGAAGCCGGCGCGGTGACCAGGCCGACGATCCGGCTCTGCTGTTCGGCCGTCAGCGGGAGCCGTCGCCCGTACAACACCTGGGTGCTCGCATTCGGATCACGGCCGCCGCGGGACCAGTGGTAGCAGGTCACGCCGTAGCGGTTCGCGTCGACGACCTGGACGGCGCGCGCCGGATAATCCTCTGTGCCGGGCCAGGTTCCGGGTCGCAGATTCGCGGCGACCACGTCGGGACCGACCGCCATGGTGGTGGCCGTGCCGTGCGAATCGGCGTTGCGGACGACGGCCGCCAGCACCGCGCTGATCTGCACCAGGCCCGACTGCGAGGCCAGATAATACGAGGAGGGGCGGTCGGGGCTCGACACGCTCAGCACCGATCCGACGGGAACCGACAGGCCCGACGAGAGCGTGGTGACCCCGCCCGCGCCGGGCACGTCGGGCACTCGCAGCGGAGGCATCTCGGGTATCGCCTCGATCAACCCGCGCGAGGCCTGCGGAATCGGCATGGTGGCGTCGATACCGAGGGCCAGCGTGACCGCGGAGTCGCGCAGATCGATCGCCGCGCGCACCACACCCTTGTCGCGATCGTCGTAGACCAGCCAGGTGATCGAACCGTTGCGCAGCAGTCGCGCCTGATCACCGGACAGTGCGTGGGTGGTCTCCTCGTCCACGGTCAGCGGGCCGCCGATGGCGGTGGTGACCACCGCGGAACCGGCGGTCGTGGGCAGGCCGGTGGTCCGGTCGATCGGTGCGTCCGCGCCGGTGCGGGTGGTGTCGCACACCGTCCACGAGGAATCGCTGTCGGTGCTGCCGACGATGCTGTCGGGAGCGCCCGGAATTCCCACCCACGGGCCGCGCGGATACTTGTCCAGCTCCTGCTGGGAGACCGGCACGGGGTTGGCCGCCTTACCGCTGATCAGCCGCGCCGAGGTCAGATTCAGCGCCGGATGCAGCCGCCCGCCGACCTTCACGTAGAGCGCGCCGCTGTTCTTGTCGGCGACGATGTCGGCATTGCCGACCTGCTTGGCGGGCTTGAAGAACGCCATCACCGCGGCGCCGGCGACGACGACACAGGCAAGCGCGATTCCGATCGAGAGCGCGGTGGATCGGCCGCGCTGCGGATCGTCGATCATGGAGACCTCGCGCCGCACCAGCGCGTGCTCGATCCGGCGCAGCAGGAACCGCCACCCCGATATCTGGTGCTTGGTCACCACCCGGAATCGCGCCATGGCGTCAGCTGGTCGCGGCCGGCGCCAAACCCGACAGCGCGGCGGCGATGTCGAAGGCGTCGATCGTCATCAATTCCTCGTTGGTGAGTGCGGCGATATCGACGTTCTCGCGGGTGAAGCGGTAGTCGCGTTCGGCCTCGGCGGCCTCGACGACATTGCGGATGAACCGGCCGTTGCCGGCCAGGTCGATCAGCCGGCGTCCGTTCTTGGTCTGCGAGGCGAGCTGATCGCAGCGTTCCCGCAGCACCTCGCGCGCCTGTTCGGACAGCAGCGAATCCTTCTTGCGCGCAATATGATCGGCGATCTGGACCAGCTCGTCGCCACCGTAGCTGGAGAAGCGGATGCGTTTGGTGAAGCGCGAGGCGAGACCGTCGTTGGAGGCCAGGAACCGGTCGATCTGATCCTCGTATCCGGCGATCACCACCACCAGCTTGTCGCGATCGTTCTCCATCCGCGCCAGCAGGGTGTCGACGGCTTCCTTACCGAAGGCGTCACCGCCGGACAGTCCCTCCTGGATCAGGGTGTAGGCCTCGTCGATGAACAGCACACCGCCGAGCGCGGAATCGATCAGGGCGTTGGTCTTGGGGGCGGTATGGCCGAGGTGGGTGCCGACCATGTCGTTGCGCGACACCTCGATTACTTCCGGATTCTCGACCACGCCCAGGCCCGCGAAGATCTTCGCGATGACGCGGGCGATCGTGGTCTTACCGGTACCGGGCGGGCCGGAGAAGATCAGGTGCTGCGATTTGGATTCCACCGCCAGCCCGCGCTTGGCCCGGACCTGATCCATCAGCACGCCGGACTTGAGCCGGTCGACCTGCTCCTTGACCGAATCCATGCCGATCTGGGCCTGCAGCAGGTCCGAGGCCTCCGACAGCAGTGCCTCGCGTTCCTGTTTCGCCGACGCCGCCGCCGCTTCGGCGGGATCGTCGCCGGTGGTGGGATCCCAGAGGTCGGTGCGTGAGGCGAGCAGATCCGGTGTGGTCACCTCCAGCCGGTAGGTCTTGTCGCGAACCGCGCGCTGCCACTCGTCGCGTTCGGACCACAGCCCGGATCCCTGCAGCCCCTTGAGGATTCGATCGGCGTTCTCGTGATCGCCGTTGTGCCGGTACAGCATTCCCAGCAGGAAGTGCGCATCGGCCCAGATGTAGGAGAGGTTGCCCGAGGAGCTGTCCTCCACGATGCGTTGCGCGCGCGGCATCGCCTCGCCGAGACGGCCCAGATGCGCCAGCGCCTGCGCCGCCATCAACTCGGCCGCGATGTCGAGCAGGCCGTCCTCGATGACCGGTTTGGCGGTGCGGGCGGCCAGCACGTCGGACCAGCGCTTGGTCCGGAAGAAGAGCGACATCCGCACGAAGTCGGCGACATCGTCGCTGGGTACCTGATCGAGTATGGCGGCCGCTTCCTGCCATTCCCCGCCGTCGGCATAGGAACACGCCTGCGCGATCGCGATCTGATCGCGGTCGGCCATCGCCACTCGCAGGCCGTACATGCCGATTTCGACCTGACACCACAGCGACCGGTCGACCAGACCGGCGCGCTGTTGATCCCGATAGAGGTTGTGGACCGATCGATAGGCGCCGTAGATCACCTCGGAGGTGATGTCGCCGGCCATGGCGCGCCCCATCCAGGCGTCGCACATATCCGGATCCAGATCGGTCGCGGCGCGAAAGGCCGCCATCGCTTGTTGTTCGTTGCGCACGCCCCCGGCGACCAATCCCAGAGATTGAACACCCGTATAGAACGCGTCCTCGGCCGCTGACACCTGGACATCCCTTTCGACGCTCTCGCCTGCCCGAACCATAGACAGTCCCCGACCCGGGCGAAGATCGCCATTTCCCAGTCATGGGAATACGCGGGATCGCGCACTCGGCCGCCCGGCCCACCGGGGCGCGACCTGCGCGAACAGAGAACGGCCACTAACCAGCATGGCGGGCCGCTATTGAATGTACCGTTATTTGACGGTAGGGTTATTCGTGTGGATCGGCAGTCCTCATCCTGACGATCCGCCCTTCGGAACGAGTGCTCGCACACCGCGATCCGGCCACGGGCACTCGTTCCGAATCAGCACACGACAGAGACCATCACATCACCCGCACCACGACGGCCTCACTGGGCATGCGCGACCATTTGACCGTCGAGCCCGAATAGGGCGCCTCGATGACCATGCCGTTGCCCGCGGCCAGCTGCACGTGTTCGGGTCCGCGCGCACTGAACGATCCGGCCGGGAACACCAGATCCCCCGGCCGCACATCCTGCGGCGGAATACGCACGCCACTGTAGATCTGCTCGTACGTGGTGCGCGGCAGGACGACCTTGCCGTCGGTCGCCTCGGCGATCGCGTACTGGGTGAGTCCGGAACAGTCGAATCCGCCGCCGCTCGGACCCCCGGCCCCACCGCCGCCCCACACATAGGGAAGACCCAGATACGCGCTCGCCGCGCTCACCGCCTTACCGCCCGCCGTACCGTCCGACGGGACCGGCCGGTGCATCGCCGGCAATGCCCGGGCCGTCCGCGCCACCGACGTGGTCCGTGGACGCGGCCGGCGCCGGCGGCGCCGGCCCGGATTCGAGGTGAGCCGCCCCCGAACGGTTTTCGGCGTCGCGGGCGGCACGATCTGCGCCGCGTGCCGCTGCGCCTCGGCGAGGTCGGTGTCGACCTGGCGGGCCGCATTCGTCACCGCGGTGTGCGCGGCGTCGAGCAGAGCCGGGCCGCTGAAGCGGGTGTCGCCCACGGTCGCGATCGCACGCAGCCGGGTCTGCAGATCGGCGATCTGACCGTTGACCACGCTGCGACCTTTGACCGTTCCGTCGCCGGCGGCGGTTACCGCCTTGTGCACCACCGCATCTCGCTCGGCATGCGCCCCGGCTACCGAGGCGTGCATCCCGGCGGTCTCGTGATAGCCCGCCATCAACGCCCCGGTACGCAGGTCGATGGCGGAATTCGACGGGGCCGCCGAGGACGGCGCCGCCTGCACGGCGGGACTGCCGGTACCGTAGAGCTTCAGCAGGGAATTCAGCACGCTGTCGAGTCCGACGGTCAGTTGTGGCGACATTCGACCGCCTCGCCATCGCTGCGCATCGAACGCCTCCCGATTCGGCCCGGCTGCCGCAGGACCAGCGAAACTCGCGGAACTTCGCGTACCCGAAGTCGTCCACGACTATGCGGCACCGTCGCCGCGATGCGGAAACCGCATCACTTCCCATTTGCGGGAAGGGCCGACAATGAGGACGAACTCGAGGGAGGCGGTGCAGCGGCATGCCGGAGAACACGGCTGGAACCGAAACTATCGGCCTGCCGAAGCTGTCGCAGGACGGCGTCACACCCACGGCCGGACTGCCCGTGGCGGGTAGTGACGGCGTCACCGGCTCCGGCCCGCTGGGGGCGAATGCCTTTGCCGGGCCGCAGTTTCCGGCCGGCGGACCGCAGACCGACACGCGCGTGATCAACGCCCCGCAGACCCCTGGCGCGGGACCGCCGGCCACGCCCGGATCCGCCGGCCCACGGCCCGGCGGCCCCCACGAGCCGGGTGGCCCCACCAAACCGGGGCCGGGCAAACCGGACCCGACCAAGCCCGACCCCACCAAGCCCGACCCCACCAAGCCTGATCCCACGAAGCCCGGCCCCACCAAACCGGACCCGACCAAACCGCCGCCCACCACTC
>NZ_PYHT01000056.1:0-719 GCF_003023875.1 Nocardia sp. MDA0666
TCTGATACAAGCCAGGGTGCCGTTGGCCTTCTTGGCCACCTGCGCACACTGCTGGCTCATATTCAGCCAAATGTCCACCATCACTCCCAGGTCCTTCTCTGCCTGGCAGCTCTCCAACCACTCATCTCCCAGCCTGTAGCTCTGCTTGGGGTTATTGCGCCCCAGGTGCAGGACCCGGCACTTGGCCTTGTTGAACTTCATGCAGTTGACCTCAGCCCATCGGTGCAGCCTATCCAGATCCTCCTGCAGAGCCTTCCTACCCTCGAGCAGATTGACACACGCACCTAGCTTGGTGTCATCTGCAAACTTACTGAGGGTGCACTCAATGCCCTCATCCAGATCATCGATGAAGATATTAAAGAGGACCGGCCCCAGCACCGAGCCCTGGGGAACGCCACTAGTGACCAGCCTCCAACTGGATTTGACTCCATTCACCACGACTCTTTGGGCCTGACTATCCAGCCAGTTTCTAACCCAACGAAGTGTGCGCCAGTTCAAGCCACAAGCAGCCAGTTTCTTGAGGAGAATGCTGTGGGAAACGGTGTCAAAAGCCTTACTGAAGTCAAGGTAGACCACATCCACAGCCTTTCCCTCATCCACCCAGCGCGTCACTTTGTCATAGAAGGAGATCAGGTTTGTCAAGCAGGATCTGCCATCCATAGGCCCTTGCTGACTGGGTCTGATCGCCTGCTTGCCCTGCAAGTGCTGTGTGATGACTC
>NZ_PYHT01000057.1:0-594 GCF_003023875.1 Nocardia sp. MDA0666
TGATCTGGCTGGGTTGAGTCGTTCGACCAGCACTTCGAACGGCACGTGCTGGTGTTCGAACGCTTCGAGGCTGCGCGTGCGAACCTGGGTCAACAGGTCGGTGAAGGTGGGGTCGCCGGCCAGATCGACCCGCAGTACCAAGGTATTGACGAAGAAGCCGACCAACTCGTCGAGGGCCGGGTCACCACGGCCGGCGACGACGAACCCTATGGGGACGTCGGTGCTGGTGCTGATCGTGGACAGTAGTACCGCGAGGGCGGTCTGGACGAGCATGAAACTTGTCGCGTTGTGGTCGCGCGCGACCTCGGCGATGTGTTGCTGTAGTTCTGCGGGCCAGTCGATGACGACGCTGGCGCCGTGTTGGTCGGTGGTCGGTGGATAGGGTCGGTCGGTAGGAAGGTCGAGGTGTTCGGGCATTCCGGCGAGGGTGTGTTCCCAGTATTCGAGCTCGGTGGTGATGCGGCTGTGGGGGTCGTGTAGTTCGCCGAGTTGGGTGCGTTGCCAGAGTGCGTAGTCGACATATTGCACCGGTAGCGGCGTCCAGTGCGGGGCGTGGCCGTGTCGGCGCGCTCGGTAGGCTTCGCTCACGTCGCG
>NZ_PYHT01000058.1:0-526 GCF_003023875.1 Nocardia sp. MDA0666
GCCGGTGGCCTAACCCTTGTGGAGGGAGCCGTCGAAGGTGGGATTGGCGATTGGGACGAAGTCGTAACAAGGTAGCCGTACCGGAAGGTGCGGCTGGATCACCTCCTTTCTAAGGAGCACTTCTCCATGACGCATCACAGAGGTGAATGTGGTTGTGGCAGAGACCGTTTAGTCCTCACATGTAGGGCTGCGGATGCTCATGGGTGGAACACTGACTGACTTCATCGCACTCCGGGCAGTCTCTTGGCTGGCCGGCGATGGATATACCGACACACTATTGGGTCCTGAAAGAACAGGCGCGAGTCTGGACTTTCTAGGAAATCAAAACGACTTGCTCAGATCTTCTGAGATACCGGCCTTCGTTGGAGGGTGCTGGTCCTGAAATTATGGTTTGGGTGGGTGTGTTGTTTGAGAACTGCACAGTGGACGCGAGCATCTTTGTTAGTAAGTGTGTAAGAGCGTACGGTGGATGCCTTGGCACCAGGAGCCGATGAAGGACGTAGGAGGCTGCGATAAGCCTCGGGGA
>NZ_PYHT01000059.1:0-520 GCF_003023875.1 Nocardia sp. MDA0666
GCCGGTGGCCTAACCCTTGTGGAGGGAGCCGTCGAAGGTGGGATTGGCGATTGGGACGAAGTCGTAACAAGGTAGCCGTACCGGAAGGTGCGGCTGGATCACCTCCTTTCTAAGGAGCACTTCTCCAGATGGTGTCTCGAACAGTCGAGATCGCCTCTGGCAGAGACAGTTTCGGACTCACATGTAGTCCGGCTGGAGCTCATGGGTGGAACGCTGACAACCTCTCCCGCGTATCGGCCGGTACTCAGTGACCGGCCGGCGGGGATATATCGACACACTGTTGGGTCCTGAAAGAACAGACGTTCTTTCCAGGCAAAAGATACGACAAGATTTTCTCCGCGTGTCATACCGCGGGTTTCTTCCCGGCTGGTGCCGCAGTGGTGAGAAGGTCTTGTGTGTTGTTTGAGAACTGCACAGTGGACGCGAGCATCTTTGTTAGTAAGTGTGTAAGAGCGTACGGTGGATGCCTTGGCACCAGGAGCCGATGAAGGACGTAGGAGGCTGCGATAAGCCTCGGGGA